>CAZBWE010000013.1:0-36421 GCA_964495465.1 uncultured Pirellulales bacterium
GGCTGGATGTCCTATTATAACATAAGTATCGTCAAATAAAGAACATAGCTTTAGTCAAGACACGCCTCCTACGAACTCATACCACCAATTTTGCGTAAAAATTTATACGCCCCCAAAGGCCAATTGGTTCATAATGCGCTATATGCCCTAAAATTTGAAAAACACTCCTTTTATAGGTCGATTATAACAAATAAATCCGAAATTTCCATATTCCGATTCAAACTCATCATCTAAACGAACCTTTGCAACCGTAAAATCACGTATTTTTATCGAAAATTTTTTTTTATAGGACTTTTGCCTTGACAATTTGAGCTAAATTGTGTACGGTATTTTTACAGGATGGTGGTGCGAAGCAGCATATCAAGCTACTCCACAAAACAGGGAGGTCATAAATCCAGGCAAAGCTTTGGCTTAATTTGCTTTGCCGAGCGAAGAGCACAAATTTAGGAGAAGGAAAGATGATTAAGATGGTGCTAAGAAAACCAAAGATATGGCTTTTGGGTCTGTCAATTGTTCTGATTATCTACCCAACCGGCCCAGCAATGGGCCTCAACATGCTTAGTAATCCCGGAGCAGAAACCGGTAGTTTAGCCAACTGGTCAACTGATGACCCACTGGTTGTCGTCGCTTCACAATCTCAGAAGGAAACTTCGGGTTGGGTTTATCCACATTCAGGAGACTGGTTTTTCAATATGTGTGGACAAGCTGTAGGCAGCGCTATTACTGAGCGTGTCCTCTATCAGGACACCAATATGAGCGGTTATGCTTCTGATATAGATGCAGACCTGATTACCTTCCAGGCAAGCACATACATGCAAACCGAAAATGCCCAAAGCATGTCAGGCGCAGACTACGCGCAATTAACTCTTTATTTCCTTGATGAATTCGCATCGGAAATCGGTAGTGTCTCAACCGGCCTTGTTGAATCACCAAATCTCACCTGGATTCAGCAAACTCTCGATGGTTCTGTCCCTGCCGGCACGAGGACTATACGATATGAACTGCTCGGCCGGAAAGAGGAAGGAACCTGGCTCAACGCTTTCTTCGACGACACAGAGTTCCAGGTGACTGTAATTCCAGAACCGGCGACCGCTTTGCTGCTCGGTATAGGCGGTTTGGCACTCATTAAAAAACGCAGAAAATAAACCGATTAGAACGAAAAGCTGTTTGTTACTAAATAAAAAAGCTTACTTACTCTCCATAGTATGAACAATATGTCTTATCGGTTTCCCAGACAGTAATACAGTGCAGTTTCGCTCCGCTAAATTTGCCTTCGAGTTTGTTCCACGCAAAACCCGCAATATTTTCAACGGTTGGATTGGTCTTTTTAAACTCGGCAACATCAACATTTAGATTCTTATGGTCAACAAGTTTGATAAGTTCATTATACACTATTTTCTCGAAATCCCCGATGCAAAAACTGTCACTGCCTGCCGGTTTTTTTACAGTAACCTCAATAATATAGTTATGCCCATGTCCGGTAGGATTGGCGCAGTTGCCGAAAATCTCAAAATTACGCGCATCACTTAACTGCTCGTTCCAGAGCTTATGTGTCGCAGCAAACTCGAACTTCTCGCCAAAATAAATCATTTTCGAATCCTCTGAATTTATCTCCACTTTTCTGAAAGGATTCAGATTCAAACTCAATTTGCTCAGCTTCGCCGACCCAAACCTATCAGCCAATTGTCCCCACGCTGTTCCTAAAAGCGCAGCTATTTCAAAAAATCCGATATGCCTGCCCTGGCGAAAATCCTCTCTTATTCGCCTTGCAAAGATCGGCACGGCAAATCGGCGGACGCTTTCATCGATATCATCCACGTTGACAACGAATCCCGTCGTCGGCTCAACTTCGCCGGCCACCTCCACCAGCAATTCGAAAAATATTGATAATCCCTCGCCTGATGGCCTGGAAGCAAACGAATTATAGCCGTCGCTGTCCGCCGGCAAAAAAGGATTTATCGAAAACCGCACCTGCCTTGCTGTCTTGTGCATAAAAAATCCGTTTATTTGCTGCCGTTATGCATCAGACTCAAAACCTCATTCCGGCTTCTGGGGTCCCTCCTGAATATCCCCCGAAGCGCCGATGTTACCATCATCGAGCCGGGCTTTTTTATACCGCGAATTGTCATACAGCTATGTGATGCTTCCAGCACAACCGCAACACCCAGCGGTTTCAAGCTGCTCATCATAAAATCTGCTATCTGATACGTAAGTCTTTCCTGCGACTGCAGCCGCCGAGCAAAGCAGTCAACAATACGTGCTAATTTACTGACACCGAGCACCGCCCCGGAGGGTATATAAGCAACAGCGGCCTTACCGATAAAGGGCATCAGGTGATGCTCGCAAATACTGTAAAAAGGAATATTCCGCAGCAGAACAATCTCATCATAGTTTTCATTAAAAACACTTTTAAGATGTTCTTTCGGGTCTTCATTCATTCCAGCCAGAAGCTCAGCATACATCCTCGCCACCCGCTCCGGCGTCTTCTTTAATCCATCACGCTTGGTGTCCTCACCAACCGCTAAAAGTATTTCCGTTACTGCCTTTTTAATCCTGTCTGCATCAATATTCAATCTGCTTTTAGCACTCATCGTCGTCCCTTCTATGCCGTTCGAACGAAATTCATCAAGTCGTAACTTATTTTCCTGCCAAATTCATAAGATAGTTCGTCAAAAGCCGGACACCAAATCCGCTCGAGCCCTCTGTTGTAAATTCCGTGGCCTTCTCGAAAATTTCCACCCCCGCTATATCCAGATGTGCCCATCTTGTATCACCAACAAACTGTCTCAAAAACGCTGCCGCTGTGCAGGCACCGCCCCATTTACTGCCGATATTCTTCAAATCAGCTACCTTGCTCTTCATCTCTTGTGCATACTCATCACTGCTCGGCATAGGCCAGACCTTCTCTCCGCTGTCTTCTGCTGCTCTTTGCAGCTGTCTCATCAGCTTCTCATCGTTGCTCATCAGCCCTGCCATATAGTTACCTAAAGCAACCTTGCAGGCGCCTGTCAGTGTTGCTATGTCAATAATAATATCACACTTTTGCCTGACCGCGTAGCTAAGGGCATCACAAAGTATCATCCTACCCTCGGCATCCGTATTCAATACCTCAACGGTTTTGCCGCTGAAAGTGGTAATGATGTCACCTGGCCGATAGCTTGTCCCGCCCGGCATATTCTCTGCTGAAGGTATAATTCCATATATATTCAAAGGCAGTCCCAGCTCAGCCACGGCCTTCATTGTCCCCAATACAGTAACCCCGCCGGTTTTATCTAATTTCATCTCATCCATATTGGCAGCCGGTTTAATACTGAGCCCCCCGGAATCAAACGTTATTGCTTTGCCCACCAGCGCAACCGTTGGCCGAGAACCTGCCGATTTGCCAGCGGGGCTATATTTCAGAATAATGAACCTTGGAGCAGTCTTTGAGCCCGAACCGACTGCGAGCACTCCACCCATTCCCTTTGCAGCCATTTGCTTCTCGTCAAAAACCGTGCAATTCAATCCTTTTGAAGCACGAGCCAAATCTTTTGCAACAGCCGCTAATTTGGGCGGATTTATTACATTAGCCGGCCGATTCGCCAGCGTCCGTGCATAACTTTGCGCTTTACCGATAATGGCTCCGCTTATAACGCCGTTATTCAGCTTTTTTATCGCTGCCAAGTCAAAATCTATCACCTCAACGCCAAGTGAGCTCAATCGTCCATTTTCGCTCTCGGTAACAAATTCATCGTAACGATAGCTGCCAAAATATATCCCCTCAGCTATGACCCTGCCCATAGCCGCCAAATCAAAACGCCCACTAAATGCCCTGTGCAATGCCAGACTGAGAGAATTTGCTTTTATTTCCACCGACTTCTTTGCTGCGTTTGCCGCCGCCTTGCGAACCGTATCGAGCGTTGCCTTTTTCTTTTCACCGAGACCAATCAGCAAAATCCTCTTGGCGCCGACTCTGTCGTTGCCATAAACAATTGCACTTGTTCCCTCCTTACCCTTGAAATCGCCTAATTTAATCAATCGCTCAATCTCACCATCGAGCTTGCGGTCTATCTCCCTGCTCAATGTCCCCAGCCCTTTAACGTCGGAGAAATGCCCTACCGCAAGCAAGTCCGTCTTGCATTCGCCAAAATCAACTTTCCGAGTTTTCAGCTCTACATCTATAATCTGTTTCATTTTCCCTGACCTTTAACTTCCCCCTTTATTTTAATTTGTTTATTCAACTAACTCAAAACTTAAAACTAAAAACAATGAACTAAATTTTCTTTTTTACCTTGTATCGCAAATAGCTTTCAATAAATCCTTCAAGCTCCCCGTCCAGCACTGCATTTACATTGCCGGTTTGGAAGTCGGTTCGATGGTCCTTAACCATCTGGTATGGCTGCAAGACATAGCTTCGTATCTGGTTTCCCCAGGCGATTTCTCCCTTCTCTCCATACAGTTTTGCAAGCTCGGCATCACGTTTTTGCTGCTCGAGCATATACAATCTGGCCTTGAGAACTTTCATCGCCTCGGCCCTGTTTCTGTGCTGGCTTCGTTCGCTTTGACATTGCACCACGATACCGGTCGGCTCGTGGGTAATCCGCACTGCTGAGCTGGTCTTGTTCACGTGTTGTCCGCCGGCACCTCCGGCCCGGTAAAAATCAATCCGCAGGTCTTCTTCGTTTATTTCAACGTCTCCGGCAGCACTGCCAGAATCAAATTCAGGTATGCAGTCCACAGCAGCAAAGCTCGTATGCCGTCTCTTGTTGGAATCGAACGGGCTAATCCGCACCAGTCGGTGAACGCCCACCTCACAAGAGAGCTTCCCGTATGCAAAGGGCCCGTTGACCCGCAGCGTTATCGACCGAATCCCCACCTCTTCGCCCGGGGTAATATCAAGCTCCTGAAACTTGTATTTGTTATGCTCGAAGTACCGCTTGTACATCCTAAGCAGCATATTTGTCCAGTCGCAGCTTTCCGTCCCACCGGCACCGGCATGAATGCTGAAAAAACAATTCTTCATATCGTTGGGACCGGATAAAAGCCCCGCCAGCTCTATTTGTTCACACCTTCTTTCAAGCACATCCAGGTCTTCCTGCACCTGTTTTAACTCATCCTCATCGGCCGCCAATTCCAATAGTTCCTGAATATCTTTATACTCGCTGTTAATCTCTTCCACCGGCTCAATTACCGATTTAAGTGCGCTTAGCTGAGATACTACCGATTGGGCCTTATTGGGATTGTCCCAGAATCCCGTCTGACTCATTTTCTTTTCGAGATTTGCTAATTCGGCCTTTTTGTTAGACAAGTCAAAGCCAGTCCCGGATATTTTCTATCCGGGCCCCTAAATTCTCTATCGCCGTTCTTAATTCCACTGATTCCATCTATTCCGCCTTCCGTCTCCTGTATTCTGTCTCCCGTCTTCTGCATTCTGCCGTTCAGCTTATCTTACAAACACCGGTATATAGAAAAAGCGAACCTCGCTTAGGCCGTACTGGTCAAGTGCCCCGTTGCTATGGTTGCTGTTGGCAGTAATCCTGACATACCTGGCTACCTTGCCTTCAAAGCCAATAGTAGTATTGTGTGCATATTTTGGCTCACCGCTACCTTTGGCAATTTCGTAAGTGCCCAATGCCGTCCAGTCGGCTCCATCGGTCGAGTACTCAATAGTAACATCCTTAATGCCATAAAGAGTCCCCGCTCCGGTTCCGTTATAGTTCCATACCCACATCTTATGAAGCTTGTAGGCCCTTTCGAACTCGTACTTCACCCAGGCCTGTCCCGGCGAGTGGCTTTTGCTCAGCCACATATCCGTAGTTTTTGTCGAATGTGCGCCATCAGCATCCAGTCCGGAACGGTCCACGGTTCTTTCAGGTCCCGTATCGTTACTGTCCGCACTGACAGCCGTGACATTTTTTATCTCAGCAAAAGTAAGCTCCTTTGTAAGGGGCTCAACCGTAAATTGCCAGACATCACCTTTATCCCAGCCGGTAGTGCCGTTGGCCTCGTCAACTCGCCAATAGTACGTCTTGCCAAATCCCAGGTCAAGAGTTCCAGTAGTGGGATACCCGCTGCTGTCCTGGGGAGTATCTTCAACCGGGTCTTTTTGAAGTGCCCCGGCAAGACCTTCATTTACGTCTTTGAACTCCTCGCTGAGGTAAATCCTATGGCCGTCTGTTGCCGGTGCAAACTTTCCCGGCGTCCAGCTAAGAACCACCTTACAAGGCACATCTTGTTCTTTATCAGCCGGTTTCGGATTAGAGGCCTTTTCTGAAATTTTTGGCCCTTCGCCAATAACATCAGGCAAGGTCGCCGGGTCGAGCTCCAGGTTGCTGGTTATAATGAAACCGTCAAGGAAATTTTCATTTTCTCGATGCATCCACTCCACCGTGTGTGTCCCCGCCTGCAATGTGAAATGAACAACCTGTTTATTATCATCGCTGCTGTGAACGTTTACCCAGTGCCAATCAGCCGTTTCCGGCCTTATGCCGTTCCATAATACCCACCCGGCGCTGTTGTTTTTCGTATTCGTTGTCGCCCCGGGTATTCGCATCCAGAATGAATCATCTTCTACGTTACTCACCCGGGCCACAACTTTGTATGTCCCTCCCTTAACCGTAAAATTATACTTTGCACCTTCTGTGTAAATCAGGTCGTTGTTGCCGTCAACATCTCCGGTTGTCCCGATATACTTTCCTCCCGACGGCTCTCCCTGCCCGCCCACTGTTTTGACCGGGTCGAATGTCCCATCAGGAAAAATCTCCAGCGGCGCTGCCATCGTATCGGCTGTCTCCGCTTCCCGCCAAATCTCTTCAGCCCGACAATTCTTCTGCCGGACAAAGCCGGTACTGAAAGATACTACTAAAATTAAAAAAACAACTCTCTTATTCATAATAGTCATCCTTAAATTGTTCTTTGTTCTTTGTTTCTTAATAAATCAGCCCTTTTTTACTAATTAGTGATGCTCAAGTCAAGAAGCATTTTTTTGTTGGTCTGAGCAGACTTGCCCCAACCCTTCCTCAAGACAATAGCAGGGGCGGGGCTTGTCGCAATGAACTAAAAATTACCCCTTAGTGTGTGTCTTTCAGCCCCCGCGTCTTCCTGTCGGAAAACAGGATTAGCCACGAAGGCACAAAGATAAAAAACAAATATGTTATATTCTTGGTATCTTCAGGCCTTTGTGGCAAAACTAATGCGGCGGAACTTGTCGCCTTTAACCTTTTTTGGCCACTAAGGCGCCAAGACTCGAATTTTTTAATTTATATATCTGATTTCTTTGTGTCTTCCTGTCTTTGTCTCCTGCCTCCCTTATTCAGCAATTCCTGAAGTCTCCCAACCTCCCCGGATTTCATATGATAACTATGGCTGGCGTCCGGGAACTGCCCGCTCTTGGTTTCTTTGCTATAGTTTTTGAAAGCATCAATTGTGGCCTCTGCTAGATTAGCGTAGCTTTTCGAAAACTTTGGGCTCGGCCCCTGCGTTAATCCCAATATATCAGGAGCAATGAGTATTTGACCGTCACATCCGGGCCCTGACCCGCATCCAATCACCGGCAATTCCGTGCGCTTAGTTATAATATCCGCCGCCTCTGCGGCAATCCCTTCAAGCAATAGCGAGCTTGCGCCTGCCTGGGTCATCTGCTCGGCGAGGTTTATTAGTTCCAGAGCCATTTCAGCGGTTGTCGCTTCTGCTTTGAATCGTCCTATTTTGCTTATACTTTGTGGCCTAATCCCAATGTGCGCCATAACTGCAATTCCAGCGTCACTAACAGATTTAAGGACATCAAGATATGCCCTGCTTGCTTCTATTTTGACAATCTGCGCACCTGCTTCTGCAACGAACCTTCCGGCGTTTCTCACCGCCTCAGCATTACCAACCTGGTAAGATAGGAAAGGCATATCGGCCACAAGGCATAAATTCGGCGCGCCTCGCCGAACCGCAGCAGTTATAGCAACCATAAAATCCATCGTTGCCGGCAGTGTTGAATCGAAACCGAGCACTACCTGTGCTGCAGAGTCACCTACTAATACCATTTCTATATCGGTTTGGCTGATTAGTTTTGCTGTTGTATAGTCATAGCAGCTAACCGCTGCAATTTTACGACCTTGACGTTTAGCGGCTATCAAGTCTGCAATTGTAATTTTATTGTCCAAAGCTTGACCTTTCCAAAAATATTATTGTGGAAAATAACAGTCTATTAGTTAAAATGTAAGAACAAAATTATTTTATCAAGCGTAATTTATTATTGATTCTGAGTTAAATTTGCTTATTTGGAAAAATACATTAAGTTTTTTTTGTTTTTATAATTAAACGCTTGACTCCTTATAAAATATATCGTATTTTCAATGAAATTTTTATTGTTTTCTTAAAGATATTCTTGCTTTTTTCTCGATGAATATATATATATTAAGATAACAATGGATTATTCGGAGTTTTTGGGCGCAATTATATAGCTTTTCATCACCCTCCTCCGAAGCCAGATTCTGCAGTAATTAGAATCTGGCTTTTTTATCCACACGTCTGTCAAAATAGGCAAATATCGCAAATCAATCATTGCAAAAATAGGAAACAGGGAGAAACCTGTTACAATGCAAATGCGCTCCAAAAACATTCACTTGGGTATAAATAACACCTGAAAACAACAAATCCCAAAAAAGCAAATACAATTCCGAAAGTTAAATCGATATGATTTTAATCTATAGAACAGTAACGTCCGAATCTCTTTAAGCTTACAAGAATATCAACTTTTAAATCAAATTTTCTACACTTTTCCCTTGACAAATAGGCAAAAAGGCGCATAATATCGGTCATTAGGATAATGTAAGAAGCGACGAAAAGGCAGTTCTTCGATATTCAAATATGTCAAAGGGATTTGATGAAAAGCAATAGTATAACACATTACGGACAGCAGGGAGTAATATTTGCCTTTATTATAATCATAGCGGCTTTCACCGGGCCGGCTTATTCTAAAACAACAGATGTAACCCTTCTTATTCAACCAAGTCCTTCTCAGGGTGGCATCATTACACCAAATCCGGGTGTTCATTATTTTATACGAAATACCGAACTTCTCTTAAATGCAGTCCCAAAACCCGGTTATCGGTTCGTATGCTGGCTGGGCGATGTGAGTGATACAACTTCAAGCAGCACTTTTGTTTACCTTAACGACCCGAAAATCATTATAGCAGTATTTGAGCAGACTGGATATGAGCATGTATCTGCCGGTGCGAGCATCTCCGCTAACAATAGTGGCGGCGGCAGAATAAATTCAGGTGCATTCGGCGGTGGTTCCGGAGGTCAGGTTCAAGGCGGAGGTTCTGGAACAACAAGGAAACATAAAACAACACCGGTACCCGAACCGGCAACTATCTTAGTCCTCGGACTTGGGGCAATAATACGAAGAATAAAAATATCCTGATTTTCCGCACGCTCCCCTCTTTCTCCTCTGCAATCCGGTGAAAACAAAATTCACGACCCTACAGTTAAAGTAACATTTTTTCTTGTCATCTCAATGCGGTCTGCCCTCCGCAGCTTCTAAGAAGTAGCAAGCATAAAGAAAGAGAATTATAGTAAGGCCGACTTTACGGCTCTATACGGATTGAACGGAAGGTTTTTTTGTTTGGGTCGAGCAAGTATTTATTCAGACAGGTCCCATCTTCACTAAACTGTCCATCCATACATTCGCGTGAGCTGGAAACATTAATAACCAACGTCCCATCGTCACTGAGCAGCAATAAGCCAGCTGAATTTTTAAATGGAATCAGTGCCTCAGGAGTGAATTTGTTTTTCTCAAATCCTAATTTTCGTAGTAAAATCGGCTGTGCATCTTCGTCCCCGAACCATTTATATAGTGTGAATTTCTGTTCTTCGCCGCAAGGCCCAGCGATAATAAAATATGTCCTATGGTAGGGCGAATACTCCATTGCTCTTATCCCCAGAAACCCTAAATTCCACAACATCGGCTCACCAAAAATCGGGGCATCTCCTTTTTCTATTACAACCGCAGCATTTTTTAGAGGCACAACAAGTGCGTTCTGTTGATGAGTGCCGCCGTCTCGGGCCAGAAGATTACGAAATCCAATATAAAGTGTTTTGCCGTCGGCTGATGCGCAGAGTCCCTCAATATTAAGGCCCTTTTCTTTGGGCGCAAGTTTCTTACGTTCTTTTTTGGTCAGGATTTCGTCGAAACGGATTGTTTTATCCAGTTTCAGGTGGCGAATATGCTCGGCTCTAATAAGCTGGTGAACAAGGGTGCTGCAGGGTTTGCCGACAGGCATAATGATCACATTACCATCTTTGACTTTGAATGTGGTTGCAAAGAAACGATAGCGATTAGGTCTTATTTTACCGTCTTTATTTCTGCCATGTGATGTAATCCAGTAGATGCGGTCTGCTGCCAAAGTCGCCCCCTCAATGTCGGCCTCGGGATGCTCCGGTTCGACACCGAGAAAATCTGTCAAGTCATACGAATAGACAGGTAGTCCGCCTATATTAGCATCATAGACCCGGAGAATATTGTTCTCGTCATCAGCTACAATAAACAGATTTTCGCTTATAGCCACTGCTGCCGATGCATCGCTGGTCCCCCGGCAGGTAAGAACCTTCTCAGTCGGGCTGCCGGCAAGAAAAATGGCTCCATACATCAAAATAAGCAGGATTAACAAGTTATCAATTTTCATTAAAGATAGTGCCAGGCGAAATTATACCTTGTTAGTTAAAATACGAGGGCAAAATTATATTAGCAAGCATAATTTATTACGGGTATCGGGCTGAATTACCTGTATAGTTTTTAGAAGGCAATTATTTCATCATATTCTTTCGAAGGCCATCTTTATTACTTGTAGTCCGGTAAATATATGTAATAAAATCCAAAATTAACCTTCTGTTCCTCAGAACAAAACATTAAAAAAGATTTTAAAGCTATTTTGACTCTTTATACAGTGATTGTTCTTGACTTGATGAAGTGCTTTTGCTATAATAATCATAATTGATATGGGGGCAGTGTTGTTTATCTCACTTTTTTCCAGGATGGTTGTAGGTTTTTAACACTCGCACAGTAACTAATTAGTGTCTGCAGGAAGGGGGGTAGTTATGAAAAGTTTAGTCACTTCAGCAACAACAGTTTCAATTATTTTATTTGCATTATGTTCAGCGCCGGCTAAAGGCACAGTCCTGAGACTTAGTAATCATTGCTCGGGTGAAAATGGCTGGGCCCATCAGCCGGAATATTATGATGCTGAATTGGATTTCTCGGTCGCTGGCAATACACTTATGTTTAGTGTAACCAACCTTACACCTGAGAACGAGGGTGACCCTGCTTTTAAGATAAACAGGTTATATTTCAACGTTGCTGATAACGTAGAGGGATTAACTTTGACTGATGTTACCGGCTCTGAAGGTTCTGCTACTGAGGGATGGGACTTAGGTTTTTTGGAGAACGGTTTTCTTGTTGGCGGATTTGGTCATTTTGACGTTTACATTGAGGGCGGCCATGGCATTCATCCACCCGTTGTCAATCCGGGCCAGACTGTTAGCTTTGTATTTCAGATTAACGGTACCGGGCCATTTGAAGACAGCGACTTTATAAACTTAAGCTCGCCACAGGGTGGGCACATCATTTCGTATGCAGCGGCGAAGTTTTACAATGACTATACAAGCGCATTTGGCTCTACTAATATTCCTGAGCCGACAACGCTTTGCCTGCTTACGCTTGGCGGCCTGGTGTTGCTGCGAAAACGCTCGTGAAGATTAAGTTAAGGTACCGGCGGTGAATCTGCCCGCGGTTATTCTATCGCTTCCGGGCAGGACATAATATAGTCTATGCAGTCGCTTAAACCGGCTGTTGCAACAGCCACGGTGCTATCAGCGGCACCATAATAGAGATTGAGCTGATTGGTTTCTTTGTGAACGACAGCACCGCTGGGGAATACAACATCACCTACATCACCAATACGTTCGTATGACTCCCGTGGTCCCAGAACCCATTCATCGCTTCGTCGCAATACTTTCCAGGGCTCCTCCAAATCCAAAAGTGCTAATCCGAGGCGATATATTGCTCCTGCTGAGGTAACGCGAACACCATGATAGAATAACATCCAGCCCTGAGGAGTTTCTATAGGTTGACAGGCCAGGCCGACTCTATGGCAGTCCCAATAAGCAGACCTTGTTCTAATCAACAGTCTATGGTCGCCCCAATGCTTAAGGTCGGGAGAAAAGCTGAGCCAGATGTGCGCCTCGCCCCGAACGATAGGGCGATGAATCAGTGCGAATCGTCCCCTGAATCTGCGAGGAAGCAGGCAGGCATCTTTATCCTCCGGGGGCAGGAGACTTCCGAGTCGGGCAAAGGTTTTGAAATTTTTAGTAATCGCCAGCGAAACCACAGGGCCGCCTTCGCTGAACGAGACATAGGTAATGGCAAACTGTTTTTGCTCCTCGAGCCAGATGATGCGGGGGTCTTCCAAACCCCATCTTTCCTCTTGTGAGCTTTGATTAGCTTCGAGAGTTGGTTCAGGGTCGATGTCCCAGTTCGTGAATCCATCGGTACTGCGGGCGACTGTCAGATGTGAGAAACCGCGCATATCCTCGACGCGAACCAGCAGCAGCGTCTCGGCATTTAGCTTTGCTGCTGCGGGATTAAAGACGGCATTTGTTGGATAAGGCCAATTCTCCGGCGTTAGTATTGGATTGCCTTTATATCTCTTAAAAAGTTCGTATGCTTTTTGTTGCCGTGAAAGCTCAGCCATAGTTTAAACCCAAAATACCAGGTAACAATGTGACGTCTATTTCTTTACATCCTAATTTTAATCGGCAAGATGGGCAATTTACCGTAAGACAAAGTGCAAAATTCGGACTCCACCGTGTAAAATCCTTTCCGAAGAGCAGGTAAATTAAACCAACAGGAAGGAACCATCGATTACTTCTACTATGCGCCTACTAACTGTGTTTCATATAAACTTTGATACAATTGACAAATTTGCATTAGCTCATCGTGTTGGCCATGAGCGACAATATAGCCTTTATCCATTACTACTATTACATCCGCTGTAATTACGGTGCTGAATCTGTGGGCTATTATGAAGCTGGTCCTGTCCTGCATAATTTCTTCAATGGCCTTATGAATCTTGGCCTCGCTGTCGGCATCGACCTGGCTCATTGCCTCGTCGAAAATCAAAATTGCAGGGTTCTTTAAAATCGCTCGTGCAATTATGATTCTCTGCAATTGCCCGCCGCTGAGACCGGCGCCTTGCTCACCTATTATCGTATCATAACCTTTCGGCAGGGGCTCAATAAACTCATGGGCAAAGGCACGTTTGGCCGCTGCAATTATCTCCTCTCTGGTAGCGCCTGCTTTACTATACGCAATATTTGCCGCTATGGTATCATTGAAGGTTACCACATTTTGCGTGACCATTCCAACCTGATTTCTCAAACTAAACAGTGTTACATCGCGAATATCTGTGCCGTCTATCAGGATACGGCCTCTGTCCGGGTTATAAAATCTCGGTAACAGCTTTGCCAGCGTTGTTTTGCCTGAGCCATTCGGGCCTACAATAGCAATGTTGTGTCCGGCCTGCACCGAAAGATTTATTCCCTTTAATACCGGCCTGTTACTGCCTGGATAGGCAAAAACTACATCCCTAAATTCTATCTTTTCCTTCAGCGGCGGCAGCTCAATCGCACCAATTTCTTCAAATTCAGGCGGCTCATCTATAACGCCAAACACTCTCTCGGCAGCGGCATTGGCTTCCTGGAGCTTATTCCAGATATCAGAGGTTTTCCTCGCCGACTCAGCTGCAAAGCCCAGGAAAAGCAGCAGCCCCAAAAACTTACTTCCTTCCATCTGACCCCCTGTGACCCAGAGTGCTCCGAATATCAGTGCAACTGAACCTGCTGCCATTCCAAGCACTTCCATTAAAGGCATGGTAGCGGCATCAACCCTTGATATTTTTAACAATTGTTTCAGCAGCTTGTCGTTAATTACCCTAAACCCGTCTTCTTCATAACCATACCGGTTATACACCTTGACAACCTGAAGTCCTGACATCACCTCATTGAGTTTCGATAGCATTTGCGAACCGGCTATGAGTGATTTCCTGGTGGCTCGTTTCATCTTTCTGCCTAAACTAACCATTACCCATACTACAAAAGGTGCGCCGCCCAGAAAAATCAATGTAAGCTGCCAATTCAGCCACATAGCCACTCCAATCATAAAAACAGCGTTCATCGGCTCCCGCAATGCCTTCCCAAGCATTATTTTGATGGCTTTGCCCATTACACTCGTATCACGGACAATTCTGCTGACAACATCGCTCGGCCGCTCGCTGGCAAAAAAACCTATAGGCATTTTTATCGCATGGCTGTAAGCATCTTCCCGCAAACGGTTTACTCCAATCTGCACTACCTTCTGGGCCATATATTCCTGGAAGAACTTGGCCAAACATCGAATTATAGTCACCACACCCATCGCAAATATAATAAATACTATCGCTTTGGTTTTGCCATCCTTGGTTTGTTGTCTCGGTAAGCAACTTATCCACCGCTCGATGTGTTCCACGTAAAAAGGTTTCGGACCTGCATTGAGTGTTAATATCCTGGTCTCAGTAACACCTTCTTTATCGCTCCTGAGTATTTGAATACCAACCTCTGCATCTGACGGCAAATTTGCAAGTCTTTCAAGCAGTTTAGCAGAGGGAATTTTGTCTCCATCTGCTTTCACTGATAGGTCGTTAACGCCAATAATTCTGTCGAGTTTCTGCAGACCTGCTTTTTGCGCCTGGCGCCCGTCTTCAACATCCGTCAACAACAAATGGTATGCGATATCAGTTTCAGTAAAATCTATCTTTTCCGGTATATAAAAGGACACTCCGTATCGACGTTTGCTGATTTCCCTTTCCACCCAGCCATGCAGACCCTCTTCGCCCATCATCACTTTCAGAAGCGGTATGACCGTCATAAAGCTCAGTGAAAGAAGAGACGAAACGACTACCGCACTGACGACGACGACAATAATTCTTGGCCACTGGGGCCAGACATATTTGAATACTCGCCTGAATTCCTTCATTTTCTATTTTCCAGTACTAACTACAAAGCAGCGCACTTTAACAAAACCAAACCTTGCAGTCAAGTACAAATATTATTGACTGCTAAAGCCGTTTTTGTTAGGTTTAGCTGTTTTTAAGGGACGAAGAAAATGGAAATTGACACTTTTGTTTTAGGTGAGTATGAAACCAACTGCTTTATCCTGCGCGAAAGCGGTGCATCCAAAAATTGCCTTGTTGTCGATATAGGTTTAAAATCCGGAAGTTTAATAGATTTTCTGATTCGGAAAAAATTAAATCCGGTTGCAGTTGTTTTGACCCACGGCCATATAGACCATATTGCAGGTGTTACTGAATTGCGTTCTGAATTTCCCGATGCAAAGGTTTATATCCACAAACTCGATTCTGAGAACCTAACAGAAGCCGACAGCAATCTATCTATTATGACTGGAGCAGCATTCACTACCACCCCGGCTGATTTGATTGTCGAGGACAAAGATGAAATTGACGAAGCGGGCGTTAAGCTGGAGGTGCTTCATACTCCCGGCCACACACCCGGCGGTATCTGTCTATATTCAGCGGATGAAGGGATAGTTTTTACGGACGACGCTTTATTTGCAGATTCGGTCGGGCGGACAGACTTTCCCGGCGGCAGTATGGAGCAGTTAATCAACAGTATTCGCCGGAAGCTTTTAACCCTTCCCGATGATACTATCGTTTATCCGGGCCACGGACCGGCAACAACAATAGCACGGGAAAAAGCCCAAAACCAATTCCTGCAGTAAACAACTTTTTAACGTTTCGCAAAAATGAACAACAACGTTAGAAAATTTGACGTCTTAGCTACATCTGCCTGTATCGGCACGCTGATTTTGTGGTCTATTGGTCCGAATTTCATAAAATTCCTGACCGGTCATCTCGACTCGTGGACGCAAAATATGCTGCGCTATCTTACAGCTTGTTTATTCTGGCTGCCGTTCTTGATATTTGCCTCTAAAAAAGGCCTGGTCAACAAAAGCGTCTGGAGGCACGCGCTTTTACCTGCGTTGCCAAATATTGCAATGCAGAGTTTATGGGCTGCCGGTTTTTACTACATTGACCCTGCTTTTATGGTCCTGCTGACGAAAACTTCTGTTATCTGGTTAGCAGTATTCTCATTTATATTCTTTGTTGATGAGAGGCCGTTATTGAAAAGCAATCGTTTTTGGCTCGGTGCTGCTCTATCGGTTATCGGGGTGACGGGAATTCTGGTTTTTAAGCAGGATTTCTCCGCATATAAGACTATGGTCGGCGTGATTATTGCGATGGGGACATCTATTATGTGGGCAGCTTATACGATTCTGGCAAAAATTGCCTTTAAGGATATTGATTCTCGTGCCGGATTTTCTGTAACCAGCATTTATACACTTTTCGGGCTTTCTGTCCTTGCCTTTGTTTTTGGAAAGCCGACCGATTGTCTCGAAATGACCCTATGGCCGTGGGCCTGTGTTATCATTTCGGGCGTAACAGCTATTGGGCTTGGTCATGTCCTGTATTATGTCGCTATCAAACGCATCGGGGTTACTATACCCGCCCTTGTGATATTGTCTCAGCCGCTTACGGTCTTTATGATGTCCAGCGTATTATTCGGAGAGTTCTTAAATCCGGCTCAGTGGTTCTTTGGAGTTGTTCTGCTGGCTGGTGCTGCCCTTGCTATCTGGGCCCAGCAACACCTAAAGCCAAACTAAGACCTGAAACCACTCATTTACCGTGTTTCTATAAAATCGGCTGTTATCAGAAATAATTATTGAAATGTTCCGGCTTGCCGTCGTCGCTATCGTAACTTTTTGTATCTTCCTGCTCTGCGCTGACACTTATCCTTTCAATGCGTTCGGCCTTTTTCGTATTACTGTCAACAGTAACCAGGATTGCACTCATTTTCACATCACCGGTCGCAACCACAAAAGGAAACGGCATCTGCGTCCTGAAAGACTTCAAGACGCTTTCGACACCTCGGCCAAGCACCGAATTAAACGCACCTGTCATTCCGATATCGGTGATATATGCGGTGCCTTTGTGCAGGATTCTTTCATCAGCGGTTACAATGTGGGTATGAGTTCCGAAACACAAGCTGACCCTGCCGTCAAGATGATAGCCCATTGCAACTTTTTCACTTGTCGCCTCAGCGTGAAAGTCAACGATTATGATGTCAGCTTTCTGCTGGAGCTGCGGCAGGATTCTATCAATCGCATTGTATGGACAGTCAGCCGGCTTCATAAAAAGACGGCCTATCAAAGAGACCACCGCAACAATCGGACCTTTGCCGGTTTTATAATGTGCGATGCCCCTGCCGGCTGCTTGTTCAGAAAAATTGGCTGGCCGGGCAATATTTTCGCTTTTTTCCAAGGTCTCGATTATATCTTTTTTACGGTATGTGTGGTCGCCTAAAGTAATCAGATTTACGCCGTACCGCAGTAATTTGGTGTAGATTTGAGATGTCAGGCCGGAGCCGCCCGCAGCATTTTCAGCGTTGGCTATCACGCAGTCAATATCAAGCTCATCAACCAACGGCTTCAATTTCTCGGCCACAACCCGCCTGCCAGGCCGACCCACTATGTCACCAATACAAAGAATATTTAATTTCATAAGCTACTATCCTTTTTCCCTGCTTTCCTGTTTCTCCAAAGCTCACGGATATTGTATTCTTCAACTCCAGTGGCCTGGCCCCTAGCAAAACTTTTGTCTAGGTCTTGTAGTAATTCCTGAGGACTTTCCGGCTCATAACCTGCACGATGTAGAAAATCCCTTCGAGAAAACATACCACTTAACACAGCGGCAGCTAAGTGACGAGCATTAATCCTTGCTTCAGTTTCTGTCTCGACCAGTTCTCCATGAAGTGCACGTGAACGAGTTTTATATAAATTCTTTACGAATTTTAAAGTATTATCTCGCTGGTTGCTATATGGTTCTAACAAGGCGCCAACTCTTTCCGCAAGCATTGTGGAAAGCTCTTTTACGTTTTCACCTAATAAAGCCTCTATAGCAGTAATCGACAGAGCAAGCCCGACAGCATTGTTCGGCTGGTTATCCGATTCTATCAATAGGCAGACAGCATTTCTTATTCTCCTGCCAATAGAATCCTTTTTCCCTGGGGAATCATTATAATACGCATCCAGATATTGCCTAATTAAAGGTTTTCCGTTTTCTAAAAGATACTCATCACCCCATGGAAGACCCTCAATTTCTCTCTGAAAAGTCAAAAAAGCTCCATGACCTATGTTACCTATAATTTTCCCATTGCCAAAACCTGTTGTCTGCAATAGGTCTGCAGACCGAACCGCCGTTGGGAGAATGCGACCCATTTCAGTCTGTAAGTTTCTGCAAGCAGAAGTGCTTATATTCCCCTCAATAAATGCAAGTATGTGATATAGTTTTTTACCCAAAGGTCTTTCTTCTATCAAATCAGCCCCACGCAATAAGCTCACACTGACATCGTTTTTCTGCCATAATGGCTTTTCGCTCTCACCATCTTCTGAATTCGAATCCTCGGGTTGAAACTCCTTTTGTTCATAGGTAACCGCGCAGATTGGGAAAGGGTTCGAGTGCCGATATGATAGAATATTATTCTTTACGTAGTTAACAAAAATCGTATATAGATTATTATAATCATCAGAACTAAATCCTTCAAATTCTGTATAGTGTCTCTCATCTGGCGTTGCCAAATCTAAAAAAGCTTTAACTAATTCTTCAAGGGTCAATCTATAGGGCTTTGCCATTTTTTGAATAACGTATTTGTCAAATTTGTCAAAGATTTTATGAATCTCCCCGAAAGTCTCTGCTCGCCACCAAGCCTCTTCCCATAATGAGGATTCTTTGTTCTCTTCAAGATATTTCTGCATATCTTCATCTGGATTATCGTAAAGGGTGCCAGCATATCTCCAAACACTCTGAATAGTTTTAATTACTTCTTGTCGGAGTTTATTATTTTCAAGTAACTGTGTAATCTCATCATTCATTGTGTCTCTCATGTTCTTAAATTCTTTTTCAAAACGAAGGTGCCTTTAGATTTAGCCAAAAACAATCAACGCTAAATCTTATGTGTTATCCGTTATCCACTAAACCCTATTTCCTATTTGCTACTTTGCATACTCGATGCAGCGGACTTCGCGTAACAGGGTAACCTGGATTTCACCCGGATAGGTCATCTCGTCTTCTATCTTTTTGGCAATATCACGCGCAATTTTCATCGCCGACTCATCCTCAACTTTTTCTGCATCGACGATGACACGGATTTCTCTGCCCGCCTGAATTGCGTATGCGTTTTCAACTCCCTTGAAGCTATTGGCGATTTCTTCGAGCTTTTCCAGTCGTTTGATATATCTTTCGAGAGTCTCTCTTCTTGCCCCGGGTCGGGAAGCGCTGATTGCATCAGCAGCACTCACCAGCGGAGTATAAGGATTATCAGGCGGGACGTCGCCGTGATGGCCGGCTACTGCATTGAGAACAATAGGCGATTCGCTAAACCTCTTCAGGTAATTTGCTCCTATATTAGGATGGTTACCCTCGACATCATGGTCGATGGCCTTGCCGATATCGTGCAAAAGCCCCGCTCGCCTTGCTATTGAGCCGTCAAGGCCAAGTTCATCAGCCATAACCTGTGTAAGAAAAGCAACCTCGACACTATGGCGAAGAACATTCTGACCGTAGCTTGTTCTATAGCTTAAAGCCCCGAGCATGCTGAGCACTTTATTGTTTAATCCTCTTACATTGGTCTCGACAGCGGCATCTTTGCCTATCTGCAGAAGCTTGTGGTTGACATCCTTTTTGGTCTGGGTAACAAGCTCCTCGATTCGAGACGGATGTATCCGACCATCCTGTATTAACCGTTCCATAGAAAGCCGGGCAACCTCACGCCTTACCGGATTAAAACCGCTTACTACTATCATTCCGGGCGTATCATCGACTATCACATCTACTCCGGTGGCCTTTTCAAACGCCCGGATATTCCGTCCTTCTCTGCCGATAACCCGGCCTTTCATATCGTCGTTAGGTATCTCGATGGTTGAAACGACCACTTCACAGGTCTGTTCCGCTGCATAGCGCTGGATGGCGGTGCTGATTATTTCCCTGCTCTTTTCATAGGCATTTTCGGTGGCCTCTTCTACCTTACGCGATATCAAAGAGGACATCTCATGCTCACACTCGTCTTCAAGACGCTTCAACAACAGTTCCTTGGCCTCTTCAACATCCATCGCCGTAATTTTGAGAAGCTGATTTTTCTGCTGTGCCATCAAGACGGAAAGCTGTTTCTCCTTGAGGTCAACATTCCGTAATTTTCTCTCTAAATCTTGTTCTTGTTGTTTGAGGCCTTTTTCGCGCTGCTGGAGTAATTCAACCTGACGGTCAATGGCATCTTCGCGCTTGGTCAGTCTCATCTCGGTTTCATGCAGCTTGGCGCGGATTTGATTGGCCTCAGTAGTAAACTCTTCTTTTTTCTTGATTACTTCTGCCGCGGCTTCAATCTGAGCGGACTTTATTATATTGTCCGCCTCTTTTTCAGAGGACTCTATTTGTCGCTGCCGTTCCTGCTTGAATGTTCTGGCTCTGGCCCTGGAAATCATCTGGTTGATTATGGCTGTAAGACAAATCCCCAAAACAAAAGCAACAATAGGAATGAGCACTTCCGGCAGGCCGATTTGCATCATTATGCCATTCATTATTACCACCTTTCCCTTGCTGTTATCATAGAGATAACAAAACCCAATCAATAAAAACAGATTACGGGTTTTCTCGGAAGGAAAGCTTCAAAGACACATACTGGTGGTCAGTAATTGGTTGTGATTTACGAAATCCTTTTCGCCTGAGTATAATATCAGCTTAATACAATTAAAAGCTTCTGCAATTGTGACGGTTTTGCCACCGATAGGTTTGGCTTTTCTACATTGTTAGCTGATTTTATGTCCAATCTTAAAACTCCCTCAAAATTGAGCGAACATTTTCAACCAGATTTCGTTCCCAATTAAATTCACCTCTCAGAACCGCATATAGGGGCCTAATTGCCATCTTAATTTGCTCTATTTCAATGTGCCCTGAAAGTGTCTATGTAACTTAACTACCTGTGGGACAAGACCTTAAAAGGCCCTACCCGTATCCTGCGTCCCTCGATATAAATGCACGTCCGAAGAAAATACGGGACAATCCATAATCTTGTTCGTCATTAATACTACACTTCTTTGACATTATACGGGCATTTTCAATTATTCGTCAAGGCAAAAAAAACGAATTAGCCGGGTTATTACTCTTAATCTTTACCAAAACAAGCACGGAAAAAGGCAAAAAGGGCACTTTATCTTTAAGACCTTAAGCCAACATTTCTATAATTACCTGTTGATTAAAGAGTTAGATAATTTTTAGCCCCTGGCCTAAAAATTCGGTAAAAAAGACCGAAAAATAAATTCGCTCTAAGCAGTCTTTTGACCATCCTGAAAATAAGTAATTAAACCTACTTATCCATTGTGGGTACATAGGAGAACCAAAAAGTAAAAATATCGAAATCCCCTAAAAATCAGGGAATGAAAGATTAAAATCCTGGTGTCACGTATTTTTCGAGGATTTATTATATGCCGTTTGACGCGGGAACAAACCTCAAATATAATAACCGGCAAAAGCAGGATTTTTCGTTGTAGTAATGGAAAGAATACTGGAACCTGTTTTATTCCTGTTTTTATTTATGGAGTAAATATGTTGACCAATGCCACAGTAGCCGATGTTCTGCGACCCTATGCAAAAAGATATGCTGCACTTTATGATATCATCCTGATTATCAGCGGCTCTTTGCTTATCGCCTTATGCACGCAAGCCAGAATCTTACTACCCTTTAGTCCCGTTCCAATAACTGGCCAGACCTTTGCCGTGTTAATGCTCGGAGCCTTGCTCGGCTCTCGGCGGGGCGGTTTATCTGTGCTCCTTTACATTGCCGAAGGTGCTGCTGGTCTGCCGGTATTTGCTCTCGGAGGTGGTCTGCCAATACTATTTGGGCCAACGGGTGGTTACCTGCTTGGCTTTGTCCCCGCTGCTTACATTGTGGGGCTGCTTGCCGAGAGGGGCTGGGACCGAAGAGTTAGCAAAACCATTTTAGCAATGATTTTAGGCAATATAGTCCTTTATACTTTTGGTCTGCTCTGGCTATCCCGATGGGTAGGTATCAACAGAGTTTTCATTACCGGCTTATACCCGTTTATTATCGGAGAAATTTTAAAGTTAGTGTTGGCGGCGGTAATTCTGCCGACCGGTTGGAAACTGCTCCCAATTTCTAAATCAAACCTGCCGCAGACCTACAAAAGATAACAGCCAATCCACCTCTGCAATCAAACAGCCGACCAGTGCTTTGTCAGAGCTTAACCAAGAGATGTCATTCCTGCGAAAGCAGGAATCCATTTTATTGAAATTCTGGATTCCGGCTCAAGGCCGGAATGACAGTCTCTCAAATAATGAGCGACAGACCGCTATGCGGAAACATCATGCCATGTGCAATACCGGATTTCCCGCTAATATACCCGCGCTTTCTGAACTGAACTCAGCTTTATACGTAAACAAATATAAGAAAGAAATTTAGGGGCAATGAAAAAGGTTGCAAAAAAAATTCGTTGTCTTCAAAATTATCGTTATAACTGCTTTTGTCGCCTTGGCGGCTTATGCGGTAACCAGCCCGTGTTTTATATGCTCGCAGAACTCGGGCAGGCCGTGTAAAATTGAGGAAAACATATTGTTGGAAAAGAGGTGTATTATGGACAATACAAAACCTGCGGTAACGTTTAAGGGTAATCCGCTTACCTTGTTAGGAAATATGGTAAAGGTCGGCGATACAGTCCCGGACGTCCGGCTGTTAGCCAATGATTTGTCGGATGTCAAACTTTCCGATTATCGAGGTAAAATCTGTGTGCTTTGTTCGGTCCCGTCACTGGATACCTCCGTGTGTGATACAGAAACACGAAAGTTTAATGAACATGCTGCATCATTGGGCGACGATGTAGCCGTGCTGACTATCAGTATGGACCTTCCCTTCGCACAGAAACGCTGGTGCGGAGCTGCAAATATTGAGAACGTCCGGACGCTCTCGGACCACCGCAATGCCCAATTCGGCAATGCCTTCGGAGTTCTTGTTAAGGAATTACGCCTTCTGGCCCGGGCGGTTTTTATTGTGGACAAAACAGGCGTCATTCGTTATACAGAGATTGTTGATGAGATGACAAATGAACCGAATTACGAAGCTGCACTAAAAGCAGTCCAGGAAATAAAGCAATGAGACAGCTAAAAGAAAACATCTACGAAGTTGGCGCAATTGACTTTGATTCCCGGCTGTTCGACCGGCTTATTCCGCTTCCGGACGGAACCAGCTACAATTCTTATCTGCTCAGGGGCAGCGAAAAAACTGCACTGCTTGATACGGTTGACCCGTCCAAAACGGAAGTCCTGCTGGATAATCTCATCGAGCTTGGGATTAATAAGATTGACTACGTCATCGCTCATCATGCAGAGCAGGACCATTCCGGCTCTTTGCCCGATGTGCTGCTGATATATCCTGATGCGAAGGTGGTTACCAATCCCAAATGCAAGTCTATGCTGATTGACCTGCTCGCAATAGAGGATGATAAATTTATTACAGTCGAAGACGGCCAGACACTTTCACTTGGTGATAAGACATTACAGTTTATTTACATCCCCTGGGTGCACTGGCCGGAAACTATGGCAACATATCTGAAGCAGGATAAAATCTTATTTTCCTGCGATTTCTTCGGAGCGCACCTTGCCGCGAGCCGGCTTTTCGTTGACGATGAGGCGGTCGTCTATGAATCTGCCAAGCGGTATTATGCCGAGATTATGATGCCGTTCAGACACCAGATAAACTCCAACCTCGCAAAGCTCAAAGATTTACAGATTGATATAATCGCCCCCAGTCACGGCCCCGTGCACAATCGGCCTGAATTTATCGTTGATGCCTATAAAGACTGGGCCTCTGATAACGTCAAAAATGAAGTGGTTGTGGCTTATGTCTCGATGCACGGCAGCACAGCCAAAATGGTCTCGCATTTCGTCAGGGCTTTAATGGATAGAGGCATTACCGTCCAGCAGTTTGAGCTTTCGACGGTCGATGTCGGCAAACTTGCTATAGCGATGGTGGATGCAGCAACTGTTGTTATCGGCTCACCCACAGTTTTAACCGGCCCGCATCCGTGCGCCGCTTACGCAACGTTTTTAGCAAACGCCCTTCGCCCCAAGACGAAATTCATCTCTGTCATCGGCTCTTTCGGCTGGGGCGGCAGAACAGTCGAACAGTTAAGCGCGATGATAACAAATATCAAGGCGGA
Source organism: uncultured Pirellulales bacterium (assembly GCA_964495465.1). GTDB lineage: Bacteria > Planctomycetota > Phycisphaerae > Sedimentisphaerales > Anaerobacaceae > CAZBWE01. Next base: position 24,365 of record CAZBWE010000013.1, read on the forward strand.
GGTCCTCGAACCGGTTTTGATAAAGGGCGACCCGAAAGATAATGACTTCGCCTCACTGGACAAATTGGCCGATGTCATCCTGACTAAACACAAAGCCCTTGGCATCGCAAACTGATATGATAAGATTTCCAAAAGCAATAGCTACCTTGAAAAAAATCTGCAAAACAAGTTTTGTCATCACTTTCTTACTGTTATACGCTTTAAACGCCGCAGCCCAGACCGAAACCACCGTTTCAGAACCGGTTGAAATTACAAGGATTGGGCAGGAGTTTTCAACCGTCCATCTCGAGCCCGCCCGTATGGATTCGAACCGGGGGATTGCGGTCATATTCGAAGGGACTAAAGACCCCCATTATTATGCAAATCCCGAAACCGCTCCTGCCACCGGCTTTGAGCTTAAAGTCGAAGCTGATTCTAATGATTTTGAATTTGGTAAAGCCGTCTTTCCCCGATGGAGCATCTTTGATGACCCCACAGGTAAAAAAGTTGAGGTGTACTCAGGCCGCTTTATTGTTTTTTTACCAATTTTATCTGCCAGGGCCTCGATAGGCGATAAAGGTGACGTCAAGGTCAAAATTTCCGGTATTGCCTGCACGAATCAGGTTTGCCTGCCGCCTTTTGAGCACACAATACGGTTCACAGTCGATTTAGGCGAACAAGACCTCGCAAAATGGAAGCAGGTTTCTTTTGACAAGAGTGATGCCTCCGACATAGCAACACAGGGGCCGAGCTACTCAATTTCTTTCGCTCTGGTTTTAGCATTTCTGGCCGGCCTGTCTTTGAACATTATGCCCTGTGTCTGGCCCGTGCTGCCCCTTATCATAATGAGAATCGTCAGGCAGGCCCAGCAAAACAAAGCCAAATCCATCGCGATGGGTCTTATCTTTTGCATTGGAATCCTGTTATTTTTCGCCTGTCTTGCCGGCGCAAACATTGTCCTGCAAAGCTTCTATAATACGACACTGAGTTGGGGCGACCATTTGCGAAACCCTGCCATCGTTACTGCCCTGTCGCTTCTGATGGTCGTGATGGCCTTATTTATGTTTGGCCTCTTTACTATCACACTGCCCTCTTCTATAGCGAGCAAATCCGGCTCCGGCGAAGGTTATATTGGCTCGCTCGGGATGGGATATTTGGCCGCGATTCTCAGCACACCGTGCAGTTTTGGGCTTTTAACCGTTGCTTTTGTCTGGATACAGGGACAATCCCTACCTTTAGGCACTTTAGCCATAATGATTATGGGGGTCGGAATGGCCCTGCCTTACGCAGTCTTAACTTCAATGCCCGGCTTATTGCAACGGCTGCCCAAAGCCGGAAGATGGATGGAGATCTTTAAGCAGGCCCTCGGTTTTGCCCTGCTGTTTATTGCCGTCAAGTTATTAAAGGGCATCCCGCACGACCAAATAGTCAATGTCCTGTATTTTGCTGTTGTTTTGAGTTTCTGCATCTGGATGTGGGCTGGCTGGGTCGGTCCCGTCTCAAAACTCTCCAGCAAACTAATCGTTCGCATTATAGCGGCAACATTGGCCACCCTGGCTTTTATAACCTTTTTTTCCACGGAGCCCATCGACTGGCAGGAGTATGATGCAAACGTAATTGAGAATGCCAAACTACAGCAACAACCCGTCCTGATAAAGTTTACTGCCGGCTGGTGTGCTAATTGTGAAGTTGTGGACCGGCTGGTTTATAAAAACAAAGATATCGCAAATCTAATCGAGCAAAAAAATGTCCTGCCAATTAAAGCTGACACTACTGAAAAGTCTTCTCCTGAAACAATCGACTTGAAAAATGTTTATCACGAACCTGCTATCCCGGTCAGCATACTAATCATACCGGGAGAGGCCGAACCCATACGATTTCGCGGGATATTATTTAGAGAACAGTTAAAACAGCGATTGACAAAACTACCGAATAAAGTTAAATAATGTGCCGTTAAGGAACGGGCAGGTTAAAGTATTTCGTTAACAATGTCAAACAGCAAATGGAACATAAGGTTGATAAGGTCAGGTTCTTCACACTGGCACCCCAAAAACAAAATCCATAAGCAGATTATGGTACTAATGAGCGGCGGGGTTGACAGCAGCGTCTCCGCTTATCTTCTCAAAGAGGCCGGCTGGGACGTCCTCGGCATTACAATGAAGATACCGGTCTCCCGTGATACAAACAAAAGAGGATGCTGCGGTGTCGATGCCGCCGGAGTTTGCGACCAGTTGGACATCCCTCATTATTATATTGATATTACCGACCCTTTTGAAGATCTTGTTATAAAGCCGTTTCGTCACGCCTACGCCCGTGGCCACACCCCAAATCCCTGTGTTGACTGTAATACACACTTGAAATTTTCATTGATGTGGGACTTTATCAAAGAAAGATTTGTAATAAATTACCTCGCCACAGGGCACTATGCAAGACTGCCCAGAACCGATGGAACGGTTTTCCTCGGAAAAGCAAAAGACAAAGCAAAAGACCAAAGTTATTTTCTATACGGCATAGCGCCGGAGAAACTCCAGAGCATCATCTTTCCTGTCGGCGATTTAACGAAAGAGGAGACCCGTGCGATTGCCGCTGAAGCAAACCTGAACGTTGCCGAAAAATCGGAAAGTATGGAATTATGTTTTGCAGGGGAAGGTGACTACAGGCAGGCCCTAACTTCCGACCTTACCAGCCGGCCTGGTGACATAAACGATATGCATGGCAATAAGATAGCAGAACACAAAGGAATAGCGAATTACACACTCGGTCAAAGACAGGGCATTGGCTATGCCGGCGGCGAACCCCTTTATGTAGGCAAAATTGACGCCGAAAATAACACAATTGCCCTCGGAACCAGAGATGAGGTTAGTTTCAGCACTGTAAGAATGTCACAGATCAACGTTCTTATACATAAAGATTTTACGGCAGGCAAACGATTGTTCGGCAAGATTCGTTCCTATGGCGAGCCGGCAGATTGTGAAATTGTGGATATCGGACAAAACCTGGCAACGGTTGAGTTTGATACACCGCAATTCGCACCCTGCCCGGGCCAGAGGCTTGTGCTGTATAACAACGATGATAATATTGTCGCAGGCGGCACAATATCTTTGGACTCAGCAGGCCAAACGTGAACAGAAACTCTCGAAAACATTGACCGTTCCTTAAGTCCCTGAGAACCTGCTCGTAATTTTCCTTGCAATCTTAAAAGCTGAAGTATAAAGTAATCTTTGATACTTTGGGGAATAGTGTAACGGTAGCACGACTGACTCTGGATCAGTTAGTCAAGGTTCGAATCCTTGTTCCCCAGTGGCTCGACTTGTCGAGCCATCCTGAGCGACCAAGCGGCAGCGAGGGAGTCGAAGGATGGGAAAATTATGGTTTGTTTGCATTATTGAATGCTCTGACGGCCGATTTTATACAGAGGTAACGGATAACGTAGAAAGCAGATTCCAACGACATAAAAGCGGTCAGGACGGGGCATTTACAAAGTCATTCGGCGCCCAAAGATTGCTTTACTGCGAGAAGTTCTCTGCCTGAAGCGATGCGCTCAAGCGAGAGGCACGCTTGGCGACAAAAAACTATACACTAAACGCTATCCGCTATTCTATCTTCTGTTTTCTGTTTCCTGCATCCTGCCTCCTGCCCTCACATCTCGAACTCTGCCACAACGGGAGTGTGATCGCTCGGCCTCTCTTTAAGACGAGGGTCCTTATCTATATAGCAGCCGGTGCATCTTTTTGCCAACGGCTGTGTGGCCATAACGTGGTCCAGTCGCCAGCCAAGATTACGCCTGAACGAATCTCTCAATCTGTAATCCCAGAACGTATATTGCCCCGGCTCTTTGCAGTGCATCCTGAATAAATCCAAAAATCCCCACTGCATAATTTCCTTTAATTTATTCTGCACTTCCGGATGATAGCAGACGTGCCCTGCTAAGTTCACAGGGTCATATATATCTATCGCCTCCGGCGCGATATTGAGGTCACCAACCCAGATAACAGCATCACTTGGCTTAAAATTCTTATCGAAATAGTTCAGCAGCCGCTCAAACCATTTCAATTTATATTGAAACTTCTCAGACTCAGGCAGATAACCCTGTGGGACATAAGTATTAACAATTGAAATGTTTTTTATATCTGCTCTAATCAACCGCGGCTCGTCCTTCGGTTCATCCTCGAAGCCGAACTGAACATTTGAGATTTGGCTTCTGCTGAAAATCGCTACGCCGTTATAGCTTTTCTGCCCTTTGAAGACATATTTATAGCCGCTTTCGTCAAACGCATCAGCCGGAAAGTCAACATCCTGAACCTTGGTTTCCTGGACGCACAGGATGTCCGGCTTTTGTTGAGAGAGCCACGAAAGCACTATCGGCAGACGGGCGCGTAAAGAATTGACGTTAAAGCTGGCAACCTTCATTCAAGCCGACTTTTCAGGTGGATTTTTTTACTTCCTCTTTTTTAGGTTCGGTTTTGCCAGATATACCCTTGATTGGTATCTGTTCTTTTGCCTTTTGCTCTGATAATAGCGCCTGCTGACTGCCTTCGACTTTATCGATTAGCGTATAGCTTTCAACTATAGCAAGCAGGCTCAATAAAAAGCTCAGCATACTCTCCGCACCCTGATTAAAATTAACTCCCCCGCTCATAAGGCCGTCACAGCAGCCTTTGGTCTTGAAATCGTATAACGGAGTATTTAAATCGTTTTTACCGAGAAACCAGTCGAAGGCCTTTCGCTGAAGTTTCAAAAATCTGGTGTTGTCAGTGGCATCATAAGCTGCCCTCAGCATCATTACTGTGCTCGCTGCCTCTATCGGTTGCTGGTCGAAATGGACCCTTGTCCTGCCTCGCTCGTACCACCCGTTGCACCCGATAAAGCTGAAATGTTTGTGTTTGCCGTCGAACGTATTATCCAGCAAAAACGCACAGCTTTTCTCTGCAACTTCAAGATACTTTCTATTGTCGAATTCCATACCGGCAACAAAAAGTGCATGGGGCAAAACGGCATTCTCATAAGTTAAGGCATCCTCAAACCAGTGCCAGTCGGTGGAACTGTTTTCTTCGTATTGTCTTACAAGACCATCTGCTGCCAATTCCATCTCGCGCTTAATGTCACTTGCACCGGGGAATTGTCTTAGATATTCCACCATACCCAGTATGGAATACGCCATACCTCTTGGGTGAAGCTTTTGTACATGTTTAACTGACCTGTCGAAATGGTCTTTGATTACCGACAAATATGCACTTGTAGGCGGCCTGGCCATAACTGTGCCGAACGCCCATAGAACTCTGCCCTGACAGCCGCTCTCCGGCTCGTTTTGTTGCCAGGTCCTGTCGTAATTCATAAAGTTTCGTACCGTGCCGTCTTTGCTTTGTGCATGCATAATAAAAGACAGATATACATCGAGTAGCTGCAGAACCTGTGGTTCGGGATACTGCGCGTAATAATTCGTCATTGCGATTACAGCCCGGGCATTGTCATCTGTTGTGTAGCCGTGTTTACGATCCGGTATCGTAAATTTGGCATGCTGCAACAGTCCTGTCTCATCCGTCAGCTTTTTCAAATGCGACAGCGACGGCTCAGGAACCTCTATCATTGTAATTGTTTTGGGAACGGCCGTTACCGCTCTTGCACTTATCCGCACGGGAAGTCGTTTCGCATCAAAATGCTTCCAGTATATCTGCCCTATCTTCGGCCAGGTCCTGGTTCTGCCGTAGTCGTATGCTCGCCTTCGCATCGAATAAAACAGCGAATCGTCCTTTAATATTTCGATTATTGCATCTGCCATTTGTTTTGAATCACCGAACGGGACAATTCTCCCCCGGCCCCCTGCCAGCAGCTCCTCAGCCGCCCAATATGGAGTCGAAACGACGGCCTTGCCCGTGCCGACAGCAAACGACAAAGTGCCGCTGGTTAGTTGTTCCCTGCTCAGATATGGCGTGGCATATATATCCGCCGCACACAAAAAGTTGTGAAGCTCCTCATCTTTTACGAATCTGTTGTGGAAAATCACATGCTCCTGAAGCCCAAGGTCTTTTACTATATTTTGAAGTTTGAATCTGTACGATTCGCCATCCAGTTTCAGCACTAATGGATGCGTCATACCAAGAACGATGTATAGAACTTTTGGCTCTGCCTCAATCATAGCCGGCATCGCCTTAAGCATAACCTCGATACCTTTATTTTTACTGAGCAGCCCGAATGTCAGAATTGTTCTTCGACCCTCCATCCCGAACTTGTGTTTATAGTAGTTGCCGTCAACAAAGGGCAAATCCGGTATGCCGTGGGCAATAAGTTCTATCTTTTTATTTGGTACACCGTATATATCCTGCAGCATCTTGACGCCGCGCTCATTCATTGTAATTACTTTGTATGATGCCTCGCAGACCTCTACCATTGATTTGCGGTAGGCTTCATTGGGGTCGTCAAGAACTGTATGGATAGTTGTTATAATCGGTGCCTTTAATCTATTGAGCAGTAAGCTCAGATAGTTACCGGCATCCCCGCCGAACAACCCGAACTCATGCTGCGCACAAACCAGGTCAACATGGCTGAAGTTGATATAATCGGCTGCGCAGATATAATCACTCTTTACGTCCTGGCGGATTTCGAATTTGACCGGCTCTGCATATTTCAGCTCTTTATCTGAGCACATAGCAACTACTTGCGGCTCGAACTCACCTTTAGAAGCCGAAAGTGTACTTTTGATAAGGTCCGATGTAAAAGTCGCTATCCCGCATTTTCTCGGCGGGAAAGAGGAAATGAATACGACTTTTTTCTTGGGACCTTTTGCCATCCGTAACATCCCTTTGGAAATACTCGCAAAACTCACTTTGTTACTTTAGTCCTGTTTCGTTAAATTGTCAAGTTAATTGCTCTTTGGTTAAAAATAGCATTTAATCTGTTATTTCTTGTAGTTTTCATTTTTCAACAAAAATTCTCTTTATAGCAACGTAACTCTCGTCACCACCATCATTACCTCGCTGCTCGCATCCCTAAATCCCGACCGTCTTGAGCTTGTCGAAGCAAGCAAAATCTATACAAGGCCAAGTCAATGTATATAGGCAACGAGATTCTATATTATTATACCATTATTTTAAATAAAAAAGATATGTACTTTATATACTATCCTGCGGATTTGTGGTTCTATTTATCATTAATTTGGACCTAAAAAACAGGAACTTCTGCGATTTTTGCATTTTCCCCCTATTTTTCAGCACCTTGTATTGACAATTACGTATATACTACTAAAATGATAGGATATATAGGAGAACAGCTATGAAACTTTCAACCCGAACAAGATACGGAATAAGGGCAATTTTGGAGCTGGCTGACAACTATAATAAAGGCCCTTTGCAGCTCAAAAATATTGCTAAATGCCAGGATATATCTATGAAATACCTTGAACAAATAATGACAATACTAAAATCCGGGGAGCTTATAAGGAGCATAAGGGGGCCGAGAGGTGGATATATCCTTGCTAAAGCTCCGAATCTCATTAAACTTAGCGATGTTTTCGATTGCCTTGAAGGGCCTGTAACCACCGTAGAATGCGTCGAAGACGAAAATTATTGTGCACGCTCCATCGATTGTATGGCAAGGCAGCTTTGGATACAGGTCCATAAGGCGATCAGAAATGTCCTGCAATCCGTAACGCTGAAGGATTTGGTGGACCAGGCAAAAGAAAAACACGGCTTAAATTATCAAATATAAACAATTTGAGGTCAACTTATGAGTGCCATATTTGAAGACATTACAGACGCGGTTGGTTACACGCCATTAGTGCAGATAAACAAGCTCGGCGCAAAAGGCGTAACGATTCTTGCAAAGCTCGAATCATACAATCCCTGTGGCAGCATAAAAGACAGAATCGCTTTATCAATGATACAGGATGCGGAGGAAAAAGGCCTGATAAAACCCGACACGGTTATCGTCGAGCCGACAAGCGGCAATACCGGCATTGGTCTTGCTTTTGTATGTGCCGCAAAGGGTTATCGATTAATGCTGACTATGCCGGAATCTATGAGCATTGAGAGGAGGAAACTGTTAAAATTGTTTGGAGCGGAGATTGTGCTGACACCGGCTGAGCTTGGTATGTCTGGAGCGATAGCCAAAGCCGAAAAGCTCGTGGCAAAGAATCCCAATGCATTTATGCCTCAACAATTTAATAATCCCGCCAATCCGAAGATTCACAGGGAGACTACTGCAGAAGAAATCTGGTCGGATACCGATGGCAAGCTGGATATTTTTGTTTGTGGTGTCGGAACAGGCGGAACCTTAACCGGCTGCGGCGAAGTGCTGAAAAAGCGAAATAAAAACCTCAAGGTAATAGCCGTCGAGCCGAAAGATTCCCCCGTTCTTTCCGGTGGCAAACCAGGTCCGCACAAGATACAGGGTATAGGCGCCGGCTTTGTGCCTAATGTCCTGAATGTTGAGCTAATTGATGAGATTGTTCACATCTCCAATGAAGACGCTTTGAAAACTGCCCGGCAATTGGCTGCGAAGGAGGGCATACTCGCCGGTATAAGCTCGGGCGCAGCAATGGCTGCCGCAGTGCAGGTCTCGCAGCGAACGGAAAACCTGGATAAAATAATTGTTATTATTCTACCTGATACCGGAGAAAGGTATATCTCCACTGAAATGTTCGATTAAGGTCTGTTGGGCAAAATAAATATCTCAGATTTTTCCGGGAGGATATAAAAATGAAAAATAAAAAACCGACCAACAAAAAGATAGAACACCTGATTGGCGAAATTGTTCAGACCTATAAAGGCGACTCAGGTACAAATTTTATCGACGTCTCTAATCTGCCGGTGCGCGATAAAATCCTTGAGATTCTCGATTTACTCACCGAAATTCTTTTCCCCGGCTATACCGGCAAAAGAACAGTTACAAAATCAAATATAAACTTCGTTGTCATTGATATTTTGTATCATATCTACACCGAGCTTTCTGATCAAATAGAGCGGGCCTGCAAATATCGGTGCAGGATGGAAAATTGCGACACAGGCGATTGCAGAAGTATGGCTGAAGATGCTACTGAGCATTTGCTGGCTCAGATTCCCAAAATCAGAGAGTTGTTGAAAGGCGATGTCGATGCCGCCTTCGATGGCGACCCCGCTGCAAAATCTTATGAGGAAATTGTCATTAGCTATCCCTGTATCATAGCCATTACTACTTATCGCATTGCACACGAATTGTATCTAAAGCAGATACCCCTGATACCGCGCATAATGACCGAGTGTGCGCACGCAAAAACCGGCATCGATATCCATCCGGGCGCAAATATCGGCAAAAACTTTTTCATCGACCACGGCACCGGCGTCGTCATAGGCGAAACAACTATCATAGGTGATAATGTAAAGCTTTATCAGGGAACCACACTTGGAGCCCTTAGTTTTCCAAAGAATGAAAGGGGAAATATTATAAAAGGCGGCAAGCGGCATCCGACAATTGAGGATAACGTTACTATCTATGCCGAAGCGACGATTCTCGGCGATGTAACTATCGGTAAAGGCGCCGTAATCGGCGGCAATGTCTGGGTAAAGGAATCGGTCCCGCCAGGCGTTACCGTTACAACACCACATCCTGATTTAGTTTATACAAAACAAAAAAACAAAAAAATTGAAATTAAAAGTGCAAAACTATGATTAAAAGTTCAAACATCGATTGTTCAAATCATCTTATCTCATATTTTGTATTTTGGTCATTTGGATTTGTTTCGGATTTCGTGCTTAGGATTCTATATTTTTATTTGAGAGGTTTACCTTGAACGAGAAATTACTTGAGAAAATCAAACGACTAAAGACCGAGCGTCGAGCTGTTATTCTTGCGCATAACTATCAGCCGGCCGAAATCCAGGACCTCGCCGATTTTACCGGCGACTCTCTCGACCTGAGTGTCCGGGCCGCACAGACGGATGCTGATGTAATTGTTTTTTGCGGCGTAAAGTTTATGGCTGAGACCGCTGTCATTCTCTCTCCGCAGAAAACCGTCTTGTTGCCTGACAAAGATGCTGGCTGCCCGCTTGCTGATACGATTACCGCCGAGCAGCTTCGCGAGCTAAAGCAAAAGCACCTCGACGCTTCGGTCGTATGTTATGTGAACAGCCCCGCCGAGGTCAAGGCTGAAAGTGATTACTGCTGCACTAGCGCAAATGCTGTTAAGCTGGTGGATTCTTTACCAACAGATAGGCCGGTTATCTTTGTCCCCGACCGGCATCTTGGCCGGTTTGCTGCCGAAAAAACCGGCAGAGAGCTTATTTTATGGCCCGGCTATTGCCACGTCCATGTCGCAATCACAGAAGACGACATCAAAAATGCAAAGGCAAAATATCCAGATGCGATTGTTATGGCCCATCCGGAATGCACAGAACCGGTCAAGCGGCTTTGCGACCAGATTTTAAGTACAGGCCAGATGTTAAAGTTCGTCGCCAAAGAAAACCCGAAAAAATACATCATCGCTACCGAGGTGGGAATAATTCACGCCCTGAAAAAGCAAAATCCGCAAGCTGAATTCTTCCCTGCCAGCAACAGGGCTGTTTGCCCTAATATGAAGAAGATTACCTTGGATAAGGTCGCTAATTCGCTTGAAAATATGCAGCACGAAGTTGCCGTGCCGGATGATATACGTATAAAGGCAAAAAAATCACTTGACAGAATGATTGAGGTTTTACCCCGTTAGAAATTCGGCAACGGAGTAATAGTATAATGCAGAAAGGAAAAATTTCTAACGGGGTTTACCGACAAAATAACAATCGTCATTACAAGGCCTGCGAAGTAGGCCGTGGCAATTTTATCCTTAAAGGATATTAAAAATGACTGATAAGAATAAATACCACATAGAAACTTTGGCTTTACACGCCGGTCACCAGCCCGATTCCGACACCTTAAGCAGGGCCGTCCCCATTTATCAAACGACCAGCTACCTGTTTAAGGATACCGACCACGCTGCGAATCTATTCGCCCTCAAGGAATTCGGCAATATCTACACGCGGTTGATGAATCCTACTACGGACGTTTTGGAAAAACGCCTCGCTGCTCTGGAAGGCGGCGTTGGCGGCTTGGCATTAAGTTCAGGTATGGCCGCAATTACAACCTCAATCTTGAATATATGCAAAGCAGGCCAGCACCTTGTTTCTTCCAACTCGCTCTATGGCGGCACGGTCACCCTCTTTAGCCAGACCTTTGCCAAGCTCGGTATCGAGGTTACCTTTGTTGACCCGAAGAATCCAGAAAATTTCGCCTCTGCAATTAAGGATAATACCCGCCTGCTCTATATCGAGACCATCGGCAATCCAAAAAACGATATTTTGCAATACAACAAAATCACCAAGATTGCCCACGAAAATGGTTTGCCGGTCATTTGTGACAATACCGTTGCTACACCGATACTATTCAGGCCGATTGAGCACGGCATTGACATTGTCGTTCATAGCTGCACAAAGTTCATCGGCGGCCACGGCACAAGCATCGGCGGGGCAATCATCGACTCCGGCAGATTCGACTGGAGAAATGGACGATACCCCGAGCTTACTGAGCCGGACCCGAGTTATCACGGCTTAAAATACGTCGAGTCCTTTGGCGAACTGGCCTATATCATCAAGGCCAAAACCCAGTTCCTGCGAGATATGGGCTCCTGTATGTCGCCATTTAATGCCTTTTTATTTTTGCAGGGCCTTGAAACTCTGCACCTGCGGATGCCGCGCCACAGCGAAAACGCTCTCAAGTTAGCCAATTGGCTTGAAAAAAAACCAGAGGTCTCCTGGGTAAATTATCCCGGCCTTAAATCTCATCCCGATTATGAGCTGGCAAAAAAATACCTGCCCAAAGGCCAGGGTGCAATCCTCGGCTTCGGCATCAAAGGTGGCAGACAGGCCGGTATTAAGTTCATAAACAGCGTCAAGTTAGCCAGCCATTTGGCCAATATCGGTGATAGCAAAACTTTGGTTATTCACCCTGCGAGCACCACGCATCAGCAGTTGACCGAAAAAGAACAGCTTGCAGCCGGCGTCACAGATGATTATATTCGTGTATCCGTTGGAACAGAGCACATTGACGATATAATCGCCGACTTCGAAAACGCTCT
>CAZBWE010000014.1:0-36252 GCA_964495465.1 uncultured Pirellulales bacterium
GAGAGCACCCTGGCCTTGCTGCAGCAGCAAATGTACGCCCTGGGCTTTAGCAGTTATTCATAAATCCAATTCTTACATCAATAATATCTTTTTTTATTCAAGCTCGGATTTGAGCGATTCTACGAATTTCAGCCAGTCGGGCTCATCTATGCTGGCGACCACCTAGCAGGGATTCTTCGGTGTCGGCTGGATTGGTGAAAAAACGTATGATTCGAGCGATATATAGTATAAATGCGAAAACTGAACGCTGCCTTCAACCATTGACTCGGCCTGTTTCCTCGTAATATGCAGTTCGGGCAAAACGTCCGGCAAATCATCCCGCCAATGCACAATGACATCTACTGGTTCCAGAGTCTCTCTATCGAAGTAATATATGATCTCGTCACCACCAACAATTGCCTCACCTATCTTTCTTTGATGCCAGTAAACGATTTTATTACCAATCTCAAGCTCTTTGAATACTGAAGGGTCATACTCGTATTGTTCCAAAAGATTCCAGCGGTGATTTGCTTCGGATGAAGAAGAAATAAAGAATAGGGTAATTAGCGATAAAATAATGAAAGCGTGCTTGCTTGCCGACAATTTTGTTCCTCCTCGAACGAATATCTTGTAATTTACAATTACCTTCGTTTTCTAAGCAGTAGTCCACCCAGACCAAGTAGCAAAATTGTTGCTGGTTCTGGTATGATTGTATAACTTTGAAGTTCAAAAGTAACATCTTGACCTTCAATCAAACCAAGATAATCACCGCCGGGCCTTACAAATTTAATATTGCCCACACTTGGCGCCAAATATTCCCCGTGTGCATACGCATCAGGTCCTCCACTGGGCCACCAGTCAAATTGCCCGCATAACAAGGTGCACCGCTTAGGTCTATAAATCCCTCCTGCTCGAGGGTATTAGCACTTGCCCAGACAATCTTACCTGCATCTTCATAGGTTATAAAAAGAAGTTCAAGATTAGAATCGATTGTAATTCCAACCGCACCTGAAGCATAGCCCGTAACATTGACATCTTCCTGATATTGGAGCTGGTCGCCGTCAATCATATATGCCTTGAGCGTACTGGCTTCATGGTCTGTAATAGCATAAACCGATTTTGCAATCGCTTGATTTGCACCGATTATGCATATAAAGATTAAAAAAACCGATATAACACTTATTATTCTCATCCTTTTCATCTCTATCCTCCTATCCGCTGATATATAGTTTTCTTAAAGTGTTCTGCGTTTTCTTAAGAATACACTTCCTACTACAAATAAAAGCATCGTCGCCGGTTCCGGTATCTCATACAGAATAACGCGTGAGTAAGTGGTAGGACCATAGAAGTCAAAGTTAAAGGGGACGTTACTTTCCCACTCGCCCCACACAAAACCATTACCAAACTTTCCACCGGTGGCTGACTTGCCAAGATTATATCCGTAAACATTAATGATGCTTGAATCTCCAGATGCTAAATCATCGGTAACCAAACCTCCAAATAAATTTACCGTACTGAATCCTGCTGAACCAATGCGTCTAGTTATTCCTCCCGACATATTTATCACTCCAGAATCATGAGCAAATAAAGCAAATAAATTTGCATTGTCAAAAACATTGATAGTTGCTGTATCATAGGCAGTTATACCGTTTACTTGACCTCCAAACACATTAACGTTACTGGAATCCCAGGAATTTATGGTGTATATTGTCCCTCCGCCAATATTGAAGGTGCTTTGGTTATATGCTTCAGTTTCTGCAGTACCTCCAAACATATTGAATATGCTCGAATCGTAGCTCCGTAAATTAGAAACCCATCCCCCAAACATACTTACCGTAGTTCTATCTGGCGGCGTGTCATAAATATAGACATGAGAATACTCGTCTCCCTCTATAATAATCCCATCGCTTGTAAAGATTTTGTCTGGCAAAGCATAAAGACCATTTCCTGCAAATAAAACCACTGCCAGAATTGTTAGTAACTTAGTTCGACTACGCTCACTATAAACTTTTGTAAACATTACTTTACCTCCTAAAATTGAGTTTTAATTTTCTTTCAGCCGCTCCAACCTTGCTGTATGTTGACTTGGCCTTCTCCAATATTATGTGTATTATACCAATTTATACAGAATTTGCAAGGAGAATCTTTATTTCTTATGCCGCAGTCGATAAATCACAGCCATTACTTCTGCCACTGCCACATATAAAGCTTCCGGTATTGGACTGCCTAATTTCACCGTTGAATATATGGTCCTGGCCAATTCGGGTTTTGTTATAATAGGCACGCCGTAAGCACGCGCTATCTCCCTGATTTTTTCCGCTAACTGGTTCGCTCCTTTAGCCACCAGTATAGGTGCTTCCATCGTTTTGGCATCATACTTAAGCGCTACAGCTACGTGTGTCGGATTGACAAGCACAACGGTTGCCTTGGGGACTTCTGCGGAGATACGTCTTAGGGCCATTTCGAATTGAATCCTGCGGATACGGCCTTTGACCTCCGGCGAGCCCTCCCAGTCACGACGCTCCTGCTTCACTTCCTGCCGGGTCATCTTGAGGTCCTGGATGTATTTCCATTTTTGATAGAAGGCGTCGGCAACGCCTATTGCCAACAACGCAATGCCGATGCGTATCATTAATCCAAGAATTATCTTTGCTATAGCTGCAAGCAGTTGTGCGGACCAGGCCCATCGAAGGACAGCGAGGGAATCGAGTTTATCCTGAAGATATGACCAGACTATCAGGGTCACAAAAAGAAGCTTTAATATGGACGCTAAAAGTTTTACCATAGAGCGGGCGTTCACCAGCTTTTCAAAACCCGCTATGGGATTTAGCTGGTCGAATTTCAAATTTATGGATTCCGGCGCAAAATGCAGGCCGCTAATTGCTGCGCAGGCCAGGATGGAGCTTGCAAGAAGTGCTGCCAGGATGGGGCAGATAATAAATATTAAGTCTGTAATTTTTGTATTGATGAAATTTGAAAAAGATTTGGCATTGGCAAAAACGCTTGTATCACAACTGCCGAAAGTGGATTTAACTTGAATTATGAGCCATTCCAGCAGATTCGGACCCATCAGGACCAATATCCCTACCAACGTCATAAGTGTTGCTACGGATGTTAGTTCCTGACTTTGTGGCACCGACCCTCTTGCCCTGGCCTTCTCGAGTTTTTTTGGTGTCGGCTGTTCTGTCTTTTCGGCTGCCGGCTTTTCTGCCATACTTTGTCCTTATGAAGAACTCAAAAATTGGGAATTGGTTAAATGGTCTTTCATTATTAGTTATCAGTCACCAGTTTTAATAAGGCAGCAGTTTGACCATCAGGTCGGCAAACTCAGTTATAAAGTCGTTGATGTAAGGTAGAAATATAACCATCATCAGCAGTCCAAGACCTACGCGCATCGGCAGACTGATGAACAGAATGTTCATTTCCGGAACAATGCGTGCCAGCACGGCCAGCACCACCATTAACAATAAGAATGCTGCCAGCATTGGTGCTGCCAGCTTCAATCCTGATGTGAACATCGTTGTGCCTGCCTGGATTACTCCTGATGTCAAAATCGATATTGTGGGAGAGCTGCCTGTCGGAAACGCCTCATAGCTTTTTGATATAATCAACAGAAACAGGTGATGGCCGTTGGCGCTTAGAAACAGAATTATAAATATCATTTCCAGCAGCGTTCCAACCGGCTGGGACCTCTCACTG
The DNA here is from genome assembly GCA_964495465.1 of uncultured Pirellulales bacterium. GTDB lineage: Bacteria > Planctomycetota > Phycisphaerae > Sedimentisphaerales > Anaerobacaceae > CAZBWE01. The sequence goes on from CAZBWE010000014.1 coordinate 3,679, forward strand.
GTCAGTGGGTCCAGAATCTCCGCCATATCCAAGCCCATTTGTTTTTCGATGATTCGCCCGCCGAGCTTAACAGCCGAGAATACGACAACAACAACCAGTCCCATAGCTAATCCGTAGGTGGCTTCATTGGACATCAGCAATATCGCTTTCACAAACGTGATTTTTTGGAGCTGAACAGCCGAAGATGTTATCATTGAAAAGAAAATTGAAATCAGAATGACTATTGCGACCTTGACCCTGACCGGGATACTCTGCCAGCCAAAGACGGGAATAACCAAAAAGAAAGCTGACGTTCTTGTTAGCACCATAAAAAAGCCGAACAGCTTTTCGGTCATCATCTCCATTTGTCAATGCCCGATATTCTGGATATAGCTGAAAACTTCGTTGGCGAAATGAAGGATAACCTGGAGCATCCAGTTGCCAAATATTAAAGTGATAAGCCCTACGGCTAAAAGTTTGGGCACTATCGTCAGGGTCATATCACGTATTGAAGTAACCGCCTGCAGTAATGTCACTACTACGCCAACAATCATACAGGTCAGCAGGATTGGCGCCGCTAAAAGCAAGGCCGTTTCGAGTGTGTGCCTGCCGAGATATAAAACAAAACTGTTCTCCATTTATTGTACCTTTATCAAAATCAGATGTGTCAGTTAAAACTTAAGCTGAGACTCCTCGCCAGTAGTCCCCATCCATCGACAAGAATAAAAAGTATCAGCTTCAGAGGAAGCGAAATCATCACAGGCGGTAGAAGCATCATTCCGGCGCTGAGCAAAACACTGGCAATAACTATGTCTATCAGCAAAAAAGGAATAAACAAAAGACAGCCCATCTCAAATGCAGTCCGGAATTCACTGATTATAAATGCAGGGATGATTATATGCAGGTCTATATCCATAGGGCTGGCCGGTGGCTCTATCTGCGCCATTTGAACGAAAAGAGTTACATCGGACTGTCTGCTTTGGCGAAGCATAAATTCCTTGATGCAATCACTTGCTTTGTCTGCTGCTGTCTGAAAGTCAATCTCGTTTGTCAGGTAGGGCTGAACAGAGGTTGTATTAATTTTGGTAAATGTAGGTGACATTGTATATAGTGTCAGAAACAAAGCCAGGCCGATAATAGCAATGGTGGGGGGGATAGTTTGCGTCGTTAATGCTCGGCGGATAAAGGCCAAGACAATTACTATCCTTGTAAAAGATGTCATCATTACCAGAAGACTGGGCAAAAGCGCCAAGCCGCTAAAGACAATTACCAGTTTGACGGGTGTTGACCAGTCCCTGCCCTTGTCTTTGGCTTCATCGCTGGTTGCCTTATCTATGATAGTCATCAAATCGCTAATGCTTGGGACACTGTTTGCAGGAGACTTTGCTTCAGTAACGCTGCCAGGGTTTGTTGATAATTTAATTTGTCCAAACCTGTTTGCATCCTGACCGAAAGACAAAGCATTCAGCGCCGGAATAATGGACATCAGAAAAGATATTTTAATAAGTTTGCAGGTCATTTTTAATTCTTGAATTACTATCTGCCTCTTGTGCTGATAAATCTGCAAATGTGCCCTCGTTTTGTCCGAGCACGTCAGTTACATCAGCCAGTTTCGTGATATTTTCAGCAGTACTGCCTATAAGAAGACGTCGGCCGCCTATCTTTAGCAGGTGTACCGATTTACGAGGACCGAGATGGACAGTCTCGATGATTTTCATTTCTTTGCCGGATAGGCCGGTGTGCGGAAGAAGCTTTCTTGAAGCATAAATGGCCGCCGCCCCCAAAGCAACAACGAGCAATATGGAAAGTACCATCTTGGAGAACAGCTCACTTCTGCCGAGGTTATTTTTTGCTGCTATAGAAAAGTTAGGGTCGTTTACATACAGAGAATTGGTCTTTGAATTTTCTAATTTTGACTCATTGCCTTTCAGATAAGGGGAGGCGACCATAAGCGCAGCACTGCCGAGCGTAATTATTGCAAGCAACACAACGATTTTTTTTCTATACCCTGACACGCTATGGAACAAGACCTATATATACCCGGTTACTTTTGACTTTTTATAGTGCAAATAGCGTGCCCGAATTTACAATATCTCGTTTTGTCGAGATAACGGCGTTTTGTCGCGAGATGCGGCGGGAAATCAAACATATTGTCGAAAAAATTGACAATCGTTGTGTTCGAGTTTCTATCTTAAAACCGCTATTAAAATGTGCGATTGTTGATAAATCGGGCTGTTTTGACCTACCCAGTTACCCCCAGGACCCGCACCCCACGAGTAAACAGAAGGTTTGGACGCCGAGGGCAAATTGTTTCGTATATAGTCCGCTACAATTTGGGCTCGTTTCGCCGATAGTATCCATTGTTCTTTCTCGGTAGCTGCATCATTAGCCAGACCGAGCACATACAGCTTGACCGGCTTGGAAACGAAACTTTGCTGTAACTGCAGACAAAATTCACTCAAAAACTGCTTTGCCGTCTCATTCAAAGTCGTCTTGCCTGTGTCGAAGTGAATATTGGTTATTGAAAAGTTTGTCTTTTGTGCGACCACCTGCGATTCTGTGATTGTCATATGCTTTGCAAGTTTTGCCAGGTTACGGCGGTTTTCTTCTTCTATCGCATCAATGGTTCTGAGATCTGGTGATTCTTCCGGATTACTCACACGGTATTTATTTTTAGTGTATCCGAGATACGGCATCTCCTGTTTTCCAAAAAAGGTGCCCAATCCCACGTATCTAATCGATTCTAAAAAGCTGTCTCTGCCCTTATTAAAAAGTTCAGGGTCCTGGACGCTAGAAAGGCTTAGCAGCATCACAAAAAAGGTCAGAAGCAGGGTCACCATATCTGAATATGTAACTATATATCCTGGGACCTTGGGGCCTCCTTCTGCAGCCGGTTTTTTCCGAAGTCTCAATTGCAAATACTCCGTTTCAGCAAAACTATCTCGAGCATGCGTTCCGCTTTCGGCTTCGAGATTGATGACTCATCCTGGGGCAAAGTGCCTGTCTGTGAAATATTGAATCTTTTTTTATCAAGATTTTGCTTTGTAGTTAGGTACTCCATCACTGCCCATGCTCGGGACAGACCTGAATATCCATTGTTTTCGTCATTCGGCGGCCCGTTTTCACTGATGACCACCTGTTCTTTTGTTCTTTTTAAGAAAGAAGTCAGAATTGTCATAATTTTGTGACCTTCGGATGAAATAAGGGTGCCGTTGCCCCAGAAAATCCTTTTGGATGGAACCAAAAGAACCCTCCGGTGCTGAAAATCTTCCGATTTGGTTTTTTTCTTTAAACCGCCTTCTTCTCCTTTTTCCAGGGTAGGTTTTTCACTGCCTCTGTCAAGCTCCTCTGGATTTGTGATTGTTGTCTGAGGCAGCAAAGCATCCCTTTCGCTTCGGGTAGATAGAGAAATCTTCGGTAGTGCTTCACAGTAAATTATCCTCAATCTCCGAAAAATTTTGTCGTCGAATGATGAAAAACTCAGAAGCAGCACAAAAAAGGTTAACAGCAGTGTCATGCAGTCGCTGAAGGTAACCATCCATTCCGGCGCACCGGCTTCTTCTTCGGGCTCCCGATTTTTTTCAGCTCGTCCCATTTATATATTTACTTTAACCTCTGTTCGTCTGCCTTGAGAAACAAATGCCTGCATTTTTTCTCGCACGGATGTTGGATTATCACCTTTTGAAATCGCGCATACACCTTCTGTAATCATCTCCATAGCGGTCGTTTCTGCTTTGGAGTATATCCCTAATTTGCCTGCCAGCGGGATAAAAATCAAATTGGCAGCCAGGGCTCCGTAGAAGGTAGTCAACAGAGCCACGGCCATTCCCGCACCTATTTGTTCCGGGGATTCCAGGCTTCTGAGCATTTGGACCAGCCCAATCAATGTCCCAATCATTCCGAAAGCAGGGGCAGACGCCCCCATAAACTCCAAAATCTTTTTACCGGTTGAATGGCGATTTTGAAGGTTTTCTATCTCCATAGACAAAAGTTCTCGAACCTCTTCATAGTCCGTCCCGTCAACGAGCATTTGCATGCCCTTGACGAAAAATGGGTTGTCTAATTTTGGAATCTCCTGCTCCAGAGCTAATGCCCCGTCGCGCCTGTTAATTGCTGCGTAATTTACCATTTGTTGAATCAGTTCCGGCCCGGATGGCACTTTTGCCACGATGGTCTTCTTTATTACCGAAAATATTCCTAAAAACTGTGGCAGTGAAAAATGTATAAGCGTCGCACACAGCATCCCTCCCATAGTGATTGCCACTGACGGAATATGGATGAACATATGCCACCCCCCGCCTGAAACAATGGCGCCTATAACAACCACAAAGCCAAGAAGTATTCCTACTATCGTTGCAATATCCATGCTGTTATTTTCCCTCGGTTACCTGCTTCAATCTTTGACAGATAAGGGCTGCAAGTTTTGGTTCGGTATTAACCATCTCGGCCAATACCTTGGCGGTCGTCCTTTCGGTCATATAGCGTAGTATCTTCACAGCGTCATCAAGGCCTTTGTTCCCAATCGCCGTTCCGTCTTTTGCGCTTATGCACATACCGCTTAAAATTTTGCTCGCGCTGGCGGCATCCATCTTATCGTAAGCGGCTGCTATAGACGTCAAGTTTGCCTTTTCAGACTGTTCAATCTCTACCCTTGTATTAAGCAGCTTATCTCGCTCACTCTTAAGATTAGCAACTAGTAATGCAAGCTCAACCCGCATGTTTTCGAGGTTTTCGATATCCTTTTGTAGCGTATCGTGGGCAACCTGCAGTCTTTGCTCACGAAACTCAAGGGCCTTTAGCTTGCTGTCGTACAGATGTGTCTTTTCCCTAACCTCGTAAACAAGACTTTGTAGCCGTTGTTCCGTCATAGTCCTTTTCAGCTCATCGTCGGCTGCTGCATAGGCCGCTAACGGCGGCGGCTTCAGCGCCTCGTTGGGCTCAACGGTGGCAAGTGCCGGATTATTTGCATCGGTGTGTTGGGATGCAGGGGCTTTTGCAGTAAGCCAGGCGAGGGCAAACATTCCTGAAAAGCTTACTAAACACGCCGTTGCTATGATTATTATTCGTTTCTTGTTCACGGCAGTCTCCTAAATCTTGTATTTAAGGTATCGTTTTGCGCTTATCGCACCTTTTATTACGTGTTATGAGATGTCATATTCCGGGCGAATGATACCGTTGCTATTTCGTCCAGCTCTTTCTGTTCAAGTTTTTCCTGCTCTTCAACAAATCGCATTCGTGCCTCGGCTCTCAGTTTTTTCAAACCTTCTTTGAACCTTTTGACCTTTAATACCTCATCAATTTTTTCTCTTTGTTGTAGTTCCAGGTCGTTTGCTTTCTTTTGGAGCGTCTTAATCAACTCATCGCTGGTTGCTGAGTATCTCAGAAAAAATTCCTGTTTGCTTAATCTCTGCTTTGGCTTCTCTCTGGACATCTCGGAGATTAAATCCTCTATGATTCTTCTTTGCGTTATAAGTTCTGCACGCGTCTGGGCCAGCTTTTCGGTTATCTTAATTAATTCTTCTCTCTTTTTTTCCTCTTCTTTTGTCTTTATCTCGAGAATGCGTTGCAGTCGCCAAACGAATCGCTTCATTTAATTTCCATTTTTTAACTATTATCATCCAACAACAACTTCATACGCAGTTTATTGTGTTTTTGGACCCAGCAGCTTGTCCCACGATTGAGTAATTGCAGTTAGTCTTTTGATGGTATCCTGAAAACCGGTTCGCTCGCGAATGGATTGGATAAGAAAGTTATTTATCCTGTCAATCAGGGCTATTGCTCCGTCAATGCGCCGGTTGCTTCCTGATGAGAATGCCCCGATGTTTATTAAATCTTCCGCGTCGGTATAGATGCTGTAGATTTCTTTAAGCTTCTGTGCGGCGATTTTGTGCTCTTTGGTTACAACTGCCGGCATTAGTCGGCTGACGCTTTGCAGAATATCTACAGCGGGATAATGCCCCCTCTCTGCCAGTTTCCTCGACAGAACTATGTGCCCGTCCAACAGACTCTTGGCGCTATCGGCTACGGGCTCTGTCAAATCATCGTTCTCTACCAAGACAGTCAATATTCCGGTGATGCTCCCTTTTTCGGCGCATCCTAAACGTTCAATAAGTCTCGGCATCAGTGAAAAAACACTTGGACAGTAACCTTTTGTGGTTGGTGGTTCTCCCGCTGCAAGACCTATTTGACGCTGCGCCTGCGCAAAGCGGGTGAGTGAATCCATCATAAACAGCACATCTTTGCCCTTGTCTCTGAAATACTCGGCGATGGTAACAGCCACGAAGGCCGCCTTAACTCGTTGAATCGGCGGTGAATCAGCCGCAGCTACAATAACTACGCTGCGGCTCAGACCTTCTGCGCCGAGCTCTTCTTCGAGAAATTCACGAACTTCTCGGCCACGTTCGCCTATCAGTGCAACAATATTAACTTCCGCCTCGCTCGAATTGGCAATATCGCCAAGCAGAACACTTTTACCCACGCCGCTGCCGGAGAATATTCCCACTCGTTGACCTTTGCCGCAGGTCAGTACTCCATCTATTGACCTTATTCCCAGTGCCAAAGGCCTGGAAATCTTTTCCCGGCTCAGAGGCGGAGGGCTGCTTGAATCCAACGCTTTTTTGTCTGTCCCCGCCAGAGGCTCTTTGTTGTCGATTGGTTCTCCTAAGCCATTTATTACTCTGCCTAAAATATTTTCGCTTAAGTTAATATAACGTGGAGTGGTTCTGGCAGTCACGGCGTCGCCGGGTGAAATGCCCTCTATATGTTCCAGTGGCAGCAGAATAAGATGTTCCTTCCGGAAGCCCACCACTTCGGCAAGCACACGTCGGCCGTCCCGAAGATGAATGCCGCAAATTTCGCCCAGCCCCACGTCCGGACCGTTTGATTCAACTGTCAAACCGGATACTTGAACCACGGAACCTTGGCAGTCCAGCAGATTAACCTCGCGAAGTGCCGTGTGAAATTTATCGAAGTTGACTGTGCAGTTACTGTTAAGAGTAGCCATAAACTATTCTGCCTTTTCAAGTGCCTGGCCGATTCTTTCCAGGTTTTTATCAATCAGCGATTTGATTATCCCTTTTGGGTTTTCAAGCACGCACTCTGCTCGTCCGACATTCGAATCCGGAATAAGTTTAATGCCTGATAAGATACTGTCTGGCTCCTCTTGCTGCATCTTTAGGCATTGCTTTAGGTCCTCGGGGTTCAGATGAACCACCATATCTTGGTGCGTGGGCGCGCTTTTAAGTGCTTCTTTGATGATGGATTCTATCTCATAATCTCCATCTTTTACTTTTTGCGATAATACTTTCCTGGCTATTTCTACCGAGAGTTTGGCTATTTCCTCTTTATGTTCCGCAAATATTTTATCGTAAAACTCATTCAGCTTGGTGTTTAGGTTGTTGAGTGCCTGGCAGGTTTGCAGGAAAGCGGTTTTCGGAGCTTCTGAATCCTGAATTGAAATTTGCTCGTCATCTGCCGACGAATTTGCTGTTCTGTCTCCTGTCGGTTTGGTATCGGCACCGTGATTGTCTGAAATTCTTACCTTTGTAATTGGTTTATCAAGTTTAGTTGTAACTGTGCCGGGCATAAGATTATTCTTCTATAAATGCAAGCTCGCCTTTCTCATTCATTTCACGAAGAGCTTGCACGATTTCATTTCTGGCGTCTTCAATATCCTGTTTTTTGGGGGCCGACATAAGCGATGTTTCCTCGTCTAATGTAGCGGCTGCCCGCTCGGAAATATTGGACCGTATCTTATTAACTATCGTTTCGCTGGCCTTAAACAATGCCAGCGCTAATTTCTTTGAATCAATTCCTCTCAGTGCCTGCTGCATCGACCTGTCGGATACCTGCGGGATGTCTTCCCATACTATCATTAAGTTGGCCACTGTTTCACCGGCCTTGTCATCTTTCTCCTGTATGGCTTTGAGCAGGCCATCTCGAAGCTCCTTGCCTAAGTTTCGCAAAATCACCGCCACCTTCCTTAATGATTGTTCAGGCCGGGCCAGGGCGGTCTTCTCCTTGCCGGCGGCAGCGGTCCCGAGCCGTCTGCAGACTGTTTCCGCTATCCTCGCCTTTGCCTCGGCTGTTACCGTCTCACACTTGGTCATTCTGCTGATGACACTTACGCGGATACCTTCACCTAAAAGACCAATAATCTCTGAGCTTTTCTTTATTGGTAATTCTGACAAAACGACCGCAGCGGCTTGAGGGTGCTCGGTCTCCAGTGCAGATGCTATTACTTGTGGTTCGATTGAACGAATTGAGATGAAAGGGTCGCGTTTTTGCAGCAAATCTTGTATCTGGTTCTGAATTTGATTTGCTTTTTCCTCGTTTACAGAGCTTTTTAATACCTGCTTTAGAAAACTATTAAGCTGGAAACCTTGTGCAGTTTTCAGCGAGTTACAGAATTGCCGGGCAACTTCGGCGTTTTGGCTGCTGCTGACACCGGCTGCGTCTAAGTATGCCAGTTCAACGGCTAATTCCTGCACCACGTCGGGATTAACGCCTTTGAGCAGTTCCGCTGCAGTCGGAGGGTCTAAGCTCATCAACAGCATAGCAGCTTTTTGTTTACCTGTTGCCACAATACTACGCCTTTTCTTCAATCCAGCTGGCAAATAGCTGTTTGACCTGTTCGGGATTTTGCTGCAGGGCGTTGGTTATTTGCCTGCGCAGCATTAATGATTCCGTTTTTCCGGGCCCAGCAGGCAGAAGACCAATGGACCCTTCTGCTCCGGGCAGCTGCTCTACAGGTGCATTTGCCTCTGCTTTTTTCTTGGCTCCTCGGAATATCTTCAGAACAAGCAGCGCACAGACGGCCATCAATCCTAAAGATGAATGTCTGACGATGGCAAGATAGCGTGGCCAGTTGGATGGCTCCTCATCGATTATTAATTCGGTCGGGCGATAGAATTTGGTATGAACCACCTTCAGTGTGTCTGTGTCCTTAAGGCCGAGCGCGTTTCTGATGATTTCTTCGACCTCCGATAATTCCATTATCATAGCTTGCTGCCCTCCAGTGCCTGTCTCATTGGAATCTCCCACTGATAAATCCACAAAAGCGGCAACCGACAAGCTCTTTATTTCCCCTGGTAATATGACTTCCTGTTTCACCGTTTTGCCGACCTGGTATTCGGTAATCACCGTCTCGTCCTTCTTTGTGCTGCCGGGTGCTGGCTGCTCGCCTTCGGAAGAGGCTCTGCCCTGACCAATTTCGGAACCGCTGGTAATCTCTTCTTTCGTTGCAACTTTTGTGGTTGGGTCATACATTTCAGTAACTGTATTGACACTGTTCATATCGATGATAGCGCTGACCCTTACTACGGCACGGTCTGGCCCCAATACTGTGGTAAGCATATCCTCAACCTTCCGCGCCAGGCTTTGCTCTATTCTTTCTCTGTAATCAGCCACAGTCCCTGCACCGTTGGCCAGGGTTTGGTCCGACCGTGATGAAAGAAGGCGACCCTGGCTGTCTATGAGCGTTATATTTTCCGGCGTCAAACCTTCGACGCTGCTGGAAATTAGGTTGGTGATTGCCGCTATGTTCAGAGCGCTTATTCTGTAGCCGGGTTTTAGTCGAAGGACTACGGATGCTGTAGGAGGGCTTGCTTCAGATGAAAAAAGAGTCTGTTCGGAGCTTACTATGTGAACTCTGGCGTGGACTACGCCGTCTATCATTTGGATGCTTTTGGCCAGCTCTTCTTGTAGTGCCCGTTTGAGGTTTACGTTCTGAACAAATGGGCTTATGCCGATTTTCTCTTTATCGAATATCTTATAGCCGCTCTGCTGGTCCGAAGGTAGTCCTTCTTTTGCCATATCCAGCCGAAGCTGGTAAAGATGTTCCTTTGGAACGTAGATACTTGTCCCTCCATTTTGAAGTTTATAAGCGATGCCCTTATCACTGATTTTCTCGGTGATTTTGGACGCTTCTTCGGGAGAAAGTCCCTGATATAACAGTCTCATATCAGGTTTTCGGGCCCAGTGAACAAGTAATCCTGTAACAATGCTGAATGTCAGAACAATGGCAACCAGTAAAGCACGCTGAATCAGCCCTATCTTTTGCCAAATCAACGTTATTTTTTGTAGAAAGTTCATTTAACTTCCCTGTTATTTGCTTGTTTATATAAGATCTTAATTGGCCACAAGTTACACGGACATATTCATAGTCTGTTTATATGCTTCGATTAGCTTGTTTCTAATGCCAACCAGAAGCTTAAAGCTCATATCTGCTTTGGCGACCGCAGATACCACCGAAACAATGTCTTCATTTTTACCGGCCAACAGGTCTTTTATGGACGTATCCGATACCTCCTGAAGCTCGTCAACCTGGGATATATATTTCTCAATGGCTTTTACTGTATTGTCAAAGCCCAGCTTTTTCGCATTGACATTACCGTTGTTTGATGTGGGCGTTACCGAGTTGATGTTGGGTAACGTCGTGTTTATATTTGCATTTAGATTAATCATAGATTGCTCCCTGAATTATCTAAGCAATTCAAGTGTGGTTTCTACCATTTGTTGATAGCGTTTCAAAACGGCGGCGTTGGCCTGATACGTTCGCATCGCTATATTTAAGTTCATCATTTCGATAGGCAGGTTCACATTGGGCATAGCAATGTAACCCTGCTCATCTGCGTCTGGATTACCCGGTTCGAAAATCCTGGGAAATGCGCTCGTATCAGGAAGAACTTTGTCTAAGCTGATGCCGCCGATATCGTCATCGTTGGTTTTAAAAACTGCTTCGATTCTGCGATACGGCTCACCATTGCCGTTATTGGTGGTTCGGGCATTGGCGACATTTGAGGAAATTACTTCCATCTGTTTGCCCTGAGCCTGCAAACCGGAAATCGCTATATCTATTGGGTTGAATGTGTTATTGACTTCCATTTAAGATATTCCTTTCCCTGTTCTTCCGGATACCTTGTTACAGCGGTTGAACACGGTTTCTTAATTTCAGGCCTATCGATTATTAACATCCATTGCCAGCTCAATCTGCTTGTATTTTTTGTTCAGCAGACGAATATATGTCTTGTGCAGAAGGCTGTTCTTCACCAATTGCCCGACTTCGTTTTCCAGAGTGACGTCATTGCCGTTTGAGTTTACTGGTGTCTTTTTCGGCTGATGTATCTGGGGCTCAATCTCTTTAAGGTCAACCTTGCCTGTCGAACTTAATGCCGTCGCAAGCAGCTCTTCGAACTTGACGTCAATCCTGCGATATCCCGGAGTCTCGAGATTGGCTACATTATTTGAAATTGCCCTTTGGCGAAGACTCTCCGCCCTTAAGCCGGCTTCGAGAAGCTCAACTATACTATTTGTTTTGGACATCCTTGTTTCCCAAGCTATATATACAATTTATGCCTGCTCAGAGAATCAGCAATAATCGTGCCAAGTGCCTGAATTTGCCTAATTTCCGGTTGTTAAGCGACTCCTGGCTCAAAAACCGCATTTAATGAAAATAATCAAACAAGTTAACCTGTTCTGGGGCGTCAGGTTTTTATACAGACGGATGTGTTTTTTTTACAGGCAGGTCTATTAAGGGGGGATAGTCTTTTAATAATTCCTTGCCTAAACTGATCCGGAAATTCATTCTTACTAAGTGGAATGTTTCTCCGTATCAATTTAATGAAAAACAAAATTTTCAGCCAACCAGCATCTTTTTGCTTTTATATCTCTTTGTATTTCAAACACTTATATTTCAGCGGGTTTTGTAAGGTCACTTTTGGTATATCGATTGCTCACATTTATTGAATTATATTAGGAAAGGCGTATGGACGCAAGTTTGCTGACAATAGAAAGTTTGTTTGTGGGTTCAAATGGCCCCAATATAGCGGCAACTACGTTGCCGGAATCATTGACCAAACAGAGGCCTCAATCCACTTTTGAAGTTGCTGAAAGTAACATTACTTCCGAAGAAGCACCCGATAATAACTGCATTGAATCCGCAAAAGAGGTTATTGATGAGCCAGTTGAAGAGGATGAATCTTCATTAGAACAGCAGGAAGATGACGAGATTCAGAGTTTGGGCAATATAGGCAAAAAGGCAAAGCAAAATCCTCTGTCTAAAGTAGCTTTAGAGATAATTATACCTCAAACAGAAGCGGTCTTGGAAACTCAAAATAGCGAGCAGTGCGAAGCCGGGGTAAGCGAAACAGCGCAGCCGCAGGTCAGTGACCAACTTGTCAGCATCATTTCCAACTTAAAAGCTGACGAATTAGCCCCTGATGCTGGGCGAAGAGTGAGCTTTGCTGGGAATAACTCTATTCTGGTTGTCGGCACGGGCACGATTGATTCGAAAATTCTCACTCCCAACACGACTGAACAGTCTATTCAGCTTGATAAAGTGGGAAATGCCGGCAGAACACAGACCTCGGGTGAGATGGATTTTGCACCGGAAAACAATACCAGCCAACAAAGCAGCGAAGTATTACAACAAAAAGTGGTTATTGACGCAGATGGCGGGGTAATATCTCCATCTGAAGGAACAGCAGTTGCAAATACGAGTGATGCCTCTGATGGTCAGAAAATATCTTTATTGGGAGTCAATTTACTACTGGCTCAAAATAATTTCCTTCAATCCCAGGGCAAAGTAGTTCTTGGTCCGGAAACATCATCTCCTGTTGCTGAAAAAGCCAATTCGAATGAAGCCGCTTCTTTTCAACAGAGTCGGCCTGGTATTCAGGAATTATCAGAATCATTCAATAATGGTGATGAAAAGCAAAAATCTGACTCATCAGGCGGCTCTGCTATGCTAAAGACAAATGTAACAGGTTTTTCCGGCGCACAGGGGAAAGATGCCAACTTGGAATCAGATAATGTTTCAAATCAGATTTTCGAGCGGTTGGCTTCTTCGAATGATATTCAAAACAACACTGTAGGCGAATCGCTTACGTCTATTGAGGCCGGAAAAGACTCCAATGGCTTACCTCTCAGAGATACAACGGATGGGATTAGCAAGCAAATCTCGGAATCCATTCAAAACTCCTTGTCTCAACAGGGCCAAAAGCAGCAGATTACAGTTCATCTTTATCCACCGGAGCTGGGTAAGGTCTGTATAAAATTCAATCAGCAGCAGGACCAGTTGACAGGTCTGTTGGAGGTTGACAGGGCGCAGACTAAGAATGAGATTGAGCAGGTATTGCCTCAGATAATTCGGAATCTTTCAGATTCAGGCGTTCAGTTAAAACGACTTGAAGTCGTCCTCACAGACCAGTCGCAGCAGCAGCTTGTTAAGGACCAATTAATGCAGAATGAATCCTTTCAGCAGCATTACTTCGCGGGCGATGATGGTCGCCACAACCAGGATGCTCCAGCAATTAACGAATGGCTCGTTAATGATACAAGCTATACGGATAATCCTGAAACCATCCTACAATATACAGATAGCTCTATAAATATCCTTGTTTAGTATTGACAATTCCCTACGGCTTACCACTTATCACTGCCTTGAAGATTTATCGCGAATGTTTTATAGCATCCCGGATTTAATTGTTTGGCTGTAAAACGCAGGGCTTCCGGTATTCATATCGCTAAGGTTGCAAATTTTCATATTTTTTCGTTATTCTCGAAGCATAAGCACTGGTATCAGTATGTATAGCAGTAGTATTACAGGTCCAGTAATTTTATGGCTGATTTACGCGAATAAATCCTTAAGTCTCTTATGTCTTAATCGATAATGTTTCTAAAGAGTCTTTATATGGATTAATTGACGCATATTTAGTTTGAGTCAGGGTGTAGGAAGCAAAAAATTTACTGTTATTTGAGAAGGAGTTAAGAATATGTTAGCAATTAAGAACAATGTTATGGCGGCAAATGCTGCCCGGAACTTGGGGCAAAGTTACGATGCCCTGGCAAAGTCGATCGAACGGCTCTCGTCAGGTCTGCGTATCAACACCGCGAAGGATGATGCAGCAGGATTGGCTGTTCGTGAGTTACTGCGTGCCGATATTGCTGTGCTGCAGCAGGGTGCTCGTAACGCTCAGGATGGCATCAGCTTGTTGCAGACAACGGAAGGTTCTATGCAGACAATTGATGACCTGCTTGTGCGAATGAAACAGTTGGCTATGCAGGCAGCTACAGGAGCGTATTCAGATGATCAGCGAACTATTATGAGCAGCGAGTTTAAGGAGTTAGCTGATGAAATCGACCGTATCGCAGGAGCTGAGCAATTTAACGGTATCACAATGCTCAATAGTGCTTCTGACAGTGTAGCGATTGTCTTTGGTGATGGGGCATCTGATACTATGACCGTCGAGACTGTCAAGATGACTAAGAGTGGTCTTGGTATTGATTCGCTGGGCCTCAGCACCACAAGCAGCGCCCAGACAGCTTTGACAACTCTGGATAGCGCAATCTCTGATGCGACTACTGCCCGTGCCGATTTCGGAGCGAAGATGAATCGTCTGGAAAACACAGTTGGCGTTCTTAATGTCCAGGCCGAGAATCTCGTGGCATCCGAGTCACGTGTTTCGGACGTCGATGTCGCCACCGAAATGGCCGCTATGACCAGAAACCAGGTCTTGGCACAGGCCGGTATTGCCATGCTTGCGCAGGCCAATGTGATGCCTCGAATGGCGTTGACGCTGTTAGGTTAGTGATAGTGTTCTTGACCATCAATGGATGATTTTTGGGGGGAGATGACCGAGGGTGTAAGCCTGCGGTCATCTCCCTTCTTATGGATGAATCCTCATTAAGCGGGAAAATAAATCTGTCAGGTATTGAACAGGTTAGGAAATTATGTCTCAGGTTCAAAACACCGAACAAAGGAAGGGAAATAATTATATGAATAAAGTGGGCGTGTATAAGGATGCAACGATTAACACGCAAAGCAAGGGACGGCTGATTGTTCTGCTTTATGATGGCGCAATTAAATTTATGAAGCTTGCTATTAAAGAGCTGGAAGCCGGCAACTATCTTGCAAAAGGTCAGTATATAAACAGGGCTCAGGATATCATCAACGAACTGAATGCAGTCCTTGATACAAATGCCAGCGACGAAATAGCCGGTAATTTACGCAAGCTTTATTGTTTTATGAATAATCGGCTCTCCGAAGCCAATATAAAACGTGACCCTCAGACGATAAATCAGGTTATCTCGATAATGGAAGAGCTTAATCAGGGCTGGAAAACTATCGCTGGATAATAAGTGGCATGTCTGTCGTTGTGATTAATGTGATTTATTGCAGTATTTCGGGCGAGTCGGATTATTTTTTCCGTGTGAAATTGACGAAAAGCTGAAAAATTCCTGCATTTTAGTTGTTTCTAAAGCACTCCGGCTCAAAGTAGTTTGGCTTTGTTTATAAATTCTTCGATACCGTGGAGCCGAATGGTAAAGGTGATTAAGATGATTCAGACAAATGACATCGTGTTGCTCAAGGCAAAAGATATTATGACGGAAGATGTAATCAGTGTAGCAGAAGATACGCCGATAGTGCAAGCTATGAGGATGATTGCAGACAATAACATAACCGGCATACCAGTAGTTGATGATGATTTGAACTTAGTGGGAATTCTCTCGGAGAAAGATGTCTTATGCTTAATATACACCCCCGAGGACGAACGAAAGACGGTCGGTGATTTTATGACCAGACCTCCGGTTTTTTTTGACGAGGATGAAAGCCTGATGAGTGTTTGTGACTGTTTGATGAATCACTCTTTCAGAAGAATCCCTGTTACGTCAAGGGGGAAATTGGTCGGTATAATTACCAGAAGCGACCTCGTCAGGGAATATCTTCGCCAGCGTGAACAAGTTAGTGCCGGCTAAAATTAAGGAACACGGTTATAATTCTACTGTTGTTGTAGCCATAAGTAACTGTGATTTTGTAACACCGAGTTATTCACTTCCGCTAAAAACCTCTTCGGCATACAATCCTGTGCGTTTTTTCCCGATTTGTTATTTATTTATGAGATTGTAGTTTTTATGGATTTTTAAGGTTTGCTGGAACCGGAAGTTAGTCCGAGTACCAGTTGTTCTATTGCTACCTCGGCTTTTGTCTGGCCGGTTTTAATTGCGTAATCAATCGCAGCCAATCTCTGCAGGGCTGCGCCAATCTGCTCTATGCTCATCTTGCCAAGCATTACAAAAAAGCCGTTTCTATTGCCCCAGATTCGTAATCTATCCGCGACATCAGAGGGATTATACCCCTTCTTAAGCAGCACCTTGGTATTAAACATCCTGCGTAAGTGATATGCAAAAGCCCCGACTACTGTGTACTCTGCATTTTTATCCTCCGCAAACATATTCCTGAGCCGCTCAATTGCCTGTGTTGAATCGTTTGCTAAGCAGGCATCTATCACCGCAAAAGCACCGTATATCCGGTTATGTCCGGTCAGCGCCTCTATGTGTCGCTCATCGATAACCTCCTCGGCATCTGCAAATATAGCCAGCTTATCTACTTCGCTATACAATCTTGGCAGCTCGTCGCCTGCAAACTCCACCAGAATTTCAGCGGCATTTTGAGTTATTTTTTTGTCGTGTGCCTGCAGGGCGTAATCAATTAAACGTCTCTGCAGTTGCCATCCTTTGAGTTGTGAAACCGTAATAAGTTTACCGCTGCCGGCAAGCTTCCTGGCTAATTTCGTCCGCGCGTCCCAGTTGTTTACTGTAAGAATTAGTATGCCGGTCGGACTGGGATTCTCCAAGTATTTTTCGAGTAACTCACGGTTTTGTGAAATGAATTTGTCGGCCCATCTTATAAGAACAACCCGCTTGTCCGTTAAGAACGGAACCGTTCTCAGTTCGTCCAGCACATCGGAAATGGATGCTTCTTGTGCGTCAACGTCAAGAAATCCTGTTGCTCTTTGGGATGGCTCTATCAACTTGTCAAGAAGGTCTTTGCACTCGGCGTTGACAAGGGATTCTTCTTTGCCGGCGATTACGTATATCAGCTCAATTCTTTTATTTGTCTTTGTTTTGCGTTCGGTCATTTGAGCTTATACCGGCAAAATTTGTCCATTGCTATCTTGATTTACGAGTTTTTTTCCTGCCTTTTGTCTTGACCTTAACCTTCGGCTTTGATTTGGGTTTGACTTTCGCTTTTGCCTTGGCTTTTGGTTTAGATTTGGATTTAGGTTTTTCTTTGGCCTTTGCCTTCGGCTTAGGTTCGGCTTTCTGTTCTGCGTCGGCCATTTCATCAGATTTCTGGTTGGTCTCGTGGTTGTTATTGTTTTTTTCTTTCGTTTTGATTTTATCCGGTTCGCCGACTATTTTTTCGGCTGCGACAAGCTTATCGCCGGGTTTAAGCTTGATTAAACGCACGCCTTGTGTATTTCTGCCAATCGAGCGTATCTCGTCAAGCCCCGTCCGGATAATTATTCCGTTGGCGGTTATCAACATTAAATCATCATTGCCCTGAACCGCTTCAAGGGCAACAACCTTGCCGTTGCGAGTGCTTGTTTTTATGTTTTTAAGGCCCACGCCTCCTCGGCTCTGTGGCCGATAGTTCTCAAGGCCCGTTCGCTTGCCGTATCCGTTTTCGCAGACCGTAAACAAAGCCGCTTTTTCTTCTACTATTACCATCCCGACCACGGCATCTCCGGGACGCAGCTTAATGCCCTTAACGCCCCGCGAGGCGCGTCCCATTGAACGAACCTGCTTTTCGTCGAAGCGTATCGTCATACCGTCACGTGTGCCGAGAACTATATGGTTCGTTCCCGTGGTTAGCGAAACTCCAATCAAATCGTCGTTAAGGTCAAGATTTATTGCGATAACACCGGTTGACCTCGGATTGCCGTAGGCCGACAGCTTTGTCTTCTTGACTATGCCGTTTTTGGTTGCCATAACAAGCTGCTGTCCGGGTCCTTTATCGGGTTCACCAAAGCTGCTGACATTGATTATTGAGGCTATTTGTTGGTTGCCGAGATTCATCAGGTTTACGATATTTCTGCCTTTACTTTGTCTCGACATACTGGGAATGTCATAGACTTTCAGCCAGTAGCATTTGCCGCGGTTGGTAAATATGAGGAGGTAATCATGCGTGGATGCGACAAACAGGTGTTTTATAAAGTCACCTTCTTTCGTATCCGAGCCGATTATTCCTCTGCCTCCGCGACCCTGTCTGCGGTAGGTGTCAATCGGCATTCGTTTTACGTATCCGTCGTGACTGACGGTAACTATAACCTCTTCTTCGGCGATTAAATCTTCGACATCCAGCTGCTCAACTTCCGCGGTGATTTGCGTCCGCCTTTTGTCACCGTATTTTTCTTTTATCTCGTGAATATCTTCGCGAATCACATCCATCAGTATATTTTCATTTGCCAGGATTGCCTCATACCCTTCTATTTGCTCGGTAAGGGCTGCGTATTCCCTGGCCAGCTTTTCCATTTCCAGGCCGGTTAGTCTTTGAAGCTGCATCGTTAAAATCGCATCGGCCTGTGGGCCGGTCAGAAAGTGTTTGCCTTTGGTTTTTTCTTTAATAAAGGCCTTCGGAAGAATTTTCTTCAGCGTTGCCGCCTCGGCTAATTGCAGCGACTTTTTCATCAGGTTTAGTTTTGCTGTTGGTGTATCGGGAGACTTCTTTATAAGCTCGATGATGTCGTCAATGTCACTTACCGCCAAGATAAGACCTTCCAGAATGTGGGCCCTGTTTCTGCATCTTATTAACAGGTATCTGCTTCGCCTGCGGACGACGTTCTTGCGATGGTCGAGGAAACAGTTAAGCATCTGCTTGATATTAAGTGTTTCGGGTCTGTTATTAACCAGCGCGATATTCGCAATAGCAAATGTGCTTTGCAGAGAAGCGTAGCGGTATAGTTTGTTCAATGCAACTTCGGCGTCAGCGTCTTTTTTCAGGTCAACAACAATTCGTAATCCGTGACGGTCCGATTCGTCTCTGACGTCGGCGATTTCGCTGATTGTGCCCTTATGAACACATTCTGCTATTTTAGATACAATAGAGGTTTTGACGACCATATAAGGTATCTCGGTTATTACTATGCTGCCCCGTCCTTTTTTGCTGGTTTCGATATCTAACTTGCTTCGGACCGTCAAGTGACCTTTACCTTTTGTGTAGGCGCTTATAATGCCCTTTGTGCCGCAAATGATTCCGCCTGTTGGAAAGTCAGGCCCAGGCAGGAGCTTGATAATATCTTTGAAGCCGCAGTTGGGGTCTTTGATTAGCAGCAGCAGGGCGTCACAAACTTCGGCAACATTGTGTGGCGGAATGTTAGTGGCCATCCCGACAGCGATACCTGTCGAGCCGTTGACAAGAAGATTTGGGAACTTTGAAGGCAGAACTGTCGGCTCGGTGCGGGTTTCGTCGTAATTCGGCACAAAGTCCACAGTGTCGTGGTTAATATCTTCGAGTATTTCCATAGCCGGCGCAGCCATTCGCGCTTCGGTATATCGCATCGCAGCTGGCGGGTCCGCATCGATACTGCCGAAATTGCCCTGCGGGTCAATCAGAGGATAGCGCATATTCCAGTCCTGGCCCAGGCGCACCAGCGTTCCGTAGGTCGCCTGGTCGCCGTGCGGGTGGTAGTTACCGCCGGTATCGCCGACGATTTTCGCACATTTGCGGTGTTTGCTTCTCGGCCCGAGATTCAGGTCGTTCATTGCTACTAATATACGTCTCTGGGAGGGTTTCAGACCGTCTCGAACATCCGGCAGGGCACGAGAAACTATGACGCTCATCGCATAGTTGAGGTATGAAGTCTTCAGCTCGTCGAGAATCCGCATATCCTCGAACTTTTCCTGGAATGGTTCGGTTTTTTTCATATATTTTTGCTGTCCTTGGCTAAGAGCTTATAAAAAAAACTATACATCGCCTTCTGTCATTCCCGCGAAAGTGGGAATCCAGGGTTTTTACCGGAGCTATTTTAGGTTTTGTTACAGACTCTAAATATCGGCCTAAATTTAACAGCTAATAAAGTACTCACAATCGGCTGAAAAGTCAAGAAATACAACGGGGATTTTGAGGCGATTTTTATTGTTTGCTCTATAAATTAAAGGATAGAAATGCAAGCTGGGAAATCAATATTGCCGAAGGTCATCGCCCGAAGTTGTTACAGAGCCGTGAGTCAACCTCACAATAATAAATGCTCGATTTTTATTGAGGCAGTTCAGTTACAAATTGATATTGCCCGGCGCCTATAGCAAACACTGCACTTTTATCTTCCATACGGATAAATTTCACCTGCTTTGCTTTTGTTGCGGCTCGGCCGCCTTCGGTAACACTTTCAGCATCTTTGGCCGGTAAATACACCATTGCAGTCGTATTGGCCGGAATAGTAACGTTCAGCGTGAACGTCTGACCGTCGATTTTCCAATCGCTTACTATTTTGCCATGAATGGATTTATAGCTTGCCTTTGCGTAGCTTAAACCGCCACCCAACTGTGGCCTGATGATGATTCTATTGTAGCCGGGACCATCTGTTTCAATACCCGCTACGGTCCCAAACAGCCATTGGCCGACCGAGCCGAATGCGTAGTGGTTGAACGAATTCATGCCCGGGTCCTGGAATCCTTTTTCCTCTGTCCAGCCGTCCCAGCGCTCCCAGATGGTTGTGGCTCCGTTTTTGATACTGTAACCCCAGCTGGGAAACGTATCGTTATTAAGCAAACGATAAGCTACATCCAGATATCCTATATCTGTAAGCACGGGCAGCAGATAGCTCAGCCCCACAAAGCCGGTGGAAAGATGCCAGTTCTTTCTGCGAATTGCCTCAACTAAATGCTGGCCGGCTGGCTCACGTTTGTCTTTCGGCAGTAAATCAAAATAAAGTCCCAGACAATAGCAGGTCTGCGTGTCGCCCTTGATTTTGGCATCCTCGGAAACGTATGCCTTATTGAATGCTTCTTTGGTTTGTTCAAAAAGTTTTTCGTATTTTTTCGCATCTTTATTTTTGCCGAGAGCATCTGCCATTTTTGAAAATAGCCGCGTGCTGTAGGCAAAATAAGCCGTCGCAATAACATCCTTGGGCGTATCGGCCTCGATTGACAACCAGTCTCCGTATCCCTTGTCCGGACGAAGCAGGCCGTCACTGTTTTCCTTCAGGTAGTCAATCCACTTCTTCATCGCTTCGTAGTGCTTCTCAATGACCTGCGTATCGTCGTACGCCTGATAAATCGTCCACGGGCAGATAATCCCCGCATCGCCCCACGCAGCCGTTCCGCCGCCCATAGTTGCCTTGCGCGGAGCGACATCAGGGAACGAGCCGGTTGGAGTTTGGGCGTCTTCGAGGTCAATAAGCCATTTCGTGAAAAACGCCGCAACATCCATATTATATGTTGCCGTGCGGACAAAAATTTGCGCATCGCCGGTCCAGCCCAGCCGTTCGTTACGCTGCGGACAGTCGGTCGGCACCTCGATATAATTGCTGCGCTGGCTCCAGACGATGTTGCTGTAAAGCTGATTTACCATAGGATTGGAGCACTCGAAGGAGCCGACCACAGGCGCATCGGAATGAACAACAATTCCCGTAATCGAATCGAGCGACGGTTCGCCGGGATAGCCGGTTACCTCGACATACCGATAACCGTGATAGGTAAATCGCGGCTCCCAAACCTCTTCGCCTTTACCCGACAGGATATAAGTATCGGTGCAGCGTGCGATGCGAAGGTTCTGCGTGTAAATAGTGCCGTCTGGATTGAGGACTTCCGCAAAGCGTAATACGACTTTTGTCCCCGGTTTTCCTTTAACTTTAAGTTGTGCCCAGCCGGCAAAATTCTGACCCATATCAAAAACGTAAGCGCCTTTCTTTGGCTCCGTCACTTTCTTCGGCTTGATTTCCATTATCTTTTTAACTGTTACTCCCGGATAAGACTGGACCTGCGCCTTGACTGTGTCGGTAACTGCGACCGCATCCCATCCAGAATCGTCAAAGCCGGCTGTATCCCAGCCGGGCGCCTCCTTGCGTGCGTCGTAGCTCTCTCCCATATAGAAATCCGCCTCAAGCAGCGGCCCGTAGGCAGCCCGCCAGCTTTCGTCGGTGGCAACTATTTTTCTGCTGCCGTCAGCGAATTCAATTTCGAGCTGCACAAGCAGCCGTGGCTCGCTGCCGTAATGTTCTCTTTTTAGTCTGCCGCCGAGGTAACCGGCGAACCAGCCATCCCCGAGAATAGCCCCAATGGCGTTTTCACCGCTCGCAAGAAGGTCTGTAACATCATAACTTTGGTAGTAAACACGCTTGTTATAATCGGTCCAGCCGGGTGTGAAGCAGTCTTCGCCTGCGCGTTTGCCGTTAATGTGCAGTTCGTATAGCCCCAGCGCCGTGGCATAAACCATAGCCCGCTCGACCGGCTTATCAACAGAAAAGGCCTTCCGCAAATAAGGCAGCGCAGGCAAAACCAATTTACTTTCCCCCGGCGTCCTCCAGGGCTGGTCACCTATCGTGGCAATCTCCTTTGCATTGGACCAGCCGGCGTCGTCGAAATCACATTCCTGCCAACCGGCCTGTTCAATGTTGGATACCTTCCAGAGAGAGTCTATAAATATGTTTAATTCATCACCTGTTTCGTATTCGATGAGCAGCTTACCTGCAAGACCCGCCGGATTGTCGGCCTCGCCCGTGTTTGTAACGGCTATGGCTAACGTATTTGTTCCTGTTTTTAGTTTATCCGATACATTGAGAATAGTTGTATTTCTCCATCCGGTTGCCTTTCCCGCTTCCTGGCCATTTACAAAAACTATAGCTTCATTATCCACGACCAGCACAAGACGGCCTTGTTTGATTTTTTTGTCCGGGTCGCTCTCGAAGTTGCGCCGGAAAAACCGTCTGCCGGGCGGGGCGCTTTTCTGGGGCTCGCCTTCCGCAAGCCATATCCACTTGCATCCTTCAATACTAAGTACGTAGGGCTTTTCTTGGTAGGGTGATTCCGCATCATAACCTATCCATTTCCCCCGCCAGTCTTCCGGTTCAAGCAAACCCATTGCCCAGTGCGCCGGTTCACTCCAGGCCGATGCCTTGTTGTTTTTGTCCCAGATGCGCACCTTCCAGTAGCATCGCGAACGAGATTTAAGCTGCTTACCTTGATAAACAATCCCGAAGCTCTGGTTCGACTTGACTTTGCTGCTGTCCCAGAGGTCGCCTTTGTTTTGCCTGAGATTTTCCTTGCTGCTGGCTGCCAGAATCTGATAGGCGGTTTGTGTTTGACCTCGC
This sequence comes from uncultured Pirellulales bacterium, assembly GCA_964495465.1. GTDB lineage: Bacteria > Planctomycetota > Phycisphaerae > Sedimentisphaerales > Anaerobacaceae > CAZBWE01. Next base: position 26,748 of record CAZBWE010000014.1, read on the forward strand.
TCTTTGGATTCCAGAATCCAGCTTATCCGTGGTTTGGCTATGTCGATGGCAGGGGGATTGATATGATATTCGCAACGCAGCTCTTTTACTGTGATGCTGCTGCCTGCTGCATTTGCACTTTCACCCGATGACAACATTACGACCCCCAGAAGAATTGCGGCTACCTGTTTCATTAATGTTCACTTTCGTGTTGGATTTTTATTTACGGTTTTTTATATGAGCCGCCGTAGATGAATCGCATCTGGCCGACATTAGGGATTATTCCCCACGGGTCCCAGCCGGAGAGCTTGAACCCATCCGGCCAATAGACAAACAATGCTTTGCCGACCAGATAGTCACGCGGCACAGTACCCGGCTTATATGGCGGTCCGTTATTGGCCACTCCGGTGCTGTTCCACCACCTGCCGTCTTCGCTGTTGGGACTATTGTCGCCCAGCACGAAAAACTCGTCTTCGTCGAGTGTGAATGGATGCCCCTGTGTTGCTCTGCCGATTTCGTTGCTGTTGGCATATTTTTCTGATGTATAGTGAATATCTCTGAAAATGGCTATATGTGAGAGTGTAAGTTTCCCGCAGCCGAACGCTTTTACTTCCGGCTGAATATCTGTCTCTCTCCGGCCGGCGGCATCCGGACCGACTCCCAAATCGTATGTTAATTCTTCCTCGCCGAAGTGAAAAATTAACCTGTGGTCAACATTGCGAAATTCCACAAGCACCGGCTTTTTTGCAGCTATGGCATCGATTGACTTGCTGATGAGTATCGTTTCTTCGCCTTCCAATGTTTTTGTAATGGCTATTTCGCCGGTAAAATCTACCAACGCACTATAATTGGTTTTATATTTGCTCAATGTTATGCCGACCCGGCCCTGTGCTTTTGCCGAATTGACATAGAAACGCATCATCAGGTCGCTGCAGTATGCCATATCGGAATATCCTCTGACATCATCGTAGGCGTAGGTTACCCTGAAGTCATTACCCAGTGACGTGTCATAGAAGAAAGAATCGATTTGGTCATCGGGACTGTCTAAGTAAAACAGCGTTGGCTTCTCTTTGTCGTCGAGGACCCATTTTGAACCTTTGACATTCTTGAATGGCTGTTGCCAGGAGTGACCGTTGAACAGGCCTTCCTGTGGTCGAACCGGCTGGTAGTCGTTATCGTAAACCGGCATCCAAAGTTGCTTTTGGACCTTTGCAGGTTTTTGGCTGATTTCGCCGTTGATATACACGTCGCCATCGATGATTTCAATAGTCTCCCCGGGAAGTCCAACTAATCGTTTAATGTAATTTATTGATGGCTCCGTTGGATTTTTGAATACTATTATGTCCCAGCGCTTTGGCTCAAAAAACTGATAGAGGCACTTTAGCACGAGTATCCTGTCTCCGTTAGCTATCGGCATTGTTCCGCCCGTCGGCTGATAGTAACCGCAGCTTGGGCAGCGCGAGGCTACGCGCCGTAGGGACATCTGTGGTATGCTGTCTGGCGGCAAACCGTATTTTTCCGGCACAAACCCGTAGTCGTATTTATATCCGCATTGCGGGCAGCAAAGCCGGAAATGTGCCCCTTTAAGTGTATCGGCCATACTGCCGGTTGGTATGCGAAATGCCTCCATCACGAAGGCCCGGAAAACAAAGGCCAGTATGAAAGCTGTTATTAGCCATTCAAACGTGTTTGCTACTTCAGTTGCTCGGTCCTTTTTTTGTTCGTAGTCCTTCTTCAAGATGGTTTTATCTGGAGGCATAAGTGTAAATTCTTTTATTTGGCAAGATTAGAGTTCACTATTTCATAAAGCTTTAAGCAATTTATGACGCCGCAATAGCTGTTTTCAATTGCTATATGGCTCATAGTAAAAAAGCCGGATACATACAAAAACCTGATTATCTGCATAATAGCTCGTCAGGTCAATAAACTATTTGTAATTCTGGCTTATTTTGCAAATAATCGGCATTGAGAGCCGATTGAAAATTGGTGTAAAAAAGAGTAAATACAGGTCTTGTGTACGGATACAGAATCGGGCTTTTTAAAATGATACAAAAGAGCAATTTGCGAAAATAAAAGTGGGACTAAAATGTGGGCTTATGTAACTTATTGCCTATACAGCACTTACGCTCGCCTAATAGAAGCTTGTTTATTGACATTTTGTTATTTTAAGATTTATTGATTGGTTTTATTGCGCCGGAGTTTTTGTATATCACTAAATTTTTGTAAGATTTTTTTTAGAATCTGAAAATTTTGGCTAAAATTTACTTGATGTATAGAAGTCTTTGTATTATAGTAGTTTGCGGTACTTTAGAGTGCTTTCTGTTGTTGTGTTTTCGCAGTTTAATCGGCCCGCCAAGGGCAAAGTCAAAGGACGGGATGGTTGACTTTGCAGTTGGTAAGGTATTTTTGGTTAAACAAATATATCGCGGAACCAGCCCAGAGGGTGCTTACCAAAGAGAGTAAATGTATAGAGGTGTGTGATGAGCTGTTGGATTACCGAAAGGATTAATTTATCAGAGGGAAAACCGGCAGTGGCTTTTGGTAGGTAAGCATAATCAAATTTCTCGAGCGCTTTTCCTGAAAAATGAGGTGGCCTATGGCAACAGTTACAAAGAAAGAGCTTATTGATCGTATTGCAGAAAAAACACAGGCGAAAAGAGTTTTGGTTAAACGCATAGTTCAGTCATTTCTTGATGAGATAACGTCGGAGCTGTGTGAAGATAACCGTTTGGAGTTTAGAGATTTTGGAGTCTTCGAGACCAGAACAAGGGCCGCGAGGGTCGCGCAGAATCCCAAAACTCTTCAGCGGGTTGAGGTTCCTGCAAAGCGAACAGTGAAATTTAAAATGGGTCGGTTAATGAGAGAGCATCTTTGTTCCGCCGCGAGTGAATCGGCTGAAGTGTAATTTCTTTTGTAAAATGCCGTAGCCAAAAGCGAAAGGCGTGATAGTTCGAGGAAGAAAACCGCCTTTTTTAGCATAAGGCGAGGCATATATGTAGTTGCTTGTTTTAGTAATGTTGTTCAAAAGGAGCGTTTTATGTCGGACGGTAAAGTAAAGTGGTTCAACCCAAGAAAGGGTTACGGATTTATTGCGGGCCCTGACGGACGTGATATCTTCGTTCACTACTCAAGTATTTCGGGTGATGGGTATAGGACTCTTGCTGAAGGTGACACTGTTAGTTTCGATACTGTTGAGGGTGAGAAGGGACTAAGAGCCGAAAACGTTGTCGCAAAGTCTGTTTTAGAAAATCAAACAGCTGACAAAAAAGAGTCGTAAAACTGCTTTGTTGTATTGCGTCGGGGAGGTTGTAAGCAAATCTTTTGTTTCTCATTCCCTGATTGCCTGATTTAATACAAAAGCAGCAGCGGTATTGCAGTAATGTCTTTGCGTGTATTATACGGTGCATCGCAGTACGGTTTTTTACATAGGCAGGTGCTCACTTGGGGGTATCTTTATACCCGGATATGATTGTTTTTGGTGGTTTTGTGCTTTTTGCAGAAAAAAGCGTTTTTGTCCTGTGGTTTTTTAATTGAGATTTGATAAACTTTGTGTTATTTACACAGACTAATTTCAAGTAAGATAAGAGTAGTATTTCGTTTAGTGCCGATTTATGTTTACTACAGATGTCAAATCCGGCCTGGATTGTAATGTGCTTGTCCTGAATAAGCACTATATGGCTATCCGAGTGGTGGGGGTAAAGCGGGCCTTTTCTCTGTTATTTCGCGACCTGGCTGAGGTCGTCTATGTTGACCAGGGAAGATATTCAAACTACGATTTTCAGAGTTGGTGTGAAGTAAGTCAATTCAAACGCCGTTTCGAGCCGGATGGTTATGATTGGGTAGCGACCGTCAATTTTCATATTGCTGTGCCAAGGATTATTCGACTGTTATTTTACGACCGATTGCCGCGAACTGAAGTGAAGCTTAATCGCCGGAACATCTTCGCTCGTGATAAAAATATTTGTCAATATTGTGGCAAGCGCCAGCCGACCGCTGAGTTGTCGCTTGACCACGTTATACCACGCAGTATGGGTGGAAAATCACTTTGGGAAAACATTGTGTGTGCCTGCACCGAGTGCAACGTCAAAAAAGGTGGCCGAACCCCGAAGCAGGCAAATATGACGCTTATCCGAAAGCCGGTCAGGCCTAAACGCAATCCCCTCCTTCATATCCACCTGGGCCACCAGCGATATCGTAGCTGGAAGCAGTTCCTTGACCACGCATACTGGTCCGTTGAGCTAAAATAAAATTATAAATCAATCCGATTTTGCTGCCGTATTTACCCGGAATGTATATTTTCTGCAATTGATATAAACGAACTGTGCCGCATACTTGACAAAACGTGTAAAATTCTATATAATAGATAGTTGTAAGATATAGTGTTTTTTGTTGTTTTATGGGGTTCTATTCCAAAGAAAACTGCTAAACCACGCTGTAATAAGGGTGAAGTGACGAGGATGAAGAGCCGACGAAATATCGCTGTCCGGCAGTTATTTCTTTCGCTGATGATAACTTTCCTGATAGTTGCCTCTTTACAAGCTGCCGGAAATCTCCTGACCAACCCGGGCTTTGAGGATGGGACCACGGGATGGAACAGCCGCGGCGGTTGCACACTGTCAACATCGACTGTCAGTCGAAGCGGCAGCTATAGTGGATACTCCACCGGTAGAAGCTCTTACTGGCAGGGAATCAAACAATCGATGTTGGACAAAATGCAGCCGGGTGAAACCTACAGCATCTCCGGCTGGGTAATGCTCGAAAATTCTTCCAGCGACGAAATTGCTGTCACTTTTGAGCAGGAGGATGGCAGCGGCACTCACTATATCCGCGTGGATACCGCAACCGGTTCTAACAGCTCCTGGACTCGGCTATCAGGCCAGTTCACGCTTGATGTGGTTGGGACACTGATAACTTTGGACCTTTACTTCGAAGGTCCTGCAGCGGGAGTTAATTTCTATCTCGACGATGCAGAAGTATTGGGTGATGGCGTTGAGCCGCCGGATGCTAATGCTGTCGGCATGGTGGAGATTGGTATCGTCTATCAGGAGCTTGAAGGTTTTGGTGCCAGCGGCGCCTGGTATACAAACTGGTTGCTTGCTCACCCTTTGAAAAATGAGATTTACGATGTTCTTTTCGGGCAATTGGGTCTCGACATTTACAGGTTACGAAACACTTACGATCAGGGCCCCGGCGGTGCTTCATACATAGACGATTCTGCTGAAATCGTCACTGCTGCGGAGGATTCATTAGGATATCCAGTCAAAATCATGATTTCCTCCTGGTCACCACCTGATTATCTTAAAAGCGACGCAAATTTAGCCGGCGGAACCCTTAAAAAAGACATTTACGGTGATTACATGTATGATGAGTTTGCAGACTGGTGGGCGGACAGTCTGGACGAGTTTTCCAGCCACGGCATAAATGCCGACTATATCAACATACAAAATGAACCAAACTGGGTAGCAAGTTGGGATACCTGTTTATTAGACCCGAGTGAAAGTGCAACTGTCGCCGGCTATAATGAATCTTTCGAGGCCGTTTGGCAAAAGCTGAATACCGAAATGGGCTCAGCCATGCCTAAGATGCTTGCCGCTGAGGCAAGGAACATATCTCTGTCTGGGAATTATTTAGATAATCTAATTAACGATTCTCACGTCTACGGTTACGCTCACCATCTTTATGGTGACGGTAGCGGTAACAATCCGGATGCTTATATTCCGGCAATGACCAGCTTTGCTTCACAATACGGCGACAGGCCACTGATGCAAACAGAGTACGAGGACTCAACGGGTGCGTGGCCCGATGCATTGAAACTGGCGCTCTTAATGCATAACTCTCTGACTGTCGAGGAAGTATCTGTATATCTGTACTGGGATTTGTTCTGGGGATCTTCCGGAGGCCTTGTGACACTTCCTTCGTATGGAAGTTCCAGCTATACTATCAACTCCGATTACTATGGGTTTAAGCACTTTTCAGCCTTCATAGATTCCGGATGGCATCGTGTAGAGGCCTCGACCGATTCAAACGCCCTGCGCATCTCGGCCTTTAAGAACGCCGATGATACCGAGCTGTCGATTGTAATCATAAATGTCTCGGACGTCTGTATCAACTTAGCCCTTTCATTGGAGGATTTTTCTCCTGGCACTTCGAGTGTGTATCGAACCAGTGAATCTGAGAATGCCGCATATATTGGCACTTTCGACGAATCGCAATCCATTGAGCTTCCCCCACAGACAATCACCACTGTCAGCTTGACTGGCAGCTACACACCTGATTTCTCAAACTGCGGCGAAGTTTTGGCTGCCGGTTATGGCTTGGCATCGGACATCAGCGATGACTGTTATGTAAATTATATCGACCTTGAGATTATGACCAATTATTGGCTGGCGACTAATTGTGGAGACCTCAATAATTGTGGCGGGGCAGACTTTGAGCCGGATGGTGACGTTGATTTTATTGATTTAGGTACGTTTTTACTTCAGTGGCTGCAGTGCAATGACCCTCAGGACCCAAGCTGTTCGCCAAACTGGTAAGCCGGTTCCGATTGTTTAGAGCTTATAACAAAACTATACATTGCATTTTCTCATTCCCGCGAAAGCGGGAATCCAGGTGTCTTTTATTAAACTAATTTTATGTTTTGTTATTGTTTCTTGTAAGTCACTATCCTCTATAAGCAGTTCGATTGTCTCAGGGGCCAGCACTTCTTTGTGAAGCAACGAATAATGCTTTGAAGTAATTTTTTATCCAGCCCCAGTGCAGGATGATATGCACAGCCATTAGAACCACAAACGCAATTGCCAGATAGAAATGAATATCACCCCATTCATGCCGGCTCATCGACCACAGTTCATTAATCTCGCCGCGTCCCCTGCCTCCACTGATTTCCCGTCCGTAGCCGCTGCTGCCGGGCGGCAATATGAACTTGATTATAGAGCCGGTGAAGCTTAAACCTAATAAGGCAGTAAAACTAATTACATCCACAACAAAATTCAGCGTTGTGCGTTTCATTATACCCCCTTTTAAGTAAAATGAGCTTTAGATATCTATTAAAAAGATTATCTTATGGATATTGTTGTCTGTAAAGGAAAAATTGTAAAATGGTTTTAGTGGAAACATTAGCCGTAATAAGGTATAAAAAGGCGGAAGTAAAAAAACATAGAATGTGTTTCGCAATACGAGATTAGGGAGATATAAAATGATGTCATCAATATTGGGTTCTGTTGATTGGTGGAACTATGAAATAAGCAGGGGCAATGCAGTATGGCGTTTTGGACTTGTTTTGTTAATTGTCCTTGCAACACTGGCTGTAGGGCGGATTGTCCAGTTTATCATTAATAGCTACGCCCTGCGTCTGGCACAGAAAAAGGGCGAGAGGCCTTTGACGTTGCTTCTCAGGTCCCTGGCAAATCCTGTCTATGTCGCAATATTTGCAGCCGGTATGTTTTTAGCCAAAACGCCTTTATTTTTTGATGATGAAGCCGGGATTCACACCACGATTAGCAATGGCTGGATGTCTATAGCACGGGTGGTGGCCGCTATCGCTGCCGCCTATGCACTTTATCGGCTCGTCGATGTAATTGAATACTACCTGAATCGCGTAGTCGGAAAGACTGAAACAAAGCTGGACGATATGCTCGTGCCTGTATTTCGCAAGGCCTTGCGGGTAACTATTGCAATTATCGCCATTCTTCTTATAAGCGAAAACATTTTAGGGGCAAATGTAAAGTCCCTTTTACTGAGTGCCGGCGTCGGCGGAATAGCGATTGCCCTGGCTGCCAAAGATACGATTGCAAACTTTTTCGGCTCCATCACTATTTTTGCGGATAGACCGTTTCAAATGGGTGAGCTTGTAAAAATTGACGAGCATTTAGGCCAGATTGAAGAAGTCGGCTTTAGAAGCACACGATTACGCACACTTCAGGGACATCTCGTTACTGTGCCAAACAGCATAATAGCAAATTCGACCGTGGAGAATTTGGGCAGACGGCCTTTTATTCGAAGAACCTCTAACATCACCATAACTTACGACTCAGGCCACACCAAGGCAAAAAGAGCGGTAGAAATTATAAAAGAAATCCTCGCTGATGTCCCCGAGGTTGGCACCGACCCGCAGAATCCCCCGAGAGTGTACTTTAACGAGTTCAACGATTGTTCGCTGAATATTTATATGAGTTACTGGGTAAAGCCAGCCGATTACTGGCTGTATCACAAAGTGAATCAGCGTGTCAATTTGGAGATGATGAAGCGGTTCGAAGCCGAGAAAATCGAGTTTGCCTTCCCAACCCAAACCCTCTACCTGAAGAAAGAATAGACGCAGATTTTGTTGTCATTGCGAGCGCAGCGAAGCAATCCTGGAAAGTATTTTTCAAAAAAAATGGCTGTGCAGGTAACTCCTGCACAGCCGAGGCGTTGCTTTCTTCGTCGGTTTATTACTTTTCGTCCTTTCCGAGTCTCGTAGCTGGCCCCTTTGGTGTTGGGAATGTGGTATCTTCAAGTTGTTCCGCCTCAGTTTCAGAAAGCGTTGGCTCCTCAATAATGTAAGGAGTAATGAAGACGACGAGTTCACTATTGATAGTGCTTTCGCCTTCGAATTTGAACAAGTTGCCCACAAGAGGAATATCACCGAGCAGCGGCACCTTATTTTTCTGCTGTGAAACGTCCTGCTTACGCAGGCCTCCGATTACAACCGTTTGCCCGCTTCTTATCAGCGCCATTGTGGTGGCTTCACGAGTGGCAATGACTGGCTGAGGTGTCGTAGTTCCGGCACCTATCACCACAACATCGCTGAGTCTAACGCTGAATTTTGGCACCAAATGCAGTCTTACCATATTGTCCCGCGTAAGATGCGGTGTAACAGTAAGTTCAACCCCAACCTCCTTAAATTGGGTCGTCCCGATACTGCCGCCGGCCGATGTTTGTGTAAGCTGCTGATAGGGTATTTCTTCGATTATTTTTATGTTGGCTTCCTCATTATCGAGCACCATTATCCTTGGGTTAGCCAGGAGCTTGGCGGAAACTTTTTCCTGTTCGGCCCTGAGTAAGGCATCAACATTGATGGCATCGGTTAATATGCCGAAACGAAGCAGTCCTTCTGTGCCGGTTGCCTTGTTAACTGTTCCTGAGAATGCTCCGGTAGCGTGGGGATTGATTAGATTATCACTATATACTGTAGTTCCATCTTTTGCATACGATGTGCTGTCTCTGAGTAAGGTGCTTACAGCACCGGCGGCGCCGCCGATAGTTGTAAGGCCGTTAGTACCATAGTTGGTATTTCTTCCCGCCTGCCATTCGATGCCTATGTCCATTCGGTCGGTGCTCGATATATCGTAGATTCTTGCCTCGACAAGTATCTGCGGTGTTATGCGGTCAACTTCTTCGACAAATTCATCTATCGCTTTTATCTGACTTTCCGTGTCGGTTACGATTATATTACTTGTGCCGGGATTGGAAGATAGCGAACCCTGTTTTGAAATAAACCTCTTCAGGGCCGACTCGACCTCTTTGACGTCTGCGTAGGTGATGCGGT
>CAZBWE010000015.1:0-6353 GCA_964495465.1 uncultured Pirellulales bacterium
GTCTCATCGTGGCCTTGTTTATCTTTATACTTAGCTGAATAAACAAATTCCAGCCCGGTATTTTCCACCCTTAATTTGCCCCAGATTGTCTTGCCCGAAGTCTCCAGCAAAGTGACCATATTCTGCGAAAAATCCTTCAGGCATTTATCCCTGGTTCTCCCCCTTATAAAAGCACCAACTCCCGTAGCCAGAACAATAAAAATTATAGTTAAAGCCGTATATGGTATTGCAGCTAAAACATAAACCATAAGCCACTCCCTTGAACCAAATCAAAAAACTATCTTCGGAGAAACAAATTACCCGGCAGCTGCTTAATCAAGCCCTTAAGTCGAAGCGATATCAGCCCTGCATTAATACTACCCGCCGCCAAATTCGTATCTGCGATTATCTGCTCCACGTGCACCGGCTCCTTATTTAGACAGCCGAAAATCGTTTTTTCACCTTCACTTAGTTTCAATTGGCTCACATCAAATAAAGGCCTTTCGACCTTCTCATCTGCCTTTTGGGCTGCTGCACATACGTAACTCTGAAGCTGCTCACCAATATATCCGAGCACCTCCATAACATCTTCAACGCCCTCTATCAGCTTCGCACCCTGTTTTATCAACTGATGTGCCCCCTTACTCAAAGGCGAATCAATCTTGCCCGGCACGGCCATTACCTCCCGATTATTGTCCAGCGCAGCCCCGGCGGTAATCAGCGCACCCGAGCTCAGACCTGCCTCAACAACAATCGTCCCCAGTGACAATCCTGCTATTATTCTGTTACGTGGTGGAAAGTTTTCCGACAACGGTTCATATTGCAGCGGCAATTCGCTGATGCAGGCGCCGGACTCGGCAATAAGCTCAAATAGTTTTTCGTTCTCCGGCGGGAAGATATTCGCCAGGCCGCAGCCCTGCACCGCAATCGTTCGTCCGCCAGCCGACAGCGCCCCCTGATGCGCAGAAGTGTCTATGCCGCGAGCCATTCCTGAGCATATAGTAAAGCCGGCTGAACCTAAAAAATGAGCAAGCCGGGAAGACTGCTCCTGGCCGTATAAACTGCAACGCCGTGAACCGACTATCGAAACGCACAAATTGTCCTGCCGGGTCAAGCTACCCTTTATATAAAGAACAGGCGGCGGGTCGTATATCTGCTTTAACACAGGGGGATAACGCTCATCGTCAAGGTGAATCAGCCAAACTCCGAGCTTATCTGCCAATTCCAGCTCAGCAGTAACATCAAATTTATCTCGCGTAGCTGCAATTCGTTCAGCAGTTTTATAACCAATCCCATCAATTTTGGTTAACTCACCAACCGAAGCCCCCAATACACGGTCTATCGAGCCAAAGTGTTTTACAAGCTTCGCAAAGGTCGTTGGGCCGACACCCTCGGCCCTTATAAGTTTGAGCCATTTTTCGATATCAACAGAATTGTCCTGTCGTCTCGCCATAATTTAGCAACCAGAAAAACTTGAGAACAGTCTATCCGGTCACCGCCAATGGTCAAGAAATTTTTACAATTCGTGCCTCATAAAGCACAGATTGCACTTTGTTGATGGGGGTAATAGAGCGATGTTTTTTCACTTGACAGCGACCTTAAACCTATTAAAATTCTTGTTCAGCTTGCCTATCTATACAGACACAGGGAGCCAGCATGGTTCGACATAGCTCACCATAAACAGAGATGCGAAATGATACACGAAAATGAGGTCATTATGCTCCTGCTCGGCGTGGGCGTCCTTATCTTCATCCTGACAAGCCGCCTGCGACTGAAACAGATTCCCGCATCGAACATACTTACAGCCGCATTTTATATCGCCTTCGCAAGCTGGGTTTCGACTGTGCTCGAAGGTCTTTTCCTGGAAGGACTTTTTAACTATGTGGAGCATATATGCTACGCTGTCGGCTCTATATTGCTGGCCGTCTGGTGCCGGAAGGCATTTGCAACCAAAAAGGAGACGGCGTAATGCATCCTCACCCGGTTGTAATTTTCGATATCATTACCTTCCTTGCCTGCCTAACTGCTTTGGTTTTCCTGTGTAAAAGCTCCATACACGCCAAACAGCACAGAACACAGTTACTTTTCTCAGGGCTTCTCGTTTTTACTCTGCTTTGCTATAGCTTTTGCCTGATTCTGGAATGGTCCAGAGTAACCAGCCGGCTGGATATATTAGAGAACTTCATTGGTGTATTAGCGCCAATGTGGTGGGCGTTTGTTTTCTATGCCTTTCTGAAAGAAATTACGGAAAAGAATCTGCGCGAGAGCGAAGCGAGGCTCTACGAGCTTTTTGATGAGGCCCCCATAGGTTATCACGAACTGGATACCGAAGGACGTATCACACACATCAATAAGACAGAGCTCAAAATGCTTGGCTACAAATATGAGGAGATGCTCGGCCGACCTGTATGGGAATTCGTCATCGAAGAGGAAACATCCAGGCAGGCGGTTATAGACAAACTGTCCGGTGCTATCCCACCGGGACAGGCATTGGAGCGAACTCTCAGGCAAAAAAACGGAAACACGCTCCCAGTCCTGTGCGAGGACCGGCTCCTGCACGATGATTTCGGCAATATCACAGGCATCCGTTCCACTATACAAAATATCAGCAAGCGTAAGCAGGCAGAATACGACCGTGAACAGCTTATGGAAACACTGGCCTCGAAGAATAAAGAGCTTGAGTCGATTTTATACGTCACGTCACACGACCTGCGAGCGCCGCTGGTCAATATTCAAGGTTTTAGTCACGAGCTGTCTCTGAGCTGTGAACAGGTGCGCTCGGCCCTTAGAGACAGGAAAAAATCCGCAGATACGGACGAGAAGCTGCAAACCGCCTTGAACAAGGACATTCCAGAAGCGCTGGGCTTTATAACCAACAGCGCAAGCAGGATGGAATCATTGCTGTCGGGGCTGCTGCGGCTCTCACGGCTTGGAACTGCCGCGCTGAATATCGAGTCGCTGGATATGAATACCCTGCTGGCTGATGTCACCAAAAGTACAGAATATCAAATAAAGCAGGCCGGTGCAACGGTAAAGGTAGAGCCGCTACCACCCTGCCGCGGTGACTCTTCGCAGATAAACCAGGTCTTCACCAATATCCTGAATAATGCACTGAAATATCTTGACGACACCCGGCCGGGTATGATACGTGTATATGCCAAAGCCGAATACGGAAGGAATGTTTATTGCGTGGAGGATAACGGTGTGGGTATCGCACCCGATCACAAGGAAAAAATATTCGAGATATTCTACCGGCTCGAACCGGATAAAAAACACGGAGAAGGGCTTGGCTTGACTATCGTAAAGCACATTCTCGAAAGACACAACGGCAACATACGGGTGGAATCAAAGCCCGGCGTCGGAAGCAAATTCTTTATTTCTCTGCCAAGTGTCTGAACAATAGATGAAATGGGGACAAGTGGAAAGGAAAAGAATGAATAAAGAAGGTGTTATTCTTATTGCCGAAGATGATGAAGGACATTTTGAGCTGATAAAGAGAACTTTGCAGCGTGCCGGTGTCTGCAATGAAATACTTCGGTTTGCCGACGGCCAAGAGACGCTTGACTTTCTCTTTATAAAGGGCGACGGGCTCAAACGAGAGCCCAACAGGGAGTATCTTTTACTGCTGGATATCCGTATGCCCAAAATAGACGGTATAGAAGTCCTTGAGAAAATCAAGCAGGACCCGAATTTAAAAAAGATTCCTGTGGTTATGTTAACTACGACGGACGACCCGGTTACAATCGAGCGATGTCACGACCTCGGCTGCAGCGTTTATATAGTCAAGCCGGTCGAATACGAAGACTTCACAGACGCTGTCCACAAAATAGGCCTGTTTCTTTCGGTTGTCGAGATACCTCAGGTCAGCGGTTTCAAATAAAACAAGAGAAAAAATGCAATGAATAAAAATACTGTCATTCTTATTGCCGAAGATGATATGGGGCACGTTGAGCTCGTAAAGAGAAATCTCTGGCGCAGCTGTGTCGAGAATCATATCCTGCAATTCAAGAACGGGCAGGAGATAATAGACTTTTTGTTCGGTGAAGGTAATAAGGCAAAGCATAAGAAAAGCGACAGTTATATTTTGCTTCTCGATATTCGGATGCCCAAGGTTGATGGGCAACAAGTCCTCAGAAAGATTAAACAAGACAGTAAATTGAGAAAGATGCCGGTAATTATACTGACGACAACCGCTGATTTAAGCGAGATTGAACGCTATTACCAAATGGGATGCAGCTTTTATATGATAAAGCCGGCAGATTACAGTAAATTTATGGAGGCGGTGGAGAATCTGGGAACATTCCTCTCTCTGAAAGGTCTCAGAATACCGGTAATAACAAGATAAGGTATTTTTTACGAAACAACTGTAAAAAAAGTGGAGAAAAAAGAACCAGCCAGTTAAAAAAGAGTATAGGTAGTGTTATTTTTGCGTCAATTTGTCATGTGGGTGGCTTTCCAATGAAGAATACTCAAAAGAAGGCCTTTTATAAGAAAAACTAATCATATATTCATCAAATCTGGTGCAAAAAGAATTTTAATGCGAAGATGGCGCCACAATGGCCTTTTTATAAGTCTTTTGTTTACTATAGCTTATGTCCTATAATCAGGTATTATTTCGACTTTATGGGTCGGTACCCTTAACCACAAAATATTGACTAAAGAGCCTTTATTCGTTATCATAAAGTTTTATGGCAAAAACAACAAAAATAACTCGGAAGAAACAAACAAAAAAAGCCCCAGCCAAAATCACAAAAGTCAGGGACAAAAAGGCCTTTAATACCTATAAAGAGGCCATTAAATACCTCTACGAAAAGACCGACTACGAAAAACAAAGCCGCCTGAGATATAATGTCACGACCTTTAACCTCAACAGAATGGAAAAGCTCCTGTCTTTGCTGGGTAAGCCACATAAAAAATTCCCTACAGTTCATATAGCCGGCACAAAAGGTAAGGGCTCTACAGCCGCAATGCTGGCTAAAATGCTTGAGGCGAATGGTTATAAAGTTGGTCTATACACTTCTCCGCATGTTGTAAACTTACACGAGCGAATTGCGGTCAACTCACAAATGATTAGCGAACGGGAAATGCTTGGCCTGCTAAACCGCGTTTACGCCCCGGTTGAGAAAATGGCAAAAGCCGACTCACCGACTTTCTTCGAAATAATGACCGCCATGGCATTTATGCACTTTGCGGATATAAAGGTTGACATCGGCGTAATCGAAACCGGTTTAGGCGGCAGACTGGACAGCACAAACGTCATCCAGCCCGAAGTAGTCGGCATAACCAGTATCAGTATCGACCATCAGAGCCAGCTTGGAGATACTATCGACAAGATTGCAGAGGAGAAGGCAGGTATTTTCAAGCGTGGCATACCGATTATTACTGTTCAGCAGGAGCCAGCGGCAATGCGCGTTCTGAAGTCGCTCGCTAACGCTGCCAAGGCGCCTCTGAGCGTTACCGGCGGAGACATTGATTTTTCGCACCGATTTGAAACTTCGCGGGAACACGGACCGCATACGAGAATCTGCCTGACGACACCAACGAGTAAATTCGAGCACCTGCGAGTGCCGATGCACGGCACACATCAGGCAATCAACTGCGGGCTGGCCCTGGCTATGCTGGATAAACTCAAGGCAAGCGGCTACAAGATTGACAATGAAAAAACAACCGAAGGGCTCGGCAAGGTATCCCTAACGGGCCGGATGGAAATGATTTGCGAAGACCCCAGAATTATGATAGATGCCGCCCACAATGCTGCAAGCATCCGGGCCTTAATACACGCAATCGGCCAAAATATTCCTTATGACTCACTGGTGATAATCTTCGGCTGTAATAAAGACAAAGACATTAAGGGAATGTTGAATGAACTACAATATGGGGCCGACAAGGTTGTTTTTACGCGCAGCAACTCCCCCAGAGCGGCATCGCCGGAAGATTTAGCAGAAATGTGGACGGAAATATGCGGCAAGATGTGCCAGGCAGCTCACGGCTTAGGTTTGGCATTGGAGCTGGCAAAAAATGCCATCAGTAAAGAAGACCTGATTTGTGTTACCGGCAGTTTTTATCTCATCGGCCAGGCGAAGATGCGTTTCTCGGCATCCGATTTAAGCGGACCGACCGAGTAACAATAAACAAAAAGAAATCCCCTTTCCAGCTGGACAGGAACTTTGAGATAGTTTCTTAATATTTGTTATTGACTATTTCCAACCATACCTTTTTAATCTTTGTTTTACGTGGTCTTCTTAACGTGCAGGCATAAACTCACCCCGCTTCGTGGGCGAAGCGAGGCGAGAGGGGCTTTAGATGGCGCAGGTGAAGAAATATATCGCAGTTGACCTCGGAGCCGAGAGCGGCAGGGTGATGCTCGGCTCGGT
>CAZBWE010000015.1:6453-7881 GCA_964495465.1 uncultured Pirellulales bacterium
GCTCATCCTTGAAGAGATTCACCGCTTCGACAACGGACCTGTCGAGGAAAATCCGGCGGAAAACAAAAAGGAATCTCCTTTCTCGCCGGACAGGAGTTCCGCCGGACTGCGATGGGATTTTAACAAGCTGCTCGGCAAGGTAAAAACAGGTATAGCCAAAGCAGTAAAAGCAGCACGCACACAAGCCTGGGGCATCGGCATAGACAGCTGGGGAGTTGACTTCGGCTTGATAGACGGCGATGGAAAACTGGTTGAAAATCCTTACCACTATCGCGACAGCCGAACAAACGGGATGATGGAAAAGGCATTTGAACTGATGGAAAAACGGAAAATTTATGAAAACACCGGTTTGCAGTTTATGCAGTTCAACAGCGTTTACCAGCTCCTTGCGATGCGTTTAGCCGGGTCGGCTGCGCTTGCCAAAGCAAAGAACCTGATTTTTATGGCGGACCTGCTCAGCTATTATTTATGTGGTAAGGTTTTCGCGGAATATACCCTCGCAAGCACATCACAATTTATGGATATGAAGACAGGTCAATGGTCGAGAGAAGTGTTAAAAAAATTATCTTTGCCGATTAATATTATGCCAAAAATCGTGCAACCGGGCACGGTTGTCGGTCAACTGTCGGCAAAGACCGGAATCGAACTTGGCTGCGGACCTATCCCGGTCATCGCTATCGGCTCGCACGACACGGCCTCCGCAGTCGCCGCAGTGCCGGCCGACGAGAACACCGGCTGGGCGTATCTCTCATCCGGCACGTGGTCGCTGATGGGCGTTGAAACACCAAAGGCGATTATCACCGACAAAACTTTTGAATATGAATTCACGAATGAAGGCGGGGTTGAAAATACGATTCGACTCCTGAAGAACATAATGGGACTGTGGCTTATTCAGGAGAGCAAAAGGCAGTGGCAGAGGGAGGGAACAGACCTTTCATATCCGGAGCTTACTAAGATGGCAGAAAAGGCCGAACCTTTTGCCAGCCACATTGAGGTCGATAACAGCGCATTCCTTGCTCCCGGTGATATGCCTAAACGTATAAACGAATATTTGACTAACACCGGCCAGAAAGCCACCGACGACAAGGGACAGCTAATAAGAATCATGCTCGAAAGTCTGGCTCTCAGATACCGGCAGGTGTTGGAAGCCCTCGAAGATGTTACAGGAAAATCAATCGAGGTGCTGCACATTGTCGGCGGCGGAATACAAAATGAGCTGCTCTGTCAGTTTACAGCCAACGCCACCGGCAAAAAGGTAATCACAGGCCCGATTGAGGCGACGGCCAGCGGCAATATCCTTATGCAGGCCAAAGCCACAGGACAGATTAAGTCACTAACAGAAGCCAGGAAGATTGTTCGAAACTCATTCGAGCTGAAAGAATATCAGCCGCAGGATACGGCGCTTTGGCAGGAACAATACAAAAAAAT
>CAZBWE010000015.1:7981-35578 GCA_964495465.1 uncultured Pirellulales bacterium
TGAAAGAATATCAGCCGCAGGATACGGCGCTTTGGCAGGAACAATACAAAAAAATTAAAAATCAAAATGCTCTGTAGAAAACAGTATTATAGTAAACGTCATTGCGAGCGGAGCGAAGCAATCTTAAACGTTTAGGTAGCTTTCTCTGCTTGACAAATTGAGATTGCCACGGCCCTTTGGGCCTCGCAATGACTGCCGTTGTAAGGTTTCTACAAAGCAAAGTCAAAATTAAGGAAAAGGCAGTTTGGCCGAAGAACTCGAACACAAACTTGACAGTTTCAATCCTGAAGAGAGAAAAGAGGCATTAGTATCGCTATGTCGCAAGGTTGGGACGGGGAAAATCGAACTGCCCGACGCCGGCACAGAAGTCAACCTGCACTGTCATACTTTTTTTTCCTATAATACTTACGGCTATTCTCCGAGCAAATTTGCCTGGCTGGCTCGTAAACGCGGATTAGCTGTTGCCGGTGTGGTTGATTTCGATGTGCTTGATGCTTTAGAAGAATTCCTCGAAGCAGCAAGGATGCTGGGCCTAAAGGCCTGTGCAGGATTAGAGACGCGGGTCTTTGTGCCGGAATTCTCCGATAGAGTAATTAACTCACCCGGCGAGCCGGGCATCTCATATTATATGGGATTAGGATTCCCAGGTTCACAGCTTGAAGGTGAGCAGGAAAAGTTTTTACTAAAGCTCCGCGAGACCGCTCAGCAGCGAAATCGCGACTTAATGGAGCGAGTGAACAAATACTTAAAACCGATTGAGCTGGATTACGAAAAGGATGTGATAGTCCTGACGCCTTCGGGCAATCCGACCGAGCGGCATATTTGTCTCGCCTATGCGCGCAAGGCCGAGCGATTTTTCAAAGACAGAAAAAAGCTATCGGATTTCTGGTCGGAGAAACTGGGCGTGAAAATCGAAGAATCAAAATTGCCAGAGAGCAGAGACCTGCTGAATACAATTCGAGCCAAAACTATGAAACGCGGCGGTGTTGGCTATGTGCTGCCTGATAAAGGCTCATTTCCATCAATGGCAGATACCAATCGGTTCGTTCTTGCAGCCGGCGGCATACCTGTTGCAACCTGGCTGGACGGCACCAGCGAAGGTGAAAAAGATATCGAAGAGCTTCTAAAAGTTGCGATGAGCACAGGCGCAGCAGCTCTCAACATTATTCCCGACCGTAATTACACGCCGGGTGTAAAAAGCGAGAAGCTCGAAAACCTATACTATGTGATGGAGTTGGCGGAAAAGCTGCATTTGCCCATCGTCGTCGGGACTGAAATGAACAGCCCGGGCCAGAAATTCGTTGACGACTTTGATAGCAAGGAACTGGCTCCTCTGGTGCCGATTTTTCTAAAAGGCGCTCATATTGTTTATGCTCATTCGGTGCTTCAGCAAAAATGCTCTCTGGGATACACCAGCGAATGGGCAAAGAGAAATTTCAAAAACGCAGCCAAGAAAAACGAATTCTTCGAAAAGCTCGGCTCTCTGCTCGATCCGAAAGACGAAGACAAGCTAAACGATTTGAGCGAAAATATGACCGCTGAGCAGATATTAGAAAAAGTGTCTCGTATCTCGTAAACCTGTTATGACAACATTACCACAAACACAATGTGCAGTGCAGTTAGTTGGGCCGGATAAACTTGTCTTAAATAAATCCAAGGAGGTTTTCAGCCCCGGCCGACATCAGGTTCTCTGCAAAGTCGAGGCGGTGGGACTTTGCTTTTCCGACCTGAAACTACTGAAGCAATTTTCCAGCCACGTTCGCAAAAGCGAGATAGTATCCGGCATTGACCCGGAAGCGCTCAAAGAGATACCAAGCTACATAGCCGGCCAAAAACCGGCTGTGCCCGGCCACGAAGCCGTCGTCAGAATCCAGTCGGTTGGCCCCGGTGTGAAAGATTTTAAGCCGGGCCAGCGCTATCTTGTGCAGACCGACTATCGCTGGCTGCGCACAGCCAGCTCCAACGCCGCCTTCGGATATAACTTTGAAGGAGCACTTCAGGAATATGTGCTGATGGATGAAAGAATTATCACCTCGCCCGAAGGCGAATCAATGCTTATACCCGTCGGCAAGAATCTGTCCGCCTCAGCAATTGCCCTGGTTGAGCCGTGGGCGTGCGTTGAAGATGCCTACGCATCCAAAGAACGCACGAAATTGAAAAAAGACGGACAGATGCTTATCGCTGCCGATACGAAGGTTGCCGAGGGACTTTTTAAAAACTTATTCAGCCGCTGCGGCAGGCCTGCTCAAATAACCTGGGTCTCATCTTACGAACCGTCTGAAGAATTAGCAAACGGGATACAGAGATTTGCGAGTGTATCAGAGCTTACAAGGAAGGGCGGTTCACGAACCGCCCCTACCGAATTTGATGATGTAATCTATTTTGGTTCCGAGCCGGATACCGTCGAGCAATTATTTGCTAAAATTGCTGCGCAGGGTTTGCTGAATATCGTGCTTTGCGGCGGCAGGTTCGGCAGAGATATTGTTACTCCGGCAGGCAGGGTCCACTACGGCGGCATTCGCATAATTGGCTGCAGGGATTTCGACCCGGCTGAGTCTATGCAGGTAATCCCCGACAGTGGTGAAATTCGGGCAGGCGATAAAATCAATGTCATCGGCGCAGCCGGGCCGATGGGGACGATGCATGTGATAAGAAACATCTGCCGGGGTGTTGAGGGCGTGAGCGTTCTCGCAGGCGACATTGACGACGACAGATTGGCAAAGCTGACAAAAATTGCAGAACCTCTGGCAAAGAAAAACGACGTTGTATATAGAACATATAATCCAGTTAAAGCAGAGATGACGGAGAAATTCGACTACATCGTTTTGATGGCGCCTGTTTTCGATTTGGTTGCTGCTTCGGTGCATAGCTGCCGCCAGCGGGGTATAATAAATATCTTCGCCGGCATACCCGCGACGGTTACGGGGAAAATTGACTTGGACACTTACATCGAAAAGCAATTGTATTTTGTCGGAACCAGCGGCTCAACTTTGGATGATATGAAACAGGTTTTGACACGGGTAAAAACCGGCCGGCTCGATACCAATGTTTCTGTTGCGGCTGTTTGCGGACTTGACGGGGCGATTGAAGGAATCCGGGCGGTGGAAAACCGCTCGATAGCAGGCAAAATTATCGTATATCCAAAATGCAAAGGCCTGGGGATGGTTCGGCTGGAAAATTTAGAAGAAAAAATACCGGAGGTTGCTGGGCATCTTAATAAGGGATTGTGGACAAAACAAGCAGAACAGAAGCTGCTGGAAAAATACTCGTGAAATATCACATTGTTGCTTTAGGAGAGCAAAGATGAAACGGCACGCATTTAAGATGAAGCTAAAGCCGGGATATGAGCAGGAATATAAAAACAGGCACGATACAATTTGGCCTGAACTGGCTGAGTTGCTCATCGATGCAGGCGTAAGCGATTATTCAATATTTTTAGACAAAGAGACACTAACGCTGTTTGCTGTTCAGAAGCTTAGCGATGACAATACAGCCAACACTATTGCGAATGAAGCCATAATGCGAAAATGGTGGGATTATATGGCTGATATAATGGAATGCAATCCTGATAACTCCCCTGTCGAGTGTGACCTTCAGGAGGTCTTTCATATAGACTAATCAGCTCAAGCTGATATGCGAAATTGTGTTAAAGCAGCAATTTAAAACCATCAGGGCTTTCCGGGAGAATAAAAAAACATAGATGTTTTCAAACATTTCAAGTATCATATCAACGAGTATTAAGGAAACTTTCAACAGAAGTTTAGTTATGGCAATTAGAAAAACAACCAAACAAACTGAGGAAATTTGTTAGAGAAATATAAAAGGTAAAGGAGACTCAATCAGGATGACTAATTTGAAAGGGATTGAAAGTGGCTATGCTGATGCCAAACCGCTCTATGCAGAGCTGGGAGTTGACACCGAAAAAGCAATGGAGCGGCTGAGCAAGATAGCAATATCGCTGCACTGCTGGCAGGGAGATGATGTAGGCGGATTTGAAACAGCCGGTGCGGAACTGTCCGGCGGAGGAATCCAGGCCACCGGAAACTACCCCGGCAAGGCCCGCAATATAAGCGAGCTAAGGAGCGACACCGAAAAAGCATTAAGCATGATTCCCGGCAAACACCGCCTGAATCTGCACGCCTGCTATCTGGACAACAAAGGTAAATACGTGGACCGAAATGAAATTACGGTCGAGCACTTCCAGTCCTGGATAGACTGGGCAAAGGCCAACGGGCTTGGTATGGACTTCAATCCGACATACTTCTCTCATAAAAAAGCAGCCGATGGTTTCACACTCAGTCATCCCGATAAGGGAATCCGTAATTTCTGGATAGAGCACGGCATCGCCTGCCGCAAGATTGGCCAGCAGATGGGCCAGCAGCTCGGAACTCCGTGCGTGACAAACGTATGGATTCCGGACGGATACAAGGATATCCCGGCTGACCGTAAGGGACCTCGCCGGCGGCTAAAGGAATCGCTCGACAAAATATTCTCTGAAAAGATGGACAAAAAATTTCTTCTTGATTCCGTAGAAAGCAAACTCTTCGGCATCGGCTCGGAAAGTTACGTTGTCGGCTCACACGAATTTTACCTTGGTTATGCGGTTAAAAATAACATATTACTCTGTCTTGACACCGGCCATTTCCATCCAACGGAGGTTGTCTCCGATAAAATTTCATCGGTGCTGACCTTTCTTGACGAGATACTGCTGCATGTCAGCAGAGGTGTCCGATGGGACAGCGACCACGTGGTTATCTTATCAGATGAGTTGCGTGCTATCGCAGAAGAGATAGTCCGCGGCGATTACCTTCAAAGGGTCCACATCGGCCTTGACTTTTTCGATGCCAGTATTAATCGTGTAGCCGCCTGGGTGATAGGGACTCGCTGCATGCTAAAGGCGCTGTTGATGGCTCTACTTGAGCCGGTGGACAAGCTGCGCCGGATGGAAGAGGCAGGCGATTTTACCGCTCGTCTTGCTATGCTGGAGGAATTAAAAACACTTCCCTTTGGTGCAGTTTGGGATTATTATTGTATGAAGCAGGATGTCCCGGGCAGGGAATGGCTCGAGGAAGTAAGAGCGTATGAAAAGAACATTCTAAGTAAACGATAGGATATTTTACTTATAAATATGGACGGATTCGAAAAATGACGGAAGAAAACACAGAACAAAACCAGTCAATCAACGAATTTGAAAGACAGCCGGTACCCAGGCAGGCGTTACTCGGTTTCAAGAGCTTCGTCGGGATGTATGCAGGAGAACACTGCGCGGGGACAGAGCTGATGCTTGGGCCGCTTTTCGTAGCGGCTGGAGTAAGTGCGTTTGACCTTATAACGGGGCTGATTATCGGCAACGCTCTCGCTGTGCTGAGCTGGATGCTTATGTGCGCTCCGATTGCCACACGGGCCCGGCTGACGCTGTATTATCAGCTTGAGAACATCTGCGGCCGAAAGCTGGTTACGCTCTACAACCTGGCCAACGGAGTGATGTTCTGCTTCCTGGCCGGGGCGATGATTACTGTTTCAGCAACGGCGATTGGTGTCTGGTTTAACTTTAAGATGCCGGGCCTTAACGACCTTTATCCCAACAGTGTCGGCTGGGTTCTTGCGGTGCTCGTAGCCGGCGGGCTGATAGCAATTGTTGCGGCGTATGGGTACCAGACGGTTGCTAAGTTTGCCAATATAGCCGCTCCCTGGATGGTCCTGGTGTTTTTGGCGTTCGGCTTTGTCGGCTTACGGCAGTTCATTAATGCAACAGGGGCGGACGTGAAATCAGTTGGCGACTTCTGGACCCTGGCAAAAACACATATCTGGAAAGGCGGTGCCCCGCTTCCCGGCCAGATAAAGTTTACCTTCTGGCATGTGATGTTCTTTGCATGGTTCTGTAATATGGCGATGCATATCGGGATGAGCGATCTGTCGGTTTTCCGTTACGCCAAAAAATCATGGTATGCGGTTGCTTCGGGAGCCGGGATGTATGTCGGGCACTTTATGGCGTGGATTTCCGCATCTATTTTATATGCGTATCAACTGCATCAGGACCCGAGTAATACAGACGTGCTTCCGGGTCCGCTTGCATATCGTGCGGCCGGGCTGGCAGGCATACTCTGTGTCATCATCGCCGGCTGGACGACAGCAAATCCGACAATATACCGCGCCGGCCTCGCCTTTCAGGCGATAGTGCCGCGGACATCACGGTTCAAGGTAACGCTCATTACAGGCGGAATTGCAACACTTGCGGGCCTGTTCCCTGCGATTGCTATGAAACTGCTTGGTTTTGTGGCGCTATACGGACTGCTTTTGATGCCGATGGGAGCGGTGGTTTTCGTGGACTTCTGGCTTATCAAAAAATTCGGACTCAAGAGTAACTACGCACAAATCAGCCGAAAGACTTTCAACTGGGCTGCCGGTCTGGCGTGGCTGCTCACGTTGGCAATCTGCGTCTTATTGGTAAAATCGGATTATACGTTAAAAAGTGGATTTAAACCGTTTCAAATCTACTTTGTATCTCTGCCGGGCTGGTTTATCGCAGCCGTTTTATACGTTGTCCTGAGTGCGTTTTACCAGCACAAGGTTTATTCACTGCCGTTTTCACGATTGCTTGCCCAGGGAGCAAGCTGGATTTCGCTTATCGTCCTGGTCTTAATGGCAGTTCTGTTTGTTGCCGGGGCCGTAACTCTGGACAAGGTAAAATGGGTGTTCACAATTGTTACAATCGTGTGGTTTGTCACAGCCAGCTTGTGGATGTGGGAGAGTAATTCCGGAAGTTCAGAATAAGCTTTACATTTGAATCCGTACTAAAGAACAGGTGGCAATGAATAAGGCCCTGGCAGACCTTATAAAGATATCGAACGCAACAGGCAAAGACTCTACACTCGTTCAGGGCGGAGGCGGCAATACATCGGTCAAGACCGCTGACGGCAAATATATGTTCATCAAGGCCAGCGGCACGGCCTTGAAAGATATGAACAGCCGGCGTGGCTGGCGACGGCTTCGGCTCGAACGGGTCCTGTCGATTATAAATGACAAATCGATAGCAAAGCTCAGCGTCAATAAAAGAGAAATCGAGGTGGTCAATCGACTGCTCGATGCCTGTGACGATAAGGTTGCAACCGGAGCCAGGCCGTCGGTGGAATCGCATCTGCACGCCTTTCTCGATAAGTGCATAATTCACCTGCACCCTATCGCGGTAGCTGCGTATGTAAATTCCAAAAACGGAAGAAAAGAATTCGAAAGGCTCTTCAAGCAAATCGAAAATCAAAAATCAAAAATCAAAAATTCCTTACCTCCCTTGTGGGTTCCTTATGCTGACCCGGGCTTTATGCTCGCGAAGAAAATCGCTAATCTGGTAACTGCCTATCAAAAACAATCCGGTAAAAAACCGGCAATTCTCTTTCTCGAAAAGCACGGACTGTTCATAAGCACCGGCACGGCAGCCAAAGCATTACAATTAGTTCGCGAAGTCATCAGGCTCTGTAAAAGCAAGCTGCCCGCTGTGAAATCAGTCAGAATAAAAACCCCTGCCGTCAGGGACATTACCGCTGCGAAATCTGCTATCGGCAAGGCGGTTCTCAACGCAACCGGCCAAAACTTACCGGCAAGCTATTTCAAAACGACGAAGTTGATTGCCGCATTTATGGCCCGCAAAGACGCAGCGAAATTACTGAATACGCCCGCCCTTAATCCTGATGAATTGGTCTATGCAAACGGATCTGCTCTATGGATTGAAAACTATGACGTCAAGACCATCACCGGCAAGCTAAAGTCGCTGGTAAGGAAAAGACAAAAACCTGCTTCGGCATTTATAATAAAAGACGTGGGTCTTTTCGTCGCAGCCGAGAAAAAAATCGCCCCGACCATTGCCGAAATCACCGCCGGCTCGCTATTGGTTCGTATGTATGCAACAAAATTCGGCGGCATCCTCACACTCAACAAACGCCAGCAGGAATTTATCAATACCTGGGAGGCCGAAGCATTTCGAAGAAAAGTCGCAACTCGCCCCTGCGTCTCCCGACGCAAGTCGGTGCAGCGGGGCAAATAATCAGCTAAACACTAAAATGCGTATGTCGTCACCGGATTTTCTCGTTTTTTTAATTACGGTGCTTTAGTCAAGCGTGCGCCGATGCAACCCGTGATGCGCGGGCAGACTGGATACTATGCACGGCATCATCATCGAAGAAACGGGCACCACAAGACCGGCACTTATAGTGACGAAGCCCCTTGACTGTCAGCCCATCCGACAGTTGACAAGTCTCTACCGTACGAGTCATCTTAACCTTTCCGCACTCCGGACAAGGCAAAGGCTCAGATATCGGTGCCTTTTTTGGATGAGATAAGGACATAGAAAACGTCAACTCCTTCTTTCTTGAGAATCTTACCTTTGGTATAGATGTCGAATCCATCAAAGGTTAGACCCTTAATTACATATAACCTTTCAGCTTTCCTGGTCTTCGGATTACGCGAACGCAGGATCTTGAAGATTGCCGGTGCATTAAGTATGGCCTCATAAACAAGCTCCGGCGTCAACGCATCTCTTGCCATTTCCATCTCCGCCTTTTCGGTGAAGAGGACTTTTCGTGAAATCACCAGACGTTTTATTCGGATAAGGGCATCCATACACTCTCAATTCTTATTATACAGCAACTCGTATATTTAGTCAAACAAAACGCTTAATGCCGCTCATTTAACCATTTCTGCCAATGGCCTAAACTCATCCGGAAATAACCGACCTCTCCTCATATGCCCATACAGCCGAAATGAGTATGGCGTAGTCGGATTTTCTCGTTTTTTCACAGATACTCAAAAAACAACAAAAATGGGGCCTCAAAAAGGTTTTGGAGTTGCTTTTTGGGGTTAGGATGTGCTAAACTACTGTTCTTTAATATTATTATCGGGGCGTTGAAAGGCGTTTTTTGCCTGCCCAGGGCCATTTTAGAGGAATTAATAGTATGGATTTTTGTATCGAAGATACTCGAAAAAAGCCGCACCCGAAATTGAAAGAGCTTATTGCCGATGGGATTATAACCCTCGAAACCGCAACCGACTGGCTCAGAAGCATTTACGAGATACGCTTCTTCGAGGAGAAAGTCTTCGAGCTTTTGGGCCAGAACATCATCAAAGGCGCTTCACATCTCTATGCCGGCGAAGAAGCGGTCGCCGTCGGAGCTGTCGCCGCTATTGAGCGAGGCGATGTAATCGGCTCGACCCATCGAGGCCACGGCCACTGCGGAGCTATCGGCAATAAATACGCAGACAGCGAAGAAGACCGCCAGAACCACTGGAACGCAATGATGGCCGAATTGATGGGCAAAGAGACCGGCTACTGCAAAGGCAGAGGCGGCTCGATGCACATAGCCGAGGTCCAGAAGCAAAACAACCTCGGCTCAACCGGCATCGTCGGCGGCAACCAGGCGCCGGCGGTCGGCGCAGCCCTGGCTGAAAAATATAAAAAGACCGGCAAGGTGGTGCTTTCATTTTTCGGCGACGGCTCGACCAACTGCGGCAGCTTCCACGAATCTATGAATATGGCCTCGACCCTGAAGGTGCCCCTCGTGGCAATAATTGAGAACAACCTCTACGGGATGAGCGTCCCATACTCGGGCAGCGAAATCAACGGCACCAGAAGGGCAAGCAATATCACTGATATTGCAGAGAGATGTTATGCTTACAATATTCCAGCTATGATTGTTGACGGCCAGGATGTCGTGGCGGTATATCTGACAATTAAATCGGCTGTCAAATGGGCAAGGTCTGAAAATCAAATGACTATAGTCGAGGCCAAGACCTATCGCTGGTATGGGCACAGCCGAAGCGACCCGCGTGCCTACCGAACCAAGGCCGAGGAAAAAGACTGGCACGACCGGGACCCTATTACCGTCCTGAGAAAACAGCTGCTTGAAGATTCGCTTTGCACAGAAAAGCAGTTAGACGAGATTAAGGACAAGGCATTTAATACAATTGAAACAGCCACAAAATTCGGGCTCGATAGCCCCTGGCCTAATCCCGCGGATTTGACAAAGGACGTGTATGTCGATGAAACATACCCAGCTGAGCTAATCGAGTCTGAAAAAGCCGCATCCAAAAAGGTAATGCAGGCAGCCGCCGCCTTCGAGCAGGCGCTTGCCACATCCACAGCCAAGACAAAGAAAGAAGCCGGCGAGCAGGCCAGGGCCAAAATTAAATCCGAATTCGGTATGGATGTTATGACGATAGCCCAGGCGGTCTCGGCTGCACAGGCGGAAGAGCTCGAAAGAGATAAAAACGTCATTGTCATAGGCGAAGACGTCGGGCTGTATGGCGGAGCGTATCAGGCAACCCGGGGACTATCCGCGAAATTCGGCACCGATAGAGTTATCGACACCGCCATATCCGAAGCAGCCATCACAGGCGCCGCCGTCGGTGCAGCACTTCGGGGTATGCGGCCGGTGGCTGAGATTATGTATGTTGACTTCATTACTATAGCGATGGACCAGCTCGTCCACGTCGGCGCATACAACCGCTATATGTTCGGCGGCAAGGCAAAGGTGCCGATGGTTCTGCGAACCGAAGGCGGCGTCGGCAGGTGTATCGCCGCCCATCATTCAGAATCGCTGGAGGCCTGGCTTATGCACCCGCCGGGGCTCTACGTCGTTATGCCTTCAACACCTTACGATGCCAAAGGCCTGTTAAAAGCAGCCATCCGAAGCGATAATCCCGTGGTCTTTATCGAGCACAAGGCGACTTACGGCCAGTTCGGCCCTGTGCCGCGAGGCGACTACATCATTCCATTGGGAGTGGCAGATATCAAACAGCCAGGCAAAGATGCAACCATCGTCAGTTATAGCAGGATGGCAATGTTCTCATTACAAGCAGCCAAGGTCCTGTCTGAGCAGCACGGTATCGATGCCGAAGTAATCGATGTGCGAACTCTAAAACCGCTGGATATAGAAACAATAGCCGAATCGGTTCGTAAGACCGGTCGGCTGATAACCGTCAGCGAGGGCTTCGGCACCTGCGGCGCAGGCAGAGAGATAACCGGCCGGTTTATGGAATACGAATTTAGCGATGGCTCGCACGGCTTCGATTATCTCGATGCAGCCCCCGTCAACCTTGCAGCAGCCGATGTGCCGCCGCCGATGAGCGAGCCACTGGAAAATGCCAGTATTCCCAGTGTCGAGAAAATCGTCGAGGCCGTCAAGGCAATTGTATAATTAACACAAAACAAGAAGGACAGGAATTTTATAATGGCAAAAGAAGTCAGACTACCACAGCTCGGACAAACTATGGAAGAAGGAACCATCGTCAATTGTCTGGTCAAGGTCGGCGATGAGGTAAAAAAAGGCGATTGTATCTTTGAAATAGAAACCGACAAGGCGACTCTGGAAATGGAATCGCCGGCAGAAGGATTCGTTAAGCACATCCTCGCCGAACAAGACCAGACCCTGCCCGTCGGAGCTGTAATGATGGTTCTCGGCGATAAAGACGAAGAAGTGCCACAAAGTTTTATCGATTCACTCAAGGGGGGAGCTCCATCCGCCCCGCCGGCCGTCGAGGAATCCACTGCTGCCGTAGAACCAGTTCAACCGGTCCCGGGGACTCCTGCCGGAGAGCTACAACCAACCCAGCCGGCGGGAAAAGCAAAAGCATCGCCGCGGGCAAAGAAATTAGCTGATGAGCTCGGCGTTGACATTACGACAGTTACCGGCACAGGGCCAGCCGGAAGAATTACCGAGCAGGATGTCAAAGACGCCGCTGCATCAGCCGGCCCCGCCGTCCCACAACAACAAGAGTCAAGAGCTGATGTAAAACTCGGAGAGACAGTGCCTCTCAACCGGCTGCAGAAAATTACCGCACAAAGAATGCTGCAGTCAAAACGCAATATACCCTGCTTCTATCTGACCATAAAAGCCGATGTTACCGGCCTGGTGGATTTACGAAACAAACTGAATAAAACCAGCGATGTGAAAATTTCCTACAATGATTTTATTATCAAGGCGGTCGCAACCGGCATGGAGAAGTTTCCGATTATGACCGGCCAATTGGCCGGCGATACCATCCGGTTGGCCTCATCTATAAATATCGGTCTCGCGATTGCAGTGCCCGGTGGTCTGGTTGCACCAATCGTAAAAGACGTAAATAAGAAGGATATCCTGCAGATTGCACGCGACAGCAAGGAGCTGGTTGAAAAGGCCCGCAGCAATAAATTAGCTCCGACAGATTTGGAAGACGGCTGCACCACCGTCAGCAATCTCGGCGCATTCGGGATAGATTCATTTATACCGATAGTTGTGCCGGGCCAGTGCAGTATATTGGGTATCGGACAGATTACAAATACCTGCGTGCCGGATGACGGCGGCACTATTTTTCGCAAGTTTATGAGTATGACGCTGTCAGTGGACCACAAGGTCGCCAACGGCGCTTATGCAGCCCAGTTTCTGGATTTTGTTAAAAAACAGTTGGAAGCCGCAGATTTTTAATAGATAGGTTTTGGCGGTTGTGTTCGGATATATCCATTTAGAAAATAACTTTCGGAATAAAAAAGAAATCCATTTATCGGGAAATAACGCCTTGGAGAAGAAAAGCAAAGGATGAATTTTACCTATTATCAGCCAACCAGTATTATATTCGGTCCCGGCAGTATTGACCAGGCAGGCCCAACCACTGCGGCTTATGGAACAATTGCTATGCTGGTCGTTGGCCCCAACCTTGCCAAGCTCCAGCATCAAACCGTTCAGGACATTTGCCAAAACCTTAAAACCGCAGGTCTGGAAGTTGTGGTCTTCGACAAGGTTACTCCTAACCCTGTCCTGCCCGATGTCCAGGCCGGAAGCAAATTGGCCAGAGAAAAAAAGGTGAACGTAATGGTAGGTTTAGGTGGCGGCAGCACTATGGACACTGCCCGTGCCATCGCAGTTGCGGCCACTCACCCGGGAACTGCTATGGACTATTTGTATTTTAGTAAGAAACAGCCCACCGACAAGACCTTGCCTATCGTCCTTATCCCAACCACCAGCGGAACCGGAAGCCATGTAAGCTGTTGTGCAGTAATAACCGACCCGCAGCGCCATTTCAAATCGGCCCTTTGGAACCGAAGTTACCTCTTCGCTCGAGCGACAATCGTAGACCCCCAGCTTATGTTGTCGGTGCCGCAAATGGCTACGGCATCCACGGGATTCGATGTTTTTACACACGCTTTTGAGTCTTACATCAACGTCAATGCCTCCTGGTCCACCGACCTGCTGGCTTTAGAGAGCATAAAACAAGTGGTAGAGAATCTTCCCATAGCAGTCACCAACGGAAGTGACCTTCGGGCACGGGAGAAAATGGCCTGGGCCGATACCCTCGCCGGAATATGCATTGCCAACGCCGGCACGACATTACCGCACGCGATGGGGCAGCCCATAAGCGGACATTATCCACACATTAGTCACGGCCAGTCGCTCGCCGTGATTTATCCGGCTTTTCTCGAATATACCGCTGAAGCTGCTGTTGATAAATTTGCCGCCGTAGCAAGGATTTTCAATCCTGCTCTCTGTAAAGCCAAAAATAACAAGGCCGCCGAAGCCCTTAAAGATGAAGTTGTCAGCTTCCTTAAGCAAATAGGTCTTTATTGCACCCTCGATGAAATCGGTATTAAGCCCGAAGGAATTGATGACGTCCTGAAACACTGTATGGAATTCCCTGACGTAATGGTCAATCCAAAAGTCCCTGATACCGAAACCACGCGTCAACTTTATATGAATTCATTTAAACGTGCCAAATAATCGCTACAACTTAAAAAACCAGCAGTGAGAAAGGAGCTTGTAGCTATGAGAAAAATGACAGGGGTGGTATTGCCTGGCAATCGTACGGTTGAATTTCGTGAGTTTGAAGTGCCTGAGCCGGGTCAGGGTCAGGTTCTGCTTAAAATGAAGGCCTCGTCCATCTGCGGCAGCGACATTCGCGCCATTTACCGCGAGCACCTGGGAAAAGGCCCGGAGGCCTATCAAGGAGTAATAGCAGGTCACGAACCGTCTGGCCAGGTCTTCAAAGTCGGCCCTGCCGTAAAGCGTTTTAAAGAAGGCGACCGTGTTATCGTCTATCACATCTCCGGCTGTGGCCTATGCCACGATTGCCGAATGGGCTACCAGATAAGCTGCTCCAGCAAAATGCGGGCTGCTTATGGCTGGCAACGTGATGGCGGGCACGCTGATTATTTATTGGCTGAGGAAAGAGACCTTGTTCATCTCCCTGAACCACTCACATATCAGGATGGTGCCCTTTGTGCCTGCGGATTTGGCACCTGCTACGAAGCCCTGGAGCGAATCAAGGTCTCCGGCAGAGACAGAGTCCTGATAGTGGGACTGGGACCGGTAGGCCTCGCAGCACTAATGCTGGCCAGGACTATGGGGGCAACCAGACTAATCGGCGTGGATGTAGTTGAGCAGCGCATCCGCCTGGCTGAGAAACTCGCTCTGGCAGATGTGGTCCTAAAAGCCGATAATACGACTCCGGACAAAATAAAGGATGTTACTGACGGTTTTGGTACCGAAGCGTCAATCGACTGCTCCGGCAGTTCCGATGGCCGCCTGCTGGCTATTCAAGGCACACGGCAGTGGGGCCGGGTTGTCTTCGTGGGAGAGGGCGGCACCGTAAGCTTCGAACCCAGTCGCGATATTATCCACAAGCAGATTAGCATCTACGGTTCCTGGGTCACATCAGTTGGGCATCTGGAAGAGCTGGTCGAAAAGCTGATCGAATGGAATATTCATCCTGACCTTACCGTCACGGATACCTTCCCATTGGAAAACGCTGCTCAGGCCTACCAGATAATGGACGAGGGTGGGTGCGGCAAGGTGGTCATCACCTGGCCTGATTAGTTTTAACTAATGCTCTTTCAAAAATGATACTTTCACTTTTGTCATTCCTGCGAAACCTGCCCTGAGCAGTGTCGAAGGAGCAGGAATCTACACACCTTTAGGTCTGGATTCCGGCTCCCCTGCCAAAAACTTACAGGTGCAGGCAAGGCCGGAATGACACAACTAAAAAAGTTACATTAGTTAATTAGAAACGACATTAAGCAAGACAATGGTTACGGGAGACAACGTAATGGTTAAAAAAAATAAATCAATTCTCTTGCCCGGCATTAAAAATGCCACGCCGAAAGTTCCTGTTATTGGTGTTTTTGCCACCAGTGACCCACGTTTTGGCCGAGACGTTCGAACTCGTTGTCAAAATATTGCGAAGATGGCTGCTGATTGTATAAGCGGCTCTGTTGTCCTGCCTGATAAAACAGCGGTCCCCGTGGTTTATTCTACCGTATTGGTTGATGGCGAGGCACAAGCAGATATTGTCGCTCAGCAGTTCCGCAAAGCCGGTGTGGATATTTTAGTATGTGTGCCGGATACCTGGGCGTTTCCGCAGCTTACAACCATCTCACTCTTGCAGCAGTTCCCGCCTAATACACCCATAAATATTACCTGCGGCAACAGCGGCCCCAAGCCGGGCGTTGTCTATGCCCACGCTCTCAATGGCGCAATCAGCCAGTATGGGCGAATGGCTGCCTTGAATGTCGGCACCTGGCCGGATACAGGAATGAACCCGAAGATGACCGAGCAGACCGCAAAGAACCTCATCGACTGGTGCTATGCCGCGGTAACCGCTGTAGCACTGCGCGGCCGAAGGGTCGTCATTTTCGGACACGACTCAATGGGAATGGAAACCGCACTTGGACATATCATCGCTACGAGGAACATTTTTGGTCTCGAAATCACTCGTATGGATATGAAGCTCCTGGCCGATATGCTGAATAAAAAAGCCTATAGCGAAAAAGAGCTTAAGGCGCTGCGGGGATGGGTCAACAGGTACGTCGGCAATCGAGTCGAGCTGCGTAATGAGGCGGACAGCGAAAGATTCAATCAGGAGCTGGCAATGTATTTGATAGTTCGCGACCTGATGGCTGACTTAAATGCGGTCGGCGGCGGATTTATGAGCCAGCTTGAATGGGGCAGCGACCCGCGAGGCATTCCGCTGCCTGTGGCTGACGTGATGGAGTCTCTTTTCAACAGCACATTCGACCATATCGGCCGCAAGGCCCCCCTGCCATACGCCACCGAAGCCGATGTGCAGGGACTTTTGACTATGCTGTTTATGACGTATCTGTCCGGCGGAAATCCGCCTTTATTTATGGACTTTAGAAAGGTCTGGGAGGCCTGGGAAATAAAAAAGCTTTCCAAAAAAATCGGCATCAAAAAATTAGATAAAAAAGCGGACTGCTTCTGTAAAGGCCTAGTTGACGGCGACAACTCCGGCAGCGCCGCATTTAACTGGGCGGCGAAACCGGGCGCATCAGCCAAAGAAATTATGGCTGGCGTGAGGATGCCTCTGGCAGATGAGAATTATTTCCCGGGTGGAGGAAATTCAGTTACATTTATGACACCCGCCGGGATTGAAGGCATTGCAGGCCGAATCGCTTATAGCAGCACGACCGGCCTGTTCAGTATGATTTGGGACGAAGCACATACTACCGAGGTCCCGAAGAAACTCGGACAGGCAATGTGCAACCTGACTACACCGACCTGGCCTCATACGTTTGTCGTGCCGAAGTATGCAAGTATGGTGGAGTATAAACAGTATCCGCCGGCCAACCACTTCCATATGACCCGGGATTTACCCGTCGCCCGCCTTGAGCACTGGATGGACTTGTCGGGCGTTTTAAGCGTTACACCCTGGGCGGCCAGGCCGAAATTCATCGAAGGTATTGACAGACCCGCTCCGCTGGTCCATCTGATTAACGGTGGTGAAGACACTTACAAACTGCTGAGAAATCGCTGCTAAAATTTTATAACAGCGCTATATCTGCCGCAGGCATTAACTCCCTATAAGCCAGTCTTGAATGATATAATATAAATCGTCGAGTGTTATCTCGCTATTATCATCAAAATCATACTTCCTGTCGTAAATCGGGTCGCCGGAAGAGCTGGGATAATGCCCGGCAAACTCCGAAAAATCAGAAAGGTCAACTCTATTATCGCAATTAAGGTCGGCCCTGGTCGGCATCGGCTCACCCAACGGAAGCCAGTTGATATATTCCTCTACATTTGTCCAGCCGTCGCCGTTACGGTCATCGTTACGGTCAGCCGGGTTTGACGGGTCAAGACAAAGTGCAAACTCCCACTCATCCGGCATACCATCATGGTCGGTATCGACCGGCGGCGTGGCGGAGGCAAGAATCGGCCAGCCGCCGACCTCATCCTCATCGTCAATGATTCTGCCTGTGCCATCCAGCACATCATTTATAATCCGCTCGTCCACCGAATCTCGCAGAGGAAATGACGCTCCTGCATCTGCCAGAACCAGCCAATAGGCCGCATCCGCATCATCCGTATCCACAGGTTCGACCGGAACAGGGCTCGATTGCTTGTATGCGAGTATCTGCTCATCGTTAAAACCGTCAAATCTAACCAGGTCCCAGGGATTAGACGGACGAACACCGTTCATCCAGTTGCCGCTGAAATATGCACTGCTGTATGTGCATTGTTCCCGGAAGGCGTCATCGCCGGTGGAGTTGGGACCCTGGACATAATAGTTGCCCACAAAGTTCATCTTTGTAATACTGCTCGAATCGGCATTATATCCGGCGTATGATTCGCCCCAGTTGTAAACCACATTATTGCGAAAATCAAAAATCCAACCAGCCGGGTCAAGAGTATAGCTGTTGTAATTACCGGGGCGAGGGCTTCGACCTCTATGATGGGCGTAAAGATTATGATGATAGGTACACCCGTTGCCCCAGCCGCCGCGGATTAAGGAGCCATAGCCGTGACAATCCTTCTCATGAATCGAACAGTTCAAGCTCTCGGTAATCATACACCACTGGACTGTAACATTATCCAGCACATTGGGCTGGGCAGAGGTGGAAAGCGCTTCATCTACCGACCAGCTTGCCGAACAGTGGTCGAGAATGATATTATGGCCTCTCTCAATCCATACACTATCCACCTCCTGCAGCATATTGTCACCAAGTCGAAACCGGATGTAACGGACAATCACATTGTCGGCGGAGACTTGAAAACCATAATCCTTCAGACATATCCCGCCGCCCGGAGTGGTCTGGCCGGCAATCGTAATGTAAGGATTTGAAATCTTCAATCGGGACTGCAGCGCTATCGTGCCGGAAACGCGAAAGATGACGATTCTCGGCCCGCTTGCCTCGACCGCCGCACGCAAGCTGCCTGTGCCGCTGTTATTGAGGTTGGTAACCTCGTATATCGTCCCCCCTCGGCCACCGATGGAATACATACCGAAACCTTCGGCGCCGGGAAACGCCGGCAGTGAATCCGCCCGGACATTACTAAATCCGAACAGCAATAATAGACAAAAAATGCAAACGCCTGTATTTCTTGTAATCATCTTTTTACAATCCTTTTCCGATAAAGCGCTTACACCCAACCCACCATAAACGACTTCAAGTATTCGAATCCACCGAACAATAGAACTTCTTTCCCTCATAACACCTGAAGCACAAATGCTGTATATTTGATATGTAGTGCTTATGAACTACTGCAAACAAATACTACTTTGCCAAAATTGTTAAGGGCTGACTAACTTGAATATTATATAGTAAAACGTCGTCCAGTGCACGCTGCCATTTTTAAATTCATCCCATATATCGCCACTAAAGACATACTCATCATTACAGAAAGCCACGTGGTTGTCACTGAACAACGCATGCATCGCATAAGCACCTTTGGTTTGGTGACTCAAATGGTCTCTGTTGCGAATAATATCCGACATATACGGAATGTGCGGATTCAATCCCGTCAGTTTCCTTGCAGTCTCCATAGGAACATTGTAAGCAGTACCTTGATAATGCCAGCGTTCAGGATGGTCAAGATTCACCGACGTCCTTGGGTCTGTCGGATAATATTCATATCCCGCACGCACCCACTGATTATGTCTATCCCCTTCAGGATCCAGTGTATTGTAATCCTGCGCTAATCTGCCCCACGGCTTTGGAGTGCTATAAGATTCATACTTGTAAAGGTCCATCTTGTTGGACGGGCAATAAAACACCTTCGGCTCAAGTATATAGCCACCCTCATATAAACAGGCCTGCCTCATTGCCTTCATCTTGCCCAAACCCGGATTCCACGGGTCAGTCGCCACCGCCGGGTCGAAACGCCATTCATCTTGCTTAACATTAAGATCACCACCACGATACACGACATACGGATGTTCTTCCTCGTCACCCGCATATGGATTACCGGGGGTTGCTTTTTTATAGCCCCACCACGGCATTCTATATTCATAATCCCCCGCATAAGCATAAATCGCTAACCCACTCTGTTTGAGCTGGTTGGCACAGACCGAACGCCTGGCAGATTCTCTGGCTCGCTGTAACGAGGGCATAAGAATAGCCATTAAAAGAGCTATAATCGAAATGACTACCAGCAATTCCACTAACGTAAAACCTAATTTTTTAGGTCTCATATTGCACCCCTTTTTTATCTGATACATAAATTCAAAAATATATCGTTGCCCTCTTTAAGTTTGCCAGATTACCAGATTTTTAGGGCAACAATAGTATCTATATACAAACACCACTAACCACGCACACATCCTAAACGAAAATTCCCTGCTGCAACCTCACACAGATGCTTGCGGTGTAAACACCTTCTTCGCATTTTGATTATACCACCGCCTGCCTGTTTTTTCAAGGGAATAATATTAAAAAAATGTAAATTTTCTCGCCCTGCCGTTCAGTCTAAGACCTTTACCTGCCTTGGCTTAACCACCAGATTGTGACTTCGTCCTATCGCTAAAAAAACGTGATTTTGCGATTTCTGGAACAAACTCAGTTCTGAAATACAATCCTCGAATCGCTTCGCGAGTAATGATTCCAATATCAGGCCTGCAGTTGCTAATAAATTCTTCACCAACGAGGCCGGCTTTGTGTCGGTTCTTTTTGCTGTTGCCAGATTATAGTAAAAATGGAGATATTTACTAAAATAGGGGCTATGGAAATATATTTCCGCTCTGAATAATTTATAATAGCTTGCAAATAAGAAGGTTACAGCTTTTTTTATGCAATCTTATCAGTAAAATATGCGTAATTCTCTAAAAAATATGAAAATTTTTCTTGACGGGAAGATGGTCAATTTGGTATAAATAGATAATCAAATTTACACCTTTTGATATACTTCTGAAGCAAAAAAACTCATATAGGCAGTTGCAAGTGAGGAGTGATGGAAAGGCATTTCACGGTCTTTTCTTTATTTTCCCCATTTGTTGCTCCTATTGAAATATAAGAGAAATGTAAGCTATTAAGTTGTTTTGAAATAGGCAAAAAGAGCAAAGTGACGGTCATCCGGCTTATTGCCGGATGAAAACCACACCCGGCACTGCGTTATGAATGCTTATTGAGAGCAACACGGTTGTTTGCAATGGGCACAAAAATTTGGTGAATGATATTTGTATCGGATACACAAAGTCATTTATTGTTTTTGATGCCTGCTGGAAACAACAGCTATCTTAGCATGTAGCCAGGATAGTGATAAAAAGTTTGTGAGGAGGAGTATTATGCATAAGAAATTGATGTTTTTAATGGCTTTTGTTTTGATGTTTGGCCTGGTCGGTATCGCATCAGCCACAAGCTACTGGAACGGATCCGGCACTAATGCCTGGACTGATCCATGCAGCTGGACTGGCGGGGTTCCTACCTCCGCTGATAATGGTTACATCGAGGCAGCAGTTCCAGGGGCGATTATTGATTACACTATGACCCTTGGAATTAAAAAAGTAGCTGTCGGGTATCAAACCGCCGGTGATGCCTATCTGTATATGTATGGTGGAACGCTCAACGTCGACGACAGAGTCTATGTCGGCGGCGAAAAGGGTGATAAGAGCTCCAACGGCAACTTTATAATGGAGTTCGGAACCATAAATCTTACAGACGAAAGCTCAGAAAAGAAATTCTACATTGGCTACAAAGGTCCAAATGACAAGGGTTATTTCACTATGAACGGTGGAACCATCAACAACGCCGGGAAATTCTACATAGCGGGTGATTCGACCACTTCCCCTTATGGTGTAATGACAATGAACGGTGGAACCGTAAATGTAAACGCAGCAAGTAAACGGATGCGTATTGCCGGTAAAGGCGGAACAGGCTATCTCTATATGAACGGCGGTACGATTCACAGCACAGATGATATTAATATGAGCGAAGAGGGTGGATACGGTTATCTCTATATGACCGGCGGCAATATTATCGCCGATGGTGAATTCCAGCTTGCCTACAAAGCTAAAGCGGGTGTACCTTGTGTTTCTGAAGTTCACCTGGATGGCGGAACTATTGACGTAGGCGGCCTCACGTTCTTCAATAATCCTGAGGACTTAGCTACACCTTCAGCTTCGTTTGATATCACACTGGGCACGCTGTTAGTAACCGGCGATGTAATATCAGTAATTCAGGGTTATGCTGATAGTGGTTTGATTACCGCTTACAGCGGTTCCGGTCAGGTGCTCATAAATTATCACGCTGGATGGGACAAGACCGTCGTAAACGCGATAATTCCTGAGCCGGCTACGATTGCCTTATTGGGTCTTGGTGGACTGGCCCTGCTTCGTCGTCGCAAATAAGACGAAGATAATAAAGCCACCATAACAACTCAGTTGTTAGAGATTAAAGAGGCAAGTCTTTTGATTTGCCTCTTTTTTTATGCCTCCAAACTTTGTTTTTTAGCTGAAAATTCCGGCATAATCTGGTATAATACGATTCTGGTGGAGGGCTTGTCGTCGGGGGAAAAGCAGAAGTAAAATTTATGGTTTTTGGGAACGTTAAAGATGAAAAGAAAATTTATTATCAAAGGACTGACCGTAATTTCCTTGTTCTGCTCTGCACCTGCTGCTTTGGCCGTGGACGGCTTTGGTCAATATACTACCGGCGGAGCAGGCGGAACTACTGTTACCGTCAGTAATGCCACGGATTTTAAATTATATGTCGAGACGCCGGATACCCCTTATATTATCCAGGTCCAGGGAACCATCGACCTTGGCCCGCTCGAAGACGGCGATGTGAGCATCCGGTCGAATAAAACAATCAGAGGTATCGGTGATAATCCCACAATCATAGGAAGTCTCGGATTTAAAAACGGCTCCTCCAACGTAATCATAGAGAGACTGAATATCACCTGTCCTGAGAACCACGCTGAAGAGGAAGACGGCATCAGTGTAAAGGAAGACATAACCAATGTCTTTATTACAAAGTGTACTCTTTATGACTGCTGGGACGGCTGTATTGATATAGCCAGAAGGACCGACTGGGTCACCGTTTCCTGGTGCAAGTTCTATTTCACTTTCCGCAACGACAACAATGACCGCGTAAGTCTTGTTGGCAACACCGATAGTCCTGGTGACGAGGGCACGCTTCATGTTACCTTTCACCATAACTGGTTCGGCTCATACTGCATGCAGAGAATGCCTTCCTTACGTTACGGCCGGGGACATATCTACAATAACTATTACGATTGCCCGGGCAATATCTACTGTATCCGTTCGAGAATCCAGGCAGAGTGCCTTATCGAAAATAACTACTTTGACAGCGTAACCGACCCCTATTATATCTACATCGATGATGAGCCGCCGGAAGAGTACGGAAAGATAGCCGCATCCGGCAATATCTGTATAAACTGCACCGGCCTGATTGACGACGGTGACGACATTGTTTTTACGCCCCCGTATGCCTATACGCTTGACAATGCAGAGGATATTCCAATCATTGTACAACACGGTGCGGGCGCAGATGGCAACGACACCCCCCTGCCTCACTGGTATTTTGGCCCTTACGGCGACTTCGACCGTAGTGACATAGTAGATACAAACGACCTCGGGCAGTTTGTCGGCTACTGGCTTGATACCAATGACACCGCCGACATCAATGATGCAGACTACGACAGTGACGGCATAGTCAACGGCTTCGAGTATGGCCTCCTGGCCGGAAACTGGCTGAAAGAACCCTCTGACACCACCGCCCCGGCAGCTCCTGACAATTTATGGGCATCGGCAGGCAATTCGGCGGTTTGGCTCGACTGGGACGACAACTCCGAGCCCGACCTGGATGGTTATAATGTGTATCGTTCGACAACCTCCGGCAGCGCTTATACGAAGCTGAACGGCCCGGTTTTGATGAATTCGGATTACACCGATGATACCGCCTCAAACGGGACTATGTATTACTATATCGTTACGGCGGCAGATACCAGCGGAAACGAGTCCGGCGACTCGGTTAAAGCCTGTGCCGTCCCCGGTGCCGACGGCAACAGCGTTACCATACAGGAATACGCCGTCGGCTTCTGCAATGTTGATGGTATCATCGATACCAAACATGCAGGTTATACTGGTTCCGGTTTCTGCGATACAGAAAATGAGACAGATAAAGGCATAGACTGGAGTATAAATATCGCTGCGGCTGATACATATACATTCACCTGGCGATATGCTCACGGCAAGACCGACGACCGCAGTGCTATGCTACTTGTAAATGGCTCACCTGTCATTTCGAGCATTGCGTTTCCGCCTACAGGCGCTTTTACCACGTGGAGCACGGTATCTGTTGAAGCAGGTCTGACAGAGGGAATAAAAGAAATACGTCTCGAAGGAATGACCGGCAACGGCCTGGCAAATATAGATTACCTGATGGTAACAGGCCCTGACCCTCAAATAGAAAGGTGTCCGTAGTACCGGATGCCCTATGGATTTCCCGGCTCGCATCAGAACTGCCTGGCAGCAATTTATAAATCGATATATGAATAAAAAAAATAACAGCAAAACAACTGCCCGCACAAGCAATTGCTGCATAGCTGTAGTAATTCTTATGCTGCTATTCGTAACGCCATTCACAGCACTCGCTCAACAGTTGGCCTTTCCCGGCGCCGAAGGTTTTGGTCGTTATGCCGCCGGAGGAAGGGGAGGTTCTGTCTATCATGTGACTAATCTCAATGATTCCGGGACCGGCTCTTTTCGAGACGCTGTTAGCCAGAGTTACCGCACGGTGGTTTTCGATGTAGGCGGGATAATCAACATTTCAGACCGCATCGTCGTCAAAAACAACGTAACAATTGCCGGTCAAACTGCGCCGGGCGATGGTATTGTTATATATGGCAACGGAATGTCACATTCCAATGCGCACAACAGTATCACACGCTACATCCGGGTTCGCATGGGCGTAAACGGCACCAGCGGAAAAGACGCTATGACTATTGCGAGCGGACACGATATGATTTTCGACCACATATCCGTTTCCTGGGGCAGGGATGGCACTTTCGATATCAATTTTGATTCTGGTGCAGAAATAACCAACATAACCATCCAGGATTCAATCATTTCTCAAGGACTGCTTAACCATTCAACCGGCGGTTTGATGCAATCAACCGGCGGCGTATCATTATTACGTAATCTCTGGATAGATAATAACACACGCAATCCCAAAGTTAAGGGAATCAATGAGTATGTTAATAATGTGGTTTATAACTGGGACGTTGCCGCTTATATCCTTGGTGACTCCGCAGGGGACTCTTACGCCAACGTTATAAACAATTGTTTCATTAACGGACCGGATACCAGCTCGGCGGCATTTACGCGTGGCAACCTGAACTTTCATATTTATGCCTCTGACAACTACCAGGACTCGAACAGGAACGGCGTCCTCGATGGCGGAATTCTCTCTGAATCGGCGTATGGAACGGTGGACTGGCAGAGCACCTCTTATGACTATCCCTCGCTTACCGCCTTTAGCCCCATAGAGGCCTACTACGTGGTTCTTTCCAAGGCGGGCGCCTCAATGCAACGCGACGCAGTCGATACCCGCCTTATTACAGAGTTGAAATCTCTGGGAACGCTCGGACAAATCATCTCCAACGAAAACAACCCGCCTATGTATGGGCCGGGAATCGTCAACGGCGGCACGGCTCCGACTGATACCGACGGTGATGGAATGTCGGATGAGTGGGAAACTACCCTTGGCCTGAATCCGGAATCGGCTGACAACAACGGTGATATCGACGGCAACGGCTATACGAATCTTGAAGACTATTTAAACTGGCTGGCCGTTCCTCATGCGAAAGTGGCGAGAAATGAATCTGTGGATATTGACCTTCGACGATTCTCCAGCGGCTTTAACCCGGGCGCCAGCTACCAATTATCTAATATCAGCCACGGTTCCGGAATACTGCTTGGTGACGGCCATACGGCGCGTTTTGAACCGACCAAAGGATATTCAGGCCTGGCCGGTTTCGATTATACCGTTGACAACGGCTGCTCAGTGACCGAGACGGTGCAAGTGCTTGTGGCCGCCCGCGGCGAGTGGATATACGGTGATTTTACGGATGACGACATTGTAGATTTGAACGACATACCTGAATTCGTGAAACTGTGGGTAATTGATGACTGCTGCCAGACCGAATATGTGGATTTAAACGGCGATTGCATCGTCAACTTTTATGAATTTTCCGCCCTCGCTGACAACTGGCTGATAATTCCTCCGGATACAACCGCCCCCTCGGCACCCACAAAGCTGTGGGCCGCAGCAGGTTACGGGACAGTTTCACTCTACTGGAACGACAACACAGAGCCCGACCTAGACGGTTACAATGTATATCGCTCGATAACTTCAAGTAGCGGTTTTACGAAGCTCAACGATTCGGTTTTGATGAATTCGGACTATTTCGATGATTTTGTTTTAAGCGGCTCTATGTATTACTATGTCGTTAC
Source organism: uncultured Pirellulales bacterium (assembly GCA_964495465.1). Classification (GTDB taxonomy): domain Bacteria; phylum Planctomycetota; class Phycisphaerae; order Sedimentisphaerales; family Anaerobacaceae; genus CAZBWE01. The sequence continues at coordinate 33,707 of CAZBWE010000015.1, forward strand.
GGCCGTAGATACCAGCGAAAACGAGTCCGAATACTCCGTCGAAGCGTGCGCTTTACCCGGCACAGACGGCAACAGCGTCACCATACAGGAAAATGCAATCGGTTTCTGCGATGTGGACGGCAGCATCGACAACGATAACGCCGGATACACCGGTTACGGCTTTGCAAATACGGACAACGAGCTCGGCAATAAAATCGACTGGTGCATTTATATCGCTTCAGCCGGCTCATATACTTTCAAGTGGAGATATGCCAACGGCTCGAGCGACAGACCGGCGACACTTCTTATCAATAGCTCTGCGGAAGTGCCAGACATCAGTTTCCCCGGTACCGGCGGCTGGACGAGCTGGAGCAATTCTTCCGCCGTTGTCACTTTGACAACAGGCACAAAAGACATCCGGCTTCAGGCAACAGGCGAAAACGGCCTGGCAAATATAGATTACCTGATGGTAACAGGTGATAATCCCGAAGCAACAACCTGCTGGTCAAGATAGCTTTTATCCGGCTCGTTTACATATTTTAGCTTGCAGACAAAAGACAATGAGCGTATTTTAAAAGGCGATGAATAAAGTGAAAATACCTTTTAAAATGCCGAATGTTAGACGTCCTTCTTTCCCGGATAGAACGATTGATATCCGCGACTACGGGGCTGTTGCCGATGGCACAACATTGAACACCGGCGCCTTTGCCAAAGCCATAGCCGCCTGTGCCACAGCAGGAGGCGGGCGCGTGCTGGTGCCGGCTGGAATATGGCTCAGCGGCCCAATCCATCTGAAAAGTAACATCGAGCTTCACATCCAGAAAGGCGCAGAGCTGCGCTTTAGTGACAGATTCAGTGATTACCTGCCCGCAGTATTTACACGGTGGGAAGGTATCGAGTGCTATAATTATTCGCCGCTGATTTATGCCAAAGATTGCACAAATATAGCCATCACAGGTTCAGGCAAACTTGACGGCAGAGGGCAGCGATGGTGGAAGTGGAAAGCAATACAGAAACGCGGGGCTGTCAGGTTATACAATATGGCCTGTAAGGGTGTTGCCGTAACCAGGCGCGTTCTCGGCACGGAAAAAGATGCCCTTCGGCCCTCATTTATCGAGCCGGTCAATTGCAGAAATGTTTTGATTGAGGGCATAACCATCGGAAGCGGTCCGATGTGGACGATTCATCCTGTTTACTGCGACAACGTGCTTATTCGCAAGGTAAACGTCAATACAAGAGGGGTAAATAACGATGGACTGGTAATAGATTCCACACGGGCTGTTTTAGTTGAGCGTTGCTACTTCGATACCGGCGACGACTGCGTAGTCCTCAAATCGGGATTGAACGAAGATGGCTGGCGAGTCGGCCGGCCTACCGAGAAGGTCATTGTTCGTTATTGTTCCACTAAACAGGGGCACGGAGGCATTACAATAGGCAGTGAAATGTCAGGTGATATAAGAGACATTTTCGTTCATAACTGCGAATTTAACGGAACCAATAATGGTATCAGAGTCAAGTCAATGCGTGGCCGAGGCGGAGTAGTTGAAAATATATGGATTCAGGATATCAAGATGGGCCGTATAAGCAGGGCCACGATGACGTTCAATACGTTTTACGGTCAATCCACGCTTAAACCCTTTACAAAAACTCCTCCGATAGTCCGCAATATTCACATTAAAAACATCGCCTGCGAGTATGCCGGCAGGGCCGTGAAAATTATAGGTCTGCCGGAGCAGCCCATCGAAAATGTCACTTTAGAGAATGTTTCAATTGCCTCCAGGTGGGGACTTGAATGTATCAATGTAAAAGATAGTAATTTTCTCGGCGTGAGAATTACTCCGATTAAAGAGCCGGTTATGTTCGTAAAGAACAGCCGGAATTTAACCATTCGCA
>CAZBWE010000016.1:0-22738 GCA_964495465.1 uncultured Pirellulales bacterium
CCCACCGGTGCTATTAAAGAAAAACAGATAGAAATTGGATTTGTTGATTTGGGTAGCGCGGGTGATGTGAAATTTGGTCAAGGCCGACTAAAAATAGGAGACGTGCGTTCACCTGCTTTGATAAAGAAAGTAAAGGAGAACGCAGCAAATAATGGAACTGTCCTGATAGACGCTCCACCGGGCACTTCATGTCCTGTGGTCGAGGCAGTCAAGGGAGCAGATTTTGTTTTGCTGGTTACCGAGCCTACACCATTTGGCTTAAATGACCTCCAGCTCGCAGTGGAGATGGTAAGAGAGCTTGGGCTTGCCTTTGCTGTTGTAATAAACCGTTGCGACGTAGGTGACGGGCGAGTTGTACGCTATTGCCAGCAACAAGATATAGAAATTCTCCTTGAGATGCCGAACGACCGACTGGTAGCGGAAGCTTACTCACAGGGGATTAAAATAATTGATGCATTGCCCGGCTACGAAGAAAAGTTCTTACAGCTATACGAAAAAATCGATGCGAGGGTTACAGTCAAATGAAAGAAGATTTTGAATTCATGGAGAGAATAACCCGTGACATAGATGCCTGGAAAGCAGCTTGTAAAATCCTCGATGTTGACGAAGAGGCAAGCAAAAAAGAGTTAAAAAAAGCTTACAGGCAAGTTGCAATGAAGTTTCATCCTGACAAGAATTTGAACGACCCTGATGCAAATAAAAAATTTACACTGGTCAAATGTGCCTACGAATTATTGGCAGAGAATAAACCCTGTCCGGAACTACTGGAGGAAATCAATACATGGGAAGGTGTTCCGGAGGACAACAAATACAGACTCGATAACCCCTGGGGACATTTCCTTTGGTGGCGTGAAAAATTTTTTGGTTCCGAAGAAAAGAAAAGGCGAAACGGAGGTCGTTCTTGCATCTGAAAAGAGAAGATGGAAAATGCAAAGCTAAGTGAAAATTTTTATGATAAGATTAAGCCGCGGTTGCACAAACGCGTCGGTCGAGAATTGCGCGGGGCCAAACATGTGCTCGATTTAGGCTGCGGTGCGTGTGAGCTTTCCAAGTACCTGTCAGAGACGTATGGCCACAAAGTTACTGGTATTGATGTATCATCTGATAGTTTTCCAGATAAGATGGAAACAAGCAGAAATTGGCCACTTGTTCGCTGTATTCGCAAAGATGCAGCGAAGCTTGATTTCATTCAGAACAAAACAATAGATGCAGTTGTAATGTTCTGGTCTCTGCATGAGATGAGCAATCCTCAGGTAGTTTTGCAGCAGGCTCACCGTGTTTTGAAGCCGACCGGAAAAATACTTGTCGTTGAGTTTCCGCGTAACTCGCTGGCACAAAGATTATGGAATGAAAACTATTACAGCAAACAAGAATTAATAACCTATCTGCGTAAGACAGGGTTTAAGAATATTCAGGCCACGCTGCTTGAAAATAAACAAATACTTTTGGTCAGCGGATATCACGATATTAAAGGTACTAACGACTCAAAGAGGATAAAGGTCAAAACTTATGAAGTATGAAAGAACGTATATATTTAAGAACACGGTATTTCAGGAGGCCAATGAACCAGCAAAAACTGTTTTCAGCGGCCCAGGGGAGCTGGAAGTTGGACCGGCTCCTGAATTTGAAGGAAATCCGGAAACGCTAAACCCGGAGGAAATGTTTGTCGCTGCTATTAATAACTGTATAATGACAACATTCTTTTATTTTGTGCGAAAGTCGAACGTTGAGATTTTATCCTACTATTCAAGAGCTGAAGGCCAAGTCAAAAAACAAGCAGATGGGTTTCGATTTACCAACGTAGAGGTTCGGGCAAAGGTTACGTTGCAACACCAAGAGCTTGTTGAGAAAGTTCGCGAATTTGGTAATCTCGCTGAGAAATACTGTCTTGTTTCCCGTTCGGTAGTATGTCCAGTTCGGTACCATCTTGAAATAGGATAGAAATTAAAGAAATCAAAAGAATATATAAATGAGAAAGCTATATCCTGAATCAAAAGTTGAGATTAGGGGATTCATGGCCCGATACTACGATATCGGCCTCGATATAGCTACACTCGGAAGTTATCTGCCGTTTATTAAAAAGGTCATACGTATGGCAAAGATTAAACCAGACGACAGAATCCTCGACTTAGGGGCAGGTACAGGCAGAAACGCTTGCCTTATGGCTAAATACCTATCCGAGAAGGGCGAACTGATCGGTGTCGATATTTCTAAAGATATGATTGCTCAATTTGAAAAGAGATGTGCAAATTTCCCCAACGTTAAAATTATCAATCGAAAAATTAACCAGACCTTACCTTATAAAAATGATTTTAACAAAGTTTTTATCTCATTTGTTTTGCATGGGTTCCCACAAAATGCCAGGAAAGTAATTATTGAAAATGCCTTTCAATCCTTAAAGCAAAATGGGGAGTTCCTCATCTTGGATTATAACGAATTCTCGCTGTCGGATATCCCTTTTTACTTCAGGCTTGCTTTTAAGCTTATGGAATGCCCTTATGCCTTTGATTTTATCGAAAAAGATTGGAAGAAAATACTGGCCAATGCAGGATTCAACAACTTTAGGGAACACTTTTTCTTTGGTAATTTTATAAGATTGATAAGGGCCGTAAAACTAAATAGTTTTAAACAAACATAACAAAAACCGACTATAATCATCTTGCGTAAATTAAGCCTCAGCAACAATTATATGAGAGAATGTTGAAGAAGCGCAATTAAGGTTTTTTGGGAGCTAGTGAAAAATGATGCACATCAGTGAAAATAAATGTGTTGGATGTGGTCTTTGCGTTGATGTTTGTCCCCAAGAAGGCATTACGCTAAGCAAAGGCATAGCACAAATAGATAAAGATAAATGCGTAGAGTGTCAGTCTTGTTTACAAGAATGCCCACAAGAAGCTATTAGTTTTTTCGAAAATATTAATTTTGTGGCGGCTTTTGGAACTGATGACAGCAACACACTAAAAAGCGATAACCACGTGGGAATGTCAAAGTATTTTAGGCTATATCGATTTTCTGACGGCCAGGAAGATTTCATTGAACAAAGAAGAAATCTCAAATACAAAGAGGATGAAACAAAAACACACGGGGACCCAGGAAAAGCTAAAGCCACAGCTTCAGCGTTAGGAAATGTTGATATACTTGTTGGACAAATGTTTGGTCCAAATATAACAAGGTTAAGAAATAAATTTGTATGTGCGGTTGTTAGAAAGAAGACTATCGAGGATGCGATTCAAATGGTGCATAAAAACATCGATGAAATTATAGAAGAAAAGAACAAAAGCAATAGGCGAGGAATTGTCTTAAAATAAAACTGTTATTGATTGATAAGGAATTTCATTTTGAAAGAGTTAGTTGTAATAAGCGGCAAGGGTGGAACAGGTAAAACGAGCATTGTAGCATCGTTCGCGGCACTTGCGAAAAATGCAGTTTTCGCTGATTGTGACGTCGATGCAGCGGACTTGCACCTGGTCTTAGAGCCTAAGATTAAGCAAACCAACGATTTTTCAGGAGGCAAACGGGCAGCTATAGTAACCGAGAAATGTATTGGCTGTGGCAGGTGCCAGGACCTTTGTAGATTCAACGCAATACATTTTAATGGCCAGGCAAATGATATGGTTGACAAGACGTTTACTATTGATCCGATTTCATGCGAAGGCTGCAAGGTGTGCGTAGAGTTTTGTCCGGTGGATGCAATTAAGTTCGAGGAGTCTATAAACGGACAATGGTTTATATCGGATACACGATTCGGGACAATGGTTCATGCCAAATTAGGAATCGCAGGGGAAAACAGTGGAAAATTAGTAACCCTGATTCGTAAGGAAGCAAAGAGAATCGCTACAGAGCAAAAGAAGGATTTAATTATCGTTGATGGCTCGCCGGGCATTGGCTGCCCGGTAATTGCATCGATTACAGGAGCTGATTTGGTTTTGATAGTTACTGAGCCAACGCTTTCCGGCAAGCATGATTTAGGCCGGGTCGCAGACTTAGCCGCCGGTTTTAAAATCCCCACCCTGGTTACCATAAACAAATTTGATGTGAATCCCGACATGGCAGAACGAATAGAGAAAGATGCCCGCAGTAGAGATATAAAAATGGTGGGAAAAATTCGTTATGACGAGGCTTTTACCAAAGCGCAAATTCTCAAATCTACAGTGCTGGAATATACCGGCGGCGCAGTATCGGAAGATGTAAAAGCCCTATGGAGAAATGTAACTTATGCCCTCGGATAATACCAATTTGCCAATGATGACAGAGAAACCGTCACGGTTTGATTTTGATGCATTGGCTAATAACTATGACTGGTGGTATGAAAACGCCAAGGGCCGAATGTACGACCGCCTGGAAAAGAAAGCAATCAGCCGCTATCTTCCAACAAGTGCCAAAGGCAAAAAATTATTGGAAGTTGGCTGCGGTACCGGCCATTGGAGCCAGTTTTTCAGTAAATATGGTTTTGAAGTTACAGGCGTTGACACTTCTGAACGTATGATAAACGTAGCCCAAAATAAAAACATTCCAAATGCCTTATTTAGAGTAGGTGATGGGCACTGTTTGCCATTTGAGGATGGTATTTTCGATGTGACTGCAGCTATTACAACCTTGGAATTCGTTCGCGACGCTGAGGTAGTGGTGCAAGAGATAGTACGTTGCACTCGTAAGCCAGGAGGGAGGCTGTTGATAGGCGTATTGAATGAGCTGGCTCGACTAAACCGCAATAGAAAACAAAGACCTGAATCGCCATATGCAAAAGCTCGATTGTTTTCTCCAAGAGAGCTAAAACAACTTTTAGTACGGCACGGCGAAACTCGTATGGTCACCGCCGGGTTTATTCCCAGACAAAAACATCTTTTATCATTATCACCATTAACTGACACAGTTGGCCGGTTGCTTCATATGCCATATGGTGCTTTTATTGCAGCAGGAGTAAGATTATGAAAATCCAAGCAGAAGTAAGTTTATATCCACTGCGCCAAAACGATTTAACCAAACCGATCCGACAGTTTGTCCAAGTCATGGAGAACGACAAGCTAAAAATTAAAACTGGAGCAATGAGTAGCCTCATTGCAGGAGAAAGCCAGGTGGTTTTCGAAAAGCTGCAAAAGGCCTTTGAGAAACTTGCTCAAAGATATGAGATAGTACTGACCGCAAAGATTTCCAATGCATGCCCCGAAGTTAATCAGGAAAAATAGATTTTTTAAAGGAACGGAGATATACTATGGCGAAAAATAATAGCACTTTTCAGATTGATGAAAATAAGCAAAAAAAAATTCAAGCTGAACAGGAGCAAATTCGCAAAAAAGTAAAACAGATAAAGCACCAGATACTTGTGCTCAGTGGCAAAGGAGGCGTTGGCAAAAGCACGGTGGCGGCAAACCTTGCGGTTTCACTCGCACTTGCCGGCAAGAAAGTGGGACTGCTTGACATTGATATACACGGTCCAAGCATCCCGAAGATTCTAAACCTTGAAGGAAAGGAAATCCATGCGACAGGAGATGTGATCTTGCCCCTTGAAATGTTGGAAAACCTAAAAGTTATGTCCATAGGGTTTCTGTTGCGAGGAGGTAACGACGCTGTGATATGGAGAGGCCCGATGAAATATCAGATGATAAAGCAATTCTTAAAAGATGTAGATTGGGGCAATTTAGACTTTTTGATTGTCGATTCGCCTCCCGGTACTGGAGATGAGCCGCTTTCGATTGTCCAGCTTTTGGAAAATGCCGATGGCGCAATTATAGTTACCACCCCTCAGGAAGTAGCACTGTCAGACGTTCGCAGATGCATCACCTTTTGCCACAATCTTAATCTACCTGTTCTTGGTGTAGTGGAGAATATGAGTGGATTTGTCTGTCCTAAGTGCGGCCAGAGAACTGATTTGTTCAAATCCGGCGGTGGTGAAATTATGGCTAACGAGATGCACGTACGCTTCTTGGGCCGGATTCCCATAGACCCGCAAATTGTAGAAGCCTGCGATTCCGGCAGACCGTTTGTATATCACTACAACCAAAGTCAAACGGCAAAGGATTTTGAGCAAGTGCTGAATCCGATTCTTGAACTTAACAACAATGATTAGTAATCAAATGAGACACAATCTTTAGAAAAAGGAGATAAGAAAATGCGCATAGCAGTTCCATTAGCACAGGGTAAATTAAGCCTTCACTTTGGTCATTGCGACCAGTTTGCAATCTTTGATATTGATGACAAAATAAGTAAGGTTATAAACAGAAAAGAGGCCATACCTCCATCCCATGCTCCCGGAGCATTGCCGAAATGGCTACATCAAAACAACATCAGCGTTATTATTGCCGGCGGCATGGGACAGCGAGCACAGCAGCTTTTTGAGCAGGATGACATTAAAGTAATTATTGGTGCATCGAACGGCTCACCTGAAGAGCTTGTGTCAGCTTATCTGGAAGACACACTTGAGACAGGAGATAATATCTGTGATCACTAAAATTCAGAATCATACTGGAAAAAAGCAATAGTCAAGGCATGCATCAAAAACAGTTCGAATACGTTATATATACTGGATGCTGAGATAGCTCAGGATGAACAGATTAAATCTTCTGCTATCGGTAAGTTTGTGAGCAAGCCTGACCTGGCGGATAGGCAGGATACATAAAGTTATGAAAGAAGATATTCGAATAACAATTCTGACTGAAAACACGGCACTTAAAGCTGGATTAAAAGCTGAACACGGCCTATCCTTCTGGATTGAATACGGCAATAAAAAGATACTCTTTGATACCGGCCAGAGTGACTTGATTTTACACAATGCACGAACTTTAGGAATTGATATTTCACGGACAGATGCAATCATACTGAGCCATGGCCATTATGACCATACGGGTGGTTTGCCTTCTGTTCTTAATATTGCTTCTAAGGTAATGATTTATTTACATCCTGCAGCAACTGAAATGAAATTTAGCCAGAAAGCATCAGAAATAAAATCGATTGGTATGTCTGCTTCTGCAAAGGAGGCTATTCAAGACCAGCATATGATCTGGACAGTAACACCTGCCCAAATATTTCCTGGAATGTCAGTAACTGGGCAAGTACCGCGCTTGAACGATTACGAAGATGTCGGGGGAACCTTTTTTGTTGATGAAGATTGCCAGAAGCCCGATGAACTCTTAGACGACCAGACATTATTTATCGAATCATCAAAGGGATTGGTTGTTGTTCTTGGCTGTGCTCATGCAGGTGTTGTAAATATACTCGACTATATCAGTAAATTAACGAGCTGTAATAAAATATATACTGTTATCGGCGGTATGCACCTATTAAATGCAAGTCGGATTCGAATTGCCAATACGATAGAGGCCTTCAAAAAATACGAAATTCAAAAAATTTTCCCTTTGCATTGCACTGGTAAAAAAGCGATGGATGCTATGGAAAAAGCTTTTGGTGACAAATGCCTGTGTTTGGGTGCCGGCGGACAAATCGGTTTCTAACGGAGATTAATGTAGAGTATGTCAGATAAAGATCTGGATCAGATATGCAAAAACTTGTCGCATATCAGCACTTCCGACTGGATAGCGGTTAAGTTTGAGAAACAAATATCTGCAAATAACATCGCTCACATCAGGTTCTGTGAAGCCGTATATAGGGCTCAAAACAAGCATATATCCTTATCCCCTCTTAACGTATGCTGTGATGGTGCCAGAAGATGCTTTGGTTGGCTTAAAAACAATGATGTGAAGCTGGCTCAAAGACTTTCTGAAAAAACAGGTATCAATCAGGATGTAGCCCGTGGATTGATAAGAAGTGTGCCTGTTCTGAATGAAAAATTCTCTGGGATCTCTCTCGGCAGGGATATCGATGGCGATGTCTATATAAGTTATGCCAGCTCGGAATCAGCGATGAAACTGATTAGGTCTTGGCAGAAGATAACCGGGTGTAATCTCGATACAAAAATTTCAGGCATAATGTCTGTCTGCGGAAACGTTGCGGTCAAAAGCTATATTGACCAGAAAATTAGTATTTCTTTTGGTTGTCCTGATTCCAGAGAATACGGCGGCATCGAAAAAGAGCAACTGGTTATTGGTCTTCCGCACAAAGTTGCATTACGTATATGTGTTATTAATAGTTGAAGCGAATATATAAAGAGTCTTTGGAGATTAGCATGGACAATTTGGTTCCGGTAAGAGTTTTTTTGACAAAAGGGGTAGGCAGACATAGATATCAATTGAAATCCTTCGAAGAAGCATTAAGACAAGCTGGCGTAGCTCAGCAGAACCTGGTTCAAGTCTCATCAATACTTCCGCCGAAGTGTAAAATTATCGCCCGTGAAAATGGATTGAAATCGCTCGTTCCTGGTCAAATAACTTATTGTGTAATGGCAAGATCAGATACAGATGAACATGGCCGTCTAATAGCATCCTCAATAGGTATTGCCGTTCCCAAAGATAGAAATAACTGGGGATATATCAGCGAGGTTCATGGTCATGGGATGAATCAGCAAGAAGCTGCCGACATGTCTGAAGATTTGGCAGCAGATATGCTTGGAACGACACTTGGCCTTGAAGTTGACCCAAATCAGGCCTGGTCTGAAAAAGAACAGGTCTATAAAGCCAGCGGCCTGATTATCAGAACCTCTAATATTACGCAGACGGCCAGGGGTCAGAAGCATCTCTGGACTACAACTGTCGCAATTGCAATGTTATTACTGGATTGACAGTTTATGGAGAATAGTTATGAGTGATCCACTAACACCATATGGTAACAAGCCAATGGTTACCCCAATCGTAAATGCTGTTAATTATCACTACAGTTCATTTGAAGTCTTAAGACAGATTACAGATGGTGAAATAGACGGCTATACCTATCACAGAGATGACAATCCAACTGTCCGAGCAGTGGAGAAAAAAATAGCAGCCCTTGAGGAAGCTGAAGATTGCATTATTTGCACCTCCGGCATGGCCGCCTGCACAATGGTTTATTTAACCTATCTAAGTGCTGGCGACCATCTAATTCTGTTTTATGATATTTATGGCGCTCATTATAAGGTTTCGCTTATTCTCGAACGGTTGGGTATCGATATAACATGGCTTGATGCTCGTGAAGGCCATAAAATCGCAGAGCATATCAAAGTTAATACCAAAATGATATTTTGTGAAAGTCCAAGTAATCCTTTATGCAAAGTTTTGGATATAGCTGCCTTGCGCAAGGAGGCTGATAAGGTAAATGCTCTTTTAGTAGTAGATAATACTTTTGCTACTCCCTACCATCAAAAACCGCTCTCGCTTGGTGCTGATATTGTAGTACATAGCGCCACAAAGGGATTAGGCGGTCACAACGATCTTATGGCAGGTGCTATAGCTGGTTCAAAAAGCCATTATGATAAATTATGGTTTACCCGTCAGGCTATAGGGACTACTCTGGATGCTTATTCGGGTTCTCTGCTGGAAAGAGGGCTTAAGACATTCGAGCTGCGAGCCGAAAAGATGTCAGCTAATGCAATGACTATAGCAGAATATTTAGCTGGCCACCCCAAAGTATCGCAAGTGCGATATCCTGGATTGAAAACTGATCCAGGTTACTCAATTGCCTCAAAACAAATGCAAAATGGTTTTGGAGGAGTTCTGGCATTTGATGTTGGCAGAAACCAGGAAGATGCTAAAAAGTTCATAAGCGAGCTTAAAGTTACATATCATGCTGTCAGTTTAGGGGCAACTGAATCACTGGTTTGTATACCACACCTTACAACGCTTCTTTATATGCCGCCGGAACGTAGGACTGTTTTCGGGGTTAGTCCTAACACTGTTCGTCTCTCCGCCGGAATTGAGAAAAAAGAGATAATTATAGAAGATTTGGAACAGGCACTGGACAAATTAGAAATCAAACCTGAGCCAAAAACCGGGATTGATGTTGCAAAAAAGGGTCCAGAAAAAAGAGGAGGCGACTATGCCGACGCACGAATATAACTGCGAGGATTGTGGCTACAAATCTGATGAGAAATGCCCGAAGTGCGACAGCAGAGTTCAGCGTTTAATCAGCGGCGGAGGGAGCATAATTTTCAAAAATTCGGGCTTCTATGCGACAGATTACAGCAGCAGTACTTCCCCAACCTGTGGTCGAGAAAGACCTTGCTGTGGCCGTGATACGCCCTGCGATAAGAAGCCATGCGAATCCCAAATAACAATTAACAACTATAGCAAGTACTGATGGCGTGACACTGAATATGAGCATTACAGAAAATTATACAAAACTCAGGGAAGAAATCCCGGAGAATGTAACTATTGTCTTGGCCGCTAAGGTCCGATCAGCAGACGAGGTAGAAGAAGCCATAAACGCAGGGGCCACAGATATTGGTGAAAATTACGTTCAGGAAGCCGGGCAAATGCACAGTGCCTTGCGGAAGAAAGCAGCTAAAGTCAGATGGCACATGATAGGTCATTTACAGACAAACAAAATAAATAAGGCACTAAGAATTTTCGATGTTATTCAAACTGTTGACTCCCCGGAAAAAGCAGAGGCCATTAATAAAAGGGGTATAAAAGCCAAAGAGCAGGTAATGCCAGTTTTCATAGAGATTAATATCGGTAGCGAAGATTCCAAGGTAGGTATAAGGCCCGATGAACACGAGCCTTTTGAAGACTACATGGAGAATTTAATTAGAGACATATCCCAGTTTGGGTATTTACGAATCGAAGGTTTGATGACTATGGGGCCCCGCTTTGGCAATCCCGAAGACGTCAGGCCATATTTTAGAAGAACAAAAAAGATATTTGACAGGATAAAAGGCCTGGCTTTACCGAATGTAAGTATGAAATATCTTTCGATGGGAATGACCAACTCATACAAAGTTGCTATAGAGGAAGGTTCCAACATGGTTAGAATCGGTACTGCTATTTTTGGAGAAAGAAAGTGTGACTTGGGAAAATGGGAAACTGGGAAACCGAAAAAGGAGTTGAGTTCCTAAAACAGGTTGGAGTGAAAAAGGGTAATACTGTATTGGATTTCGGCTGTCGGGTAGGACATTATACAGTTCCCGCAGCACAAATTGTAGGAAGCAAAGGCATAGTTTATGCGGTGGACAAAGAACAACGAGCACTAAACGAACTGCAGCAAAAAGCCGCAGCCAATAATTTAAAAAACGTAAAGATAATAAAAACCTCGGGCCAAGCAACACTGGATTTCAAAAGGGAATCAATCGATGTAGTTTTATTCTATGATGTCCTTCATTATCTTGCCAAAAGCGATAGGAAAAAGCTCTACCAGGAAGCTCATCGTGTTATGAAACAAGACGGTTTACTTTCCGTTTATCCCAAGCACACTCTGGAAGATGACCCCATACAGGAATTCAGAAGTTTAAGTCTAAGTGGCATTAAACAAGAAATCGGAGGTTCAAATTTTGTTTTTAAACGGAAATATAGCGGCCTTATAAGCCATGATGACGGTCTTAACCAGGGCTGTGTTCTAAATTTTAGCAAGTGTCAGTAAATGAAGAAATATGAAAGAAATTGAAATATCAGAGAAGATTTAGAATGAAAATAACAATTGTATATGACAACGAAGCAAGTGCCGACTTAAAATCGGGATGGGGTTTCTCCTGCCTGATAGAAGGCAAAGAAAGACTTTTATTTGATACGGGCAATAGTGGTAAAAAGCTGATTTACAATATGAAACAACTAAATATTGTGCCTGAAACTATAGATAAAGTTGTCATCTCACACAATCACTGGGATCACACCGGCGGGTTAAAAGAATTTTTAAAATTGAACAACAATGCTAAAGTTTTTCATCCAAAATCCTTCTCAAAGCCAACCGAGATATCACCGGGAGTTTATTCCACCGGTGCACTTGGAGGACTTATCAAGGAGCAGTCTCTGGTAGTAAATACCGAGAAAGGGAACTTGGTTATAACCGGCTGTGCCCATCCGGGCCTGGAAAAAATAATTGAAAAAGCAGGACAACTCGGAGCAATCTATGGAGTTGTGGGAGGCTTCCACGGATTTTCGAAATTGGAAAGGCTTCAAGAAATTGAACTAATTGCTCCGTGTCATTGCACACAACACAAGCAGGAAATAAAACAAAGGTACCCTGCTCAATTTAGGGAAATAAAAGCAGGTAGCATTATCGAAATTTGAAAGCAGGAAAAGCAGCATGGCAGATCTTATTGGCCGGTTAGCAAGAAAAAAATCTGTGGGATATAGCGAAGGCAAAGGACTAAACTTGGCGGTCCAAACTGTCGAAGGATTCAACGAAAGGACATTCAAGTGCCGAAACAAAAAATCAAGATATTCTGGCATTAGCAGTGAGGAGATTCGAAGGTTTACCCAAGAAGAATTACCCGGCTATTATAATTGTTATGTAAGAGTGAAAACCTGGCTTGATATACAAAACACCTCTCAGGCAGAGATACAAATCTACGGGATTATTGGTACTCGAGGAAAATCAAGCAGATATAATCCTTTGGATAGAACTTTTGTTATAAGAAATGAATAATTTGGAAAAACAGGTCAAAGCGTTGAAGAATCACGGCAATAACGCATAGAAAGGTGTGAAAGTCATGATTGGCAAAAATGACCCTACAAATAAAACCAAATATATCTTTGGACCTGTTCCTTCAAGACGGCTTGGGCGTTCATTAGGGGTTGATCTTGTGCCATTTAAAACCTGCAGTTATGACTGTATATACTGTCAACTGGGCAGAACCACAAACAAAACCCTAGAAAGAAAAGAATGGGTGCCTTTGCAGGATGTTATCGAGCAAATCAAAGACCATCTACACTTAAAACCTGATTACATTACCCTTTCCGGTTCCGGCGAACCGACCCTATTTTCCAGGCTCGATGAGCTTATTTTGGGGATTAAAGAAATTACTGATATCCCTGTAGCGGTGCTTACCAATGGTTCGCTGTTGTGGCTGCCAGAAGTAAGAAACGCTTTGAAATCTGCAGATGTGGTTGTTCCCTCACTCGATGCCGGAAGCATCCAGATATTTCAATATGTCAACAGGCCTCACCCGGATATTACATTCAGCAAAATGCTTCAAGGTCTTGTGGATTTTCGCAAAGATTATAGCGGCCAATACTGGTTGGAAGTATTCCTACTGGCAGGAGTAACAACAACAGAAGCAGAAATTAACAGATTAAAAACATGTATAGCTGCTATACAGCCCGACAGAGTTCAGGTAAACACCGTTACTCGCCCACCAGCCGAGAGTTTTGCCGAGCCAGTGCCAAAAAAGCAATTAGAAACAATAACCGCCAAACTATATGAAAAAGCGGAAGTTATTGCTGACTACAAAGACGTTCATAAACAACAGGATTTTGTCGCCCAACGTGAAGATGTCCTGACGCTTTTGAAACGCAGGCCTTGCTCTATAGAAGATATTGCCGCAGGTCTTGGCCTTCACCGAAATGAAGCAATCAAATACGTTGAGGAATTATCCTCTGAAGGTAAAATTGAAGCAAAGCCGCAAAATAATCAGCTCTACTATATCGCTATAGAATAATTCTGGCCCATAATATAAGCAGCGGTTGGTTTTTCTATTTATTAAGGCTAAGGAATTCAGAAAAGAAATTGTAGTGTTGGCGCTCTGACAAATCTTATCGGGCCTGTTGTTCAAAATAGAATGAGTATAAATTCTATTCTAACAGCTCAGATTGAAGCACATCCATTGCTCACCGTGCTGCCTATAGCTTATCCATTCATAAGAACAACTAAGGTTGTGGCAAAAAGCTTATAAATTCTCATCCATTCTTCCATCAGGCAGCATGTTATCAGGGTGAGCAATTCCTTTCTCCTCTAATTGGTATCTCTTACAGTTTTTCCAATTATTGTCAGATTTACAATAATTTTGTGCCCAGAAGTTATCTAACTTCCCTTCTTTTTCGAACTTTCTTAATGGGCACAAGCTATACCATTTACATGTCATAAAACATCTCGAAAATTTAACTGTGCAAGTTAACTATCACCTGGTTTACTTTTGTTCATTCCTTCAATCTTATCGGTCAATCAGCCGATTCTAATGTCATTTATTGTATTCAATTCTGGAATATAGGGTTTTATATCTAAAATGGTAGTGCCATCAGCCATGTCCACGCCTGTTATACGCAAGGTATTGCGGGCAATGCTTTCGTTGTCGGCTGTAGGGCTTTGAATATCAGTGCCTCTAAGAAAATAATGCGCAGCAGTATTCCAAGCATATCGAAAAACAACATGATTTTAACATATACACCGGGCAAGACAAGACCCGCAGAGAATTGAACGGTGGGATCCAAAGTCGCAGTTTATAAATAACCTTGATAGGGATTTCAGCATCATTAGACGAAATGTAGGTGTCGCCAAATGCGTGTTGCAAGACCTTCGACGTACAGCTATTATCAATTGGGCTAAGAAACTTCCGATATAGGTAGTTCAGCAGCTTGCTGGTCATTCAAGTATTGAAACAACGAGGAAATACTACTTGGCTGTAAGGTCTGAAGTGCAAATAAGGTATTGAATAGCATATTGGCAAAAATTCGAAACGACTAACACTAAATTGACACCATTTGGTGATTTTTGCCTTTTTGCTTAACCAAATATTTGACAGCAGGTGCGAGAAGTTGTTTAATGTCAATGACTTAAAAATGATGCGCCCGTAGCTCAGTAGGATAGAGCATCGGTTTCCTAAACCGGAGGTCGCAGGTTCGAATCCTGTCGGGCGTATTGAAAAAAAACTCACAGCAACAAAGAACCGTTTTCCGCAGCTTTCTCACGGTTCTCAAGGAGAAAATAATCAACGGGCAAAAATTTGCCACTCGATACACTTTTTGGCACCGCCGCATAGAACGTATTCCTTGCCCTCCCCCTTGAATCCAAAACCATATATAAATGATAAGCAAAATGAATCAAAGCTAACAATTACCTGCTACGCATTAAAATAATTGCTTCAGAACATCTCTTTAACTACTACTTTTCGCACCCTACCCATCCAAAGCACAAAACATAAAAAATCCGCAAATACTGCCTATGAACTTATAACATCTTTTCTCTCATCGCTAAAAGCTGACTTTCTTAGTATTTTTTCTTGACAATTCCAAAATTCGGCAGTAATAAAGAAAAAAAGAATCCATAAAAAATAGGCAAAAAGCAATGGATAAAATGAAAGATTTACTGCGAACGACCAAATCACCTGAACTTACAAGTTATAGCGCCGCATTAAATGCGGACGGAGTGAGGAGTAAAGGACATACCAGCTGGGTGAAAGCATAAAACTATGTATAATATCCAAATCGGCAAAACCGATTTATTTCACAAATTAAGCATATTGCAGAGTTTCTTTCTTATATCAAAGCAACGAGGGAGACTTTTATGAAGCCGGAGGAAAAGTGGCGTTCACTTATAGAAAATGTACCCGATATAATTACGGTTTCGGATCGTGACGGTACAATTCAATTCATCAATCACACCGTGTCAGGTATGACCCCGGAACAGGTAATTGGAAAAAAACTCTATGATTATATATCACCCGAATATCACGAGACAGCAAAAAAGCTCATTGAGCAGGTCTTTCAAACCGGCGTGGGCAGTGATTACGAGCTTATAGGGGCCGGGCCTGATGGAACATCTTCCTGGTACTGGAGCCGCATTGGACCTGTTAAACACGATGGACAAGTAGTTGCTGCGAGCATAATCACCAGAGATATAACTGAGCGCAAAAAAGCAGAAAAAGAAATCAAAGAAACTACAGATAAGCTTCAAACAATTTTTGAAAACATAACAGACATGGTTGCCTATGTAGATAAATATGGCAAGATACTCGATGTAAATGAGAGGGTTCAAGACCTCTTGGGTTACAAACCATCTGAAGTAATAGGAAAGCACTTTAGTAAACTTGGCATCGTTCGTCTTAAAGACACACCAAAGATAGTCAAGCTCTTCAGAGATACTGTCAAAAGCGGCAAGCCCTCAACTCCTATTGAACTAACGATTAATCATAAAGATGGCAGCAGCATCGATGTGGAAGTGTTTACAAGATTTATCAAAAAAGATGGCAAAGCGGAACGCATCGTGAGCATCTTTAGAAACATCACTGATCGCAAAAAAGCAGAAGAAGAAATCAAAAGACTTGGTTTGGCTGTAGAGCAATCGACAGACGGCATAGCAATAGGTGATTCGGAGCCCAAACTAATATATGTTAATCGCGCTTATGCAGAAATGCACGGTTATTCCCGCGAAGAAATGATTGGGATGAAGGTCGCTGACCTGCATAATGAAGAACAGATAGAGGAATACAAAAAAGATATAGCTAAAGTTAAAACAAAAGGATTTTGGCTCGGCGAGATAAGCCATATCAGAAAAGACGGCACAACCTTCCCCACATACATGTCTGTCACTTTATTGAAAAATGATAAAGGCAAACCCAATGGAATTCTGGCAATTGCGAGGAATATCACCGAACGCAAAAAGACAGAGGAAATGGCAAAGGAATCTGAGCAAAGATTTAGATATATTTTTGATAATGCAGCCGATGGGATTGTCTTAGCTAATGTGGAAAGCAGGAGATTCCACACCTGTAACAAAAAGTTTTGTGAAATGCTGGGTTATAGTGAGGAAGAGATAAAAAACATAGGAGTAGCTGATATCCATCCTAAGGAATACCTGCCGCATATAATAGACCAGTTTGAGAGGCAAACACAAGGCGAGTTTACACTCACTAAAGATTCACCAGTAAAAAAGAAAGACGACAGCGTCTTTTACGCCGACATCAATGCAATTCCTATGACATTGGAGGGCAATAGGTATCTGTTGGGTATCTTTAGAGACGTCACCGGGCGCAAACTGGCAGAGGAGGCCCTGCGGCAAAGTGAGGTTAAGTATAGAACGCTCCTTGAAAATCTTCCTCAAAAGATATTCCTCAAAGACAAAAACTCTGTATATATATCCTGCAACGAGAATTACGCTGCAGATTTGAAGATTAAGGCCGAGGAAATCGCCGGAAAGACAGATTACGACTTTTACCCCAGGGAATTAGCTGAAAAATACAGAGCAGACGATAAAAAAATTATAGAATCAGGGCAGACAAAAGATATCGAGGAAACATACATTAAATATGGGCAGGAAGTGATTGTCCATACAATCAAAACGCCTGTCAGAGATGAGCAGGAAAACGTTATTGGAATTTTAGGCATTTTCCGGGATATCACCAGGCAAAAACAAACAGAAGAGGAACTCGATATGTACCGTGAAAAAATGACACGTGCCGAACAGCTTGCTTCTCTCGGGACATTAAGTGCCACTGTGGCTCATGAATTGACTCAACCTCTGACAGTCATTAGTCTGGCTATTGAGAATTCACTGGCAGAGCTGAAAAAAAAGTCATGCCCGGATTCTATGATGCAAGACCTCAAAAAGGGTCTGTCTGAGGTTTCTCATGCGACTTCAATTGTGAACCGATTTCGCAATTTTGCAAGAGAATCCCCCGACAAGGCAATCAGCAAAACCGACTTGAAAGTAATTGCTGAAAGAATCAAGAATTTATTGAATGAACGTGCACGGCGTGCAAAAGTAACCTTAGAGGTTAAAGAAATAGGCAAACTTCCGCCTATTTATGCAAACGAGAAAGATATGGAGCAGCTATTTTTCACACTGGTAGATAATGCAATACAGTCGGCCGACGGCAAAAATAATCATAAGCTGATTATCAACGGCAAATTCAGGGACAATTATGTTGAATTGCGATTTTCCGACAATTGTGGCGGCATCGCACCGGAAAATATAGATAGAATTTTTGAACCGTTTTTTAGCACCAGGCCCCAGGGTGAAGGAACCGGGCTGGGCCTTTGCATCGTGCAGCGTATTGTTTCGCGGGCCGGCGGTAAGATTTGTGTTGAGAGTAAAATTGGTGAAGGTTCGACTTTTTTAGTCACCTTGCCAATCAACTCAAGTGAGAGGTTTTAAATAAATGGCAATGGAAAGCAATATTGGACAATATGTATTTTTTGTCGATGACGAGCCAGAGGTGCTCAAAATGGTTGGCAGGACTCTTGAACGGGCCGGTTATAAAGTCAGCTGTTTCTCAAAAGCTGCCGATTGCCTCGAACATCTGCGCTACCAAACCTGCGATCTACTTATTACTGATGTGAAAATGCCTGAAATGGATGGCATTGAGCTTTTAGCTGAGGCAAAACGTTTTAATCCATTACTGCTGGTTCTGGTTATAACCGGCTACGGCGATATACAGATGGCTGTAAGAGCCCTGAAGTTAGGCGCATCGGACTTTATCGAAAAACCCCTGGACAGAGAAGGATTTCTATCGACCGTTGAGTCCATACTAAAACGAACCATTCCAGCTAATCCACTTCTTAATAAGACACTTACCAAAACAGAAATGAGGGTCTTGCGTTTAATCCTGGACGGCAAGAGCAACAAAGAAATAGCCCATTTGCGACACCGTTCTGTAAGGACTATTGAAGCACACCGAAGCCACATTATGCGCAAGCTCGGCGCCAACAACCTAGTTGACCTGCTTAAACGAACTGCTGAGATGGGATTCTTCGAATTGCCGACGAATCACCAACAACGTCAGACCATCCTATAAAGGCCTAAAATAAAAGCATCTCTCACGCATCCTGACGAAATAAACAAATCACTCAATTTCCTCAAGCCAATTTTGGGCCAGCACGGACAACTCATAGAAATTGATTAAACAGTCACCGTTCAAATCCAGCTCAGCGGCTGCGACACAATCATCCACCAGCCAGGATTCACAAAAGCCGGGTAAGTCCTCAAAATTAACTATGCCTTCTCCGGTAGTATCTCCATATACCTGATTATCGAAGGCCTCCAGCGCCATTAGCATATCGACATTATCCCAGGTCGGAGCCGGCTCGAATAATGCCTTGTAGCCGACCGGCGAACTCCAGACCCACGCCGGCTCCCAGTAGCACACGCCTCTTCCCTTTCCATTGGGCGTGGCCTGGATCCGCTGGATTAATTCTTCCAGAAATGCCTTTTGATTTTCAGGTGATGCTCCTGAAGAACCCGTGTAATACTCGGCTGTCTCCACGATGACGATATCCTGAGAATAATTTTGCGCCATAAAGTTCAGGTTTGTGGTCAGGTCATCAAGAGTTCCATGCCATTGTGGATAGAAAGATTGCCCGATGACGTCGAATTGCACACCTCGTGCAAGGAGGTTGTCGAAGAACCATTCGGTACCTCCCTGGTCACCGCCTCGGTCAATATGAATCATTATTTCCGGCATAGGTTCGGCCCCTCTGCCGGCATCTACACCATTTATGCCGGCGTTGATAAGGTCGGCAAGATTCGACCAGTTGCCGTTATCGCAGATTTCTCCGTCCGTCCAGAGCATACCACAGGTAATCTCATTGCCAATCTGAACCATATCCGGCATAGCATTATTCGTCCGCAGGTGCTCGATAGTATCACGCGTATATTCGTAAACCGCGGTAACAAGTTGCGAATGATTCATTCCCTGCCAGGCGTCGGGAGGAGTTTGATGCGTCGGGTCGGCCCACGTATCAGAATAATGGATATCCAGAAGAAATTTGAACCCCTCGGCTTTGACACGGGCGGCGAGCTCGGTTACATAATCGAGGTCCATACTCGCACCGTAATTCCAGCTACTCGGGCTATGAAATAATCGTATTCGAATCCAGTTGATGTCGTGATTTTTTAAGATGATGAGAGCATCTTCAGGTATGCCATATTCCTTATAGATGACTTCATCGGCTTCCTGTAGCGTCAGGGTGGATATATCCACTCCCCTCATAAACTGAGCACAAACGCCGTTTCGGGCTGTAATGCCTAATCCCAGGAGTATCAGCACAAATACCCTTTTTATTGATTTATTATGCATTGTCTTTTCGATTTCAAGGCCGTATCTGCTCTGGTTAATATCGTACTTTAGAAAAACCAAACGCCTCTTTAATAAGGAAGCTCTTCCTTGAGTCCGGGTTCAAATTTCTTCAAATGGCCCTGCTCCACTACGTATGACCCTATTATATTATACCACAAATAAGGCAGGATATCTGAAAAACTATGGTATTCTGCTATAAAATCGCCTTTTGCATTCGATGGGCCGGAAAACAGGCAGAACCGAGTAATGTAATCCTTCAAACCGGAGGTTGGCTGACAGTCCAATTTAACTATCAATCAGGATATTTATTTATCCATTCATATCTAGACCAATTTATGCGTGGTGTTTTCCATTCAGTGTGCCATTTCAGAGACCATAATTCCTTTAAACCGACACTTCGCGCAGAGGTATCAATAAACATCATATTCACCTTGCCATTATGGCGAGGCAGACAGAAATCAGACATTTCGTTAGTCTGCATACCCTCCTCAGGAGGAGGCGTATTACTAACCTTTGGGCGACTTCCGTCATACATAGAACCACCCATTAACGGGACAGTATCCGGTCTTTTAACGTTTGTTTTTTTCCGCCAGAAAAGCGGAAGTTCATCCGGATCAATATAATCATCTTTAGAGAGACTTACATCCGGGGGATTAAAGGCCCACCCATTAACACCATAACTGCCATACAATCCTTCTTGGCCCCAATCAGGAATATTACCACCTAAATAATCCGGATTACCCATTATTCCCCACGCAGTAAAAACTCCGGGCTTATTTAGGGGTATTAGATGAAGGAACTTCGTGGCTTTTGGGCAGAGTCGAACATCATCTGTGCCCCCGTAATATGGAAGCAAGTCAGTCATCCACATTTTCTTACTGGTCCAGCCGCCCGGCAGACTATCGTCATTATCCTGAGCATACATTTCATACATAAGACTGAATTGCTTGAGTCTGGAGAGGCACACGACATTTTTGGCCTGGTCTTTGGCTCTTCCAAGAGCCGGTATAAGAATTGCCATCAGCAGGGCAATTATCGCAATCACAACAAGCAGCTCAATCAGCGTGAAGGCGAGGCCTTTTCTTTTGCCGAAATTCAATTTACGAATCACATGAATCGTTATCACTACCTTTGGCTCCATATGTCCAAAATCCGGTAATAATCTATGAGGCGCGTCCCAACATCGGGACGCACCGTTCCTTCACTATTGTCTTATATCGAATATTACGGCCAAACAACATCCTGAAGCCAGTATTCGCCAATCTTTGCCAAATCAGTAAAGTTCACTACATCATCACCGGTAGCATCGGAAGGTGTAAGCAATCCCTGGGTGAGCGGGCTCGTGGCTGCTCCTCCTTCGACTGCCAGATAGAGCACTTCTTCATGCGAAAGGGCATAATCATATATGCGGAAGTCATCGATGAGGCCATCATAATAACCGCCGGTATCGCCCGACCATCGCCATCCTCCCAGCGTGGCATAGCCCTCGATTTCATCAAGCAGAGGCGTCCCGAAAACGGCGGCTGCTTCCTCCGCTATCAGCTTACCATTCCTATAAGCTCGAACATAGCCATTGCTTAAACTTTTAACAAACGCATAGTGGACCCATTGGTCCTGAGGATGTTCGGGATTGGTATAATCCATCGAACCGATGTTCAGCTCGTCTCGATATCCTGTATTTGGGTCATAACCTACTTTGTAGTAGAACGAACCTGTGGCCCCGCTCCACATATTGATGGTTCGGCCATCAACGCCAATCTGCACTATCATTGAATCATCATCGGACTGCCCCGGGTCATTTAACCACCACGATACCGTGCTCTCTTCGCCAATCGTATTATGGTCATTATTCACTGCGACGGGTATCTCTACCCACGCAGCATTGTCGAGGTCGAGGCAATCTGTGCCATCATGTCCGGTTCCAGGTCCTCCCCAGGCAGACAGGTCGTTAATAAAGCCATCGTATTCATTCCCGGAAGAGTCTAACGGGTCATAGCCACTGCCTTCGTCGCATTTTAACCACAATATGGGGCCTTGTGAAGGTGCGGCAGCAGTTACGGTATAAGATTCTGCAAGCCAGTCATTCGCAAGCATCTCCAGCTCATCCATACCGACCCAGCAGTTATTGTCGAAATCTGCAGGTATCAACTCGGCAATACAATATGGGTAATCAAGACGAATATCGTCTATATATATCGTGCCTGAGCCGGAGGGACCGCTCCCCGTGCCGATTCCAATAGTAATTCTCGTAATATTAGTTAAATCGACCCCCTGCGAGGTAAATTCCTGCAGGTCAATCGGCCAGGTTATGAACGACTCGTAGCTCTGCTGATTCAACGCCCTTGAATCAGGGTATTGCACCACCCCGCTCTGGGCGCCATCGTTCGATTCAATTTCCAAATAAATATTGTCGGACATGTTGTCATGACCTGCTACCAGCAGCACAATCATCGAATTTGCACTGACATCGGACGAGCAAAGTAAATCATCAGCATCCGCACTGACCTCGTAGGTCGAGCCGTTGTAATATATTTCCATCGTCTGGTCATACAAGTAGGCATTTGTGCCCCAGACGCTTTGGATATCTGCGTTATCGAGATAGTTATCAAACGTATCTATCCACGTGAGGTTCCAAACAGAGAACTGCCAGATTGCCTGGGCCTTGACAACACCACCTGACGTGGTTTCATCCACGCGCCAGTAATAAGTTTGCGACTTTTCAACATCATCAAGAGACAATACATATGATGTGGTTGCCAGCGGCACCGACCCTTTATACTCAGGGTCGTTTTCATTGGCGTCATTTACATCTTCGAAAGATGTGCCAAAATAGACGTGATGGTCGCCTGTTGCATCCTCGGCAGCCTCCCACTGAAGGGTCGGGCCATAACCGCAATTACTCTTATCTTCCTCGGGCACCCAGCCGCCAAG
>CAZBWE010000016.1:22838-35164 GCA_964495465.1 uncultured Pirellulales bacterium
GATGGAATGCAATACCGTATGTTCCTCTGACAATTCAAAGAACAGTTACTAAAAAGTTATTTAAACTTTTGAACAATTCACACAGTAGTGCAGCCGACTCACAAGCTTTTTACGACCTTCTGCGAATCGCCAAGCTACCAAGGCCAAGTAATAGCAATGTTGCCGGTTCAGGTATTGCAGTTATGTTGTCAAAGTTCACTGTTGTCCAGTTTGCAACCTCGACCTTCAATTTAATGTGTGCCGTTCCCGCTGGCGTAGTATAATTGTTACTGACCAAGACCCATTCATCTGAATTCGGAGCGCCGCTTTCATTATAGAGTTCAATATATTCATAATCCAGGTATTTCCAGTCCGCGTCAACGTAATCGACTGCAACATCTGCTGAACCCCAGTCGGGTGTCCACCGAGCGCTATAGGCAAAGCTCAGCGTCCAAGCAGTATCTCCGCCAAGTTCGAAACTCGTCCCCATCTGTGCCGACCATGCGCTTGAGGCGGACCAAAGCTTAGCGCTGTAGTCACCCTCATACTTGTAATCCGAATCAATTGACACAGTCTGATTGTCGGAATCGGCTACCCACGTCCACCAGCCTGTGAAGTCACCTGTTTCAAAGCCGCCGTTGGTAACCATATTTGCCCGTGCCGACACAGCCAACAGGCCAATCAACAACATTAACCAAAAACACTTCCAACTCATTCTCATCACTCACTCCTCTAAAAGAATCACAATAAACCCGACTCTAAATATCTCTTCTCTGCCACGTTTGCAGAGAATTATCATTTACTTCTATTATAAGTATTTTAGAACATTATAAACAGAAGTAGAACGCCATTTCGTGCAATTTATTCGCCATTATGTAACTACCGATAAAAAAGAGGCTTACGGCGGTGAAATGCGCGCCAAAGAGTACTTTACCAAGAGAGTTTTTCCTGCAAAATCCCAACGAAGTTTTTAGATGCTCACTTTTTTCTCACAGAGCTCTACTGAACATTGATAACCGTAAGAGAATATGGTTCTGCATAGAAAGAGACTTGGCTGCCCTGCACCTTGTCGATTGATTGAGGTCTTACTACCTGGTGCTTAAGACCTATCATTTCCCCGACAACTCTCCCGTGTATCTCTTTTTCAAAATTTATAGTGACTTTTCGGCGAAGCGCGTTCTTGCTGATGAACATCAAATGTTTTTTGCCGACCTTGTCTTCCGCTGCGAGCACACGAAGGTCTTTGTTTGAAATTTCAGTTGCGAGAAGAGTTTTTCCCTGTATGGGAGAAAACAGCCGGAACATATCAAGACTCAGGGTCTGTTTGAATGGCGGGTCCTGTGTTACAATACTGGGAAAGAAATCCTGCTCCGACCAGACCCCACGAGAAGTTCTCCAGATTAAAGGCCAAAGGCAAGTAATGCGTACATCGCCCCTGGCAAACTCCATCAGCAGCTCGGCCTGTATGATGGCGATAAGTGATTGATTAAAAGTCTGACTCCAGTTGCTTGGCGCGATATTCCACTCGAGAACTACAAGTCCCACATTGGAAGCACCTGCTCTGCTGATACTTTCTTTTATCAGGGCGATATCCTCCTCAAAAGGTCTCGATATTTCACGCTCTTTCCATTTGTCGCCGGTGTCCAGTGGGATTTGCTTAATCCAGTTGTCAAACGAACCCTGTCCCCAGGCCCAGTACCAGTGCACATCGATATAATCAATCACGCTGGCGGTCTTAGATATAAACCGCTCGAAACCCTCTCTGTAGTTATAACCTTTGTTCGAAGTGGGATTAACGATAAGCTTGATGTCTGGAAACTCCTTTTTTATTGCGGTGCCATAAGCAATAACATCTTCAGCGTATTCCGTATCCTTGAAAACGTATGGCGATTCCCAGTTCCAGGTTTCATTGTCAAGAAACCAATAGGTGACCTTGTAATTCTTTTGCCTGCAGTACCGCAACCAACGAAGGGCATCTTCGATGCCGTCTTTTATTCTGTTATGTCTCCTGGCGGAGGTGAGGTTTATGCCCACAATCGGCTCTGCTCCGAGTGCTTTACAGACCTGCATAAACTCGTCAAAGTTCATAAAGTTTTCGTTGGTGCTCCACTTCTCCGGCGCAACCCAAGTGGCCTGAAATCTGCCTCGTTTCAGGGCGGTCCCGTGTTTTTCTTCCGGGTCCCAGATATCTTCATAGCCATTTACTCCCGGGTGCTCCCAGTGAAAAAAGGATGTTTCCTCTCCTCCCGGGTAACGAAGCGACTTAATGCCGGCTTGTTTGAGTTTTGACAGTAAGTCGTACTTCTGCCAGATTTCGTCCGTGATGTTAAAATAGCTCAGATTAATTCCCAGAAATCCATTTGGAACAGTGTGCAGCTTCTTACTTTCGTAAACTGTAACGGTTACGCTCCGCTCCGGGGTGGAGTAGAACTTATCAAGCTGTTCTTTGGACGTAGGTTCAAATTCTTCGCCCTCAGCATAAACCACCGAAGCTATGCCAGGAATTAAGGCAAAAAGCAGTAAACAGGAAACACTTTTCATAAGACGCCCCTTTTCATTGAGTATC
The DNA here is from genome assembly GCA_964495465.1 of uncultured Pirellulales bacterium. Taxonomy (GTDB): domain Bacteria; phylum Planctomycetota; class Phycisphaerae; order Sedimentisphaerales; family Anaerobacaceae; genus CAZBWE01. The sequence goes on from CAZBWE010000016.1 coordinate 25,384, forward strand.
AATTATCCGCTGTGATGGTCCCTCGTCTTTCTTCAAGCTTGCGACGGGTTTCAGATGCGTGTTCAGCAGTAATCGGATAAAACTTTAAAGCCACAAGGGCGAACACGGCGGTAATTGCCGGCGCCCCGGCCAGGAACAGACGCATTACAGTGAATGTTTTGGGATCCTGATTGCCCCCAAGCTCACTCTTGTAACCGGACAGCCATATGGTTAAACCGACACCTAGCGCAGAGAGTGACCAGGCCGTTTTTTCAAGCCAGGAGAATACCGCGCCAAACATACCTTCACGGCGTTTTCCATAGCGCAGTTCGTCTTCATCACAGATATCCGCCATCATAGAAGCAAGCATAATTTTTACCGCCACCCACATCGGCCCACACAGAATCGGGTCGATGAGAATGATTGGGTCGATTGCGATCGGGCCGAGATAGAAAATCCTATGGCCCGGCTGAAAAATGAACCATTTCATAATTCCGCCGAAGACCGTCAGCCCGTAAACAAAGTAGAGGGAGCCTTTTTTGCCTAATTTGCCGGCAAGGAAAGTTATAACCGGAATGGATGCGAAGCCGACAACGGCATAGCCGGACGAAAGCAACCCCTTCCAGATGCTGCCAAGTGTAATGTCGCCATCCGCCATATAGTAGGTCATTACAAGATGGTCCATATTCATAGCCAAAACACCTGCCAGCACATTCAGAATAATGATGCTAACCAGAATTATAAACGGCCGACTGCTGAATGCTTCTTTGCAGCTTTGCAGTAACTTGACTTTTTCCTGATGCTCGGTCTTTTTCTTAAAGCGTTCGCGAACAAACAGGCCGGGCATCATACCGATACCAGCCATTATTACAAGCCCGACCAGCCAGGTAACTACGCGAATACCATTGAGTTCTACTTTCTGGCTCCCGGTAAGCCTTGCTGCAAAGTATGCTAAGCTGAACACGGAAGCCAGCGGAATCATCCACTCATAAAGCATTTCGCCGGCTTTATGAAAAAATGCGTTATAGGCCATCACCCGATTACGCTCGTTATAATCCGGCGTCATCTCATACGTCAAGGCATTGTAAGGAACGGAAAAAATAGTATAGCAGGTGAAAAAAACAAGCTGCATAAGAATGAAATAGACCAGCAGAACAGAATGGCTCCATCCTTCAGGAGCCATCCATATCAGCCCGAAAACAATTCCCATCAATACCGCCCCTATGACAATAAATGGTCTGCGGCGGCCCCACTTAGAGTGAAAATTGTCAGAGATTTTGCCCATTAAAGGGTCACTGAACGCATCCCACATGCGAGGAATAAAAAGAGCCACACTCACCAAAAACGGATTCACTCCCAGCATCATGACATATACAGTTCTGGCCACTGTATTTATGCCAACGTAACCGAACATAGAGCTAAATCCGCCCACGCCCAGTGCCAGTTTCTCCCTGAAAGGAACACGGTCTTGAAAAGCTGTCTTTCCGCTTTTTTTCATAATAATTCCTATTAAATCATCCTGAGCAGGTTTTCTTCAGAAAGTTCTTCTCCAGAACAGTCTTTTCATTTCTTTTTTACCAGAATTGCAACGCCATACTTATCCAGCTTTATCGTCCCTTCAAAAAAAGATCCGGTAAGCAGGTCTTCATACCTGCCTTCGGGAAGTTTTACTTCTGTTTCGGCGTTGTCGTGATTCAGATAGAAATCGAAGCTTTTTCTGCTATTAGACCGAGTTACTAATTCAACTCCTTCAGGAAGCTGTGGTGCTTTAATATCTTTATCCGCCAGAACCTTACCTGCAAAATCTCTCATAAATCCTTCGTCCGGCCGGGTTGCCAGATAGTATGCCCTTCCGGAACCGAACTGGTTTTCCGTAAAACATGGAGAACCAGAGTAATAATCCTTGCCGAAAACAGCCAATGTTTTAGCGGTAGTTGTATGGGCAACATCGCACCACACAGAACAACCATATTCTTTCCTGAAGCCGTCAAGCTCCGCCGCTATCTTAATTACATTTTTACCTCCAAGCGGCAGAGGGTCGTATTCTTCAACCTCTATTCCAAGAACATCCTTCAATGGCCCAGGGTATCCGCCCGGGAAAACTCCAACATTCTCATCAATGAATCCTGTGAGATAGGTGGTAATAAATGTTCCGCCATTTCCAACAAACTCTTTCACAGATTCCTTAAAACCGGGTTTAATCATATGCAGGATAGGGGCAACAACGACTTTATACTTTGAAAAATCATAATTAACGCCGATGACATCGACAGGAACATTCAGGTTGTAAAACGCATTAAAGTAGTATTCAAGCTCGCCGAAATAGCTGACCAAAACCGAGGGAAATGGCTGGCCATTTGCCGCCCAGAAAACTTCATTGTCGAGCGATTTGCTGCCGCTTCCATAAGGATTATCGATAGTCCACCACGAATCATCGTCTATAAGAATAGCGACTTCTGCATTTATCGTGGAGCCAACAATGTCTTTTACCTTTTTTAATTCGTCGCCCAGAGCACAGATTTCCCCGAATACCCGCGATTCGGCGCCATAATGTGGAACCATTCCACTATGATATTTCTCGGCGCCCTTTTTAGACGCTCTCCACTGGAAAAACATCACAGAATCTGAGCCGTGTGCAATGGCCTGATAGCTCCAGAGACGCATCATTCCGGGACGCTTGCTGATATTTATGGGATACCAGTCCACCTGTGAGGGGGCCTGCTCCATCAGCATAAACGGCTTGCCTAACAGTGAACGCATCATCGAATGTCTGAGCGCCGCCCATTTCCGTGAACTGCAGTCGTTGGGATTCGGATAACAGTTCCAGGATACGACATCGAGGTCATCCTTAAACAGCCAGTGGTCAAATTTGCTCCAATCCCCTTCGAAGTTTGTTGTAACAGGAATATCAGGCGTGATTTGCCTTATTACCCTGCATTCTTCCATATAAAGGCCAAAGAAGCTTTCGCTCAAAAACCGTTTATAATCCAGCAGCTTTGTTGCATTGCGTCCCCCGGCACTTGCCCGGGGTGCGTTTATTTGCTCCCAGTCAAAATATTTTTCACTCCAGAAAACAGTCCCCCAGCACCGGTTCAGATTATCCAAGGTTTTATATTTTTTCTTCAGCCATTTTTGAAAACCCTTTTCACAGTTCTTACAAAAGCACATACTGTTCTTGTTGGCATATTCATTGTTAATATGCCACAGCTTTAACGCCTTGTGCCCCTTGTAATGAAGCGCCATTTCTTTGGCTAATCTTCCGATGGCTTTTTTGTAAGCCGGGCTGTTAACGCAATAGGTTTGCCTTGAGCCGCAGGCAACCTGCTCACCCGATTCTCTCACGAACAGGATATCATCATACTTTTGTGTCAGCCAGGTGGGCTGAGCTGCCGTGGATGTTCCCAGGCAAACATCAATATCGTTGTCCGCCAGCATATCCATAATCTTGTCAAGCCAGCCAAAGGTAAAGGTATCCTCATCGGGTTGCAATAAAGCCCATGCAAAGATACCGATACTCACCATATTAACATTCGCCTGCTTCATCAGCCGGATATCTTCTTTCCATATTTCCTCAGGCCATTGCTCAGGAAAATAGTCTCCGCCAAATATTACTTTAGGTTCCGTATCCGTGGTCATTTAATTATTTCAGTTATTATTTGCAAAGCCGGTCAAATCTACTCAGTGTAAACCATTTCATCTCCAGCGGCTCTAAATAAAGTCTCGCTGACTTTTCATTTGCGTTATAAACGGTTGTGTTCCGGGCCTGCTCAGAATTATTCATAACAACAAAATCCTCAACTTCAGGATAGTAGGCACAATCCGTGTCGATATCAGAGCTGAACCATTTTTTCAGTTCGTTTTCCTGCCCGGACGCCCACAGAATGGCGCGATGTAACAATCGCATATTCGTGGCGCTGTGTAAATAATCAGCAAAGTAAACTGCTCTGCCGCTGCCGAAGGTATTTGTTGACAGGTGAACGGCAGCCGGCGTGCCGGCCAATAATTCAGCATTTTCGCTGTTCAAATAAACTGCTGATTTGGCAACGCCGAGATTAATGTCGCCCTCCACATCTTTTAGAATAAAATGATTGCCATTCATTTCAGGGCGGATATTTTTCGCCCATGAAAGCCGGTTCCCAATTTCCTTTTCCACTCCCAGAACATCTGCGAGCTGAAAAAACCGACCCTGGTATTCATAAGCTGTGGGGTCTTCAACGCCGATAAAGCCGCCTCCCCGGTAAATCCACTCACGAATCTTTTCAACGACCTCCGGGTCAGCCCAATTTTCGCCGCCGCTCCAGGAACTGCCGGCGCGACCCCAATTGATAATTACACCAATATCTTCAGCAATACCGTTCTTGTGGATATCATCGAAGCTCATAAATTCAATTTCTGCCTGAAAACCGCTTAAAAATTCGGGAATATGTCCCTGCGGCCAGTTATCATTGTGCATCCATGAACGTGCCCTGCCCCAGCAATCCAACAGAGCCACCTTCTTCGATATGCTATAGGGCCTTGTCTTTTTTGTTCTGTAAAGAACGGTTCGAAATTCGTCAGCTAATTCCTCCACGTAATCCAGGAAATCAGGGTATTTGACAGCAAGCTCGAGGTAGCCGCCAAATCCTATTCTATCCACACAGCATCTCAACAAGGCCCTTCGAATTCCCTTCCACCATTTCCTACACTCTTGAACAGGGTCACCGTTACCTTTGAAGACCGGCTCATTCTGAAGATTTACATCGAAAAAATATGGATACAGCCGAACTTCCTTAACGATATCTGCCGGGACATCGGAAATCCTTCTAAGCTCAACGCCGCTCAAGCAAGGCCCGACAATGCCGTCAAAACCAAGCTCCTCGAATCCATCCAGATAAGGTTCGATCCCAATCCAATGGTCACAGAAGAACAGTATCGCTTTCCTGCCGGCCCCGTGAACCTTCTCAACGCACTTTCTGGTGTATCCCCGGACGAATTCCTGAGTAAATTCCATCCAGTCCAAAAACGGCTTCTTGGGAATCCTGTAGGATGCGTTAAAGTATCCTTCATCGACTATGTCCTCGCTGCGCAGCCGATAGCCCTTTTTCTTCTCGAACTCATCCAGAGCCAGAGTGCTCATAGGGTCCAGATATCCGCTCCAGTCAAGATAAATGTTTTCTAATTTCTCATCCTTAATAAGCGGAAACTGATACATCATTGATGTAAAGCGGACGTAATCCGTATTGGGATGCGCCTGGAGCCATTCATCCAGATATTTCAGGAGATGATCGCCCGTCTCCGGCTGACGCGGGTCAACTCCCATTTGATGTTCACCTGTCCAGTTGTTGGTAATATAATTATACATCGAGGTTGTTTCCCATATCTGGTAAACGAGGAAATTGACCGTATATATGTGCCATTTCCGGGGATTTTGTATAAGAACTTCCGCCGATTGCTCTAAATACTGCCAATTGTCAAAAGCTACAACTTCGCCGGTAGTCCTGTCGATAACTTCCCAGTATCTTTTAGGGTTATGTTTGGTGTCAATCCTGAACTGTTCCCTGCTGTATCCTTTCTGGATTTTGATTTTCAGTTCGTCATCATCATTACAGGTAACCGGGAAAGACATAAGATATTTCTGCTGGCACTGGTCGGGATGTGCCTTGGCCCAGTTCTGGTCTGCCCTTATGAGGCAAATGGTGGAGTAAACATCAAGTCCCGTGCTGAGTATTTCCGCCGAAAGCTCAGTCCCGTCACTGTCACGAATCACATCAGCCCCCCACTTTTTGCACAGCACCATCACTTCCTTTTCCAATCCTTTCTGAGCCGGAAGTGTGAAATGACCTGTCAGCTTTTTGGATTCTGTCATATACAATCTGACCCTGGGTTACTGATTCCGGTTTATATTACCTTAGTCTTCATCCTTTGCCAAGATATCATCGACTGTATAGCGTTTAAGCATATGTTTGTATTTACGCTTATAGACAGCGTAAAGGAACAGGATTTCATGCTCGGTCCCCTCCCAGTTGCATCTCCTGCAATAGTACTGGTCAATTTGCCTGTCATAAAGCAGGTCAAAGTCAATATCACGAAAGAGACAATTGGGACAGCGGTAATTTATTTTGCCCCTTCTACCCTGAGACACGTTACTAACTCCTGATTAAGTCCAATCTTTTTTGAGATACCAATTTTGAAAATCGGCGCAAACGAATACCCTTCCTCATAATAACCTTTGCAGCCCTCACTGATGGGCGTCAGACTAACTTTAGTCTGCACCTGAGGGATGACAGCTTCTACACATTCGGCATTTTCCACAGAATACTCTCTGCACCTGTATTCGTAGCTCAGCTCATTGCGTGAGCCATTTTTTCCTATAACGGAAAGCAGGCACCCCGTCAAGTCCTCCGGGTATTCATTCGTGCCCCAGCAGGAAGTGAGAAATTCATCCACCTCCACTTTCGCTGCCGGCTCACTTGATTCAATAATTTTACGGCTGATGACGATCTCCCCCGAGTTTTCTTTAAAAGTATAGGTTGTTGCCAATTTAATGGTTAGTTTTTTAAATTCAATTTCAACCGGCCTGACTCCCAGAATACGGCAGCGGTTTCCCTCACTGTAAATACCGGTGCTGCGGCAGGAGCTAATGTCAACTTCTTCCGAACCGTAACGGACTTTACAGCTTTTGATTGCTCCTTCACCCGCATAGTGGGTAAATGCACCCGCACGATAACGAGAGTGGACGATGTATGGATAAGACACATCCTGATTCGCTTTCGTGCCGGCACCGCAGGGACGCGACAATTTTGAGGCATAAGGACGTAGGTCTGTTATGGCTCCACCCTGCTTCAAATCAATCTGAACACGAAACTTGGAGTCCGCATACCAGAACACCTGATTCTTTGTGCCGTATATTATGTCTTTCCAGAGGCCGCAGATTGGCCCGCTGCGAGGTTGATTCTTACGGAACCAATCCGCAAATTCTGTGATTGTCATATCTTCGACTTTGCCCTGTTTTTTCAGCTTACCATAATAGGCAAGGAAATCCTCGTAGCTTTTCTTAAGAATCCTGTAGTCTGCCTCCCAGCGCCCATCCTTACCCATCCAGCCCGGTCCGACATATACAAGATTGTAACTGAAGCCCTTGTTGTATTTTTTCATCACCTGGTACTGGTCAACGAGGTTATACATATATGGTAGGCGGTCGTTTTCATACATCATACCACGTATGATATTTTGTGGGTGTGTGCCGAACATATCGCCGGAGTTATCCATAATCGCAAGCAAATCCCGCGAAAGATGGGGCACCGCCACGACACCAATGTCATCATCTTCGTCTTCTGCGATTGCGTGAGTGTTTTTCTTTGAAGGAATCCACGCAGTCCACGGAGAGCCGTCCATTAGTGTGTACCAGGAAAAGTTGGTATGACGGAATACTTTCGGCCCCTCCTCAAAGCACGTCGCCACTGCCGCTTTTACCATCGGATACCGCTCTTTAATATGGTTCAACAGTTCCGCATCCATAAAGTACGAGCCGGTAGAAGTTGGATAATAGCCAAACACTTCCTTGAAGCGCTCGAAGGAGTCCGCCACAATTCGCTTCTTCATATCCATCGGAAACAGCCATATTGCCAATTCTTTGGACTTATATTTCTCACGGAACTCTTTACAATTCATACCAAGGAACGTATGACCCACCTCATCGCCATACTCATTATGATATTGCTTAACAAGCTCAATACACTCATCATTATAAAGACTGGAATAAGTCATCTGAATAGTGGTCCTGAGGCCGTTTTTGTGAGCAATCTCCTGCTGCAGGCGAAAGATGTCAAGAGATTCGTTGACAACTCCGGCGTTTCCGACTTGTTCTGTCTGTCCCTCGCAGGCACCATTGTCAATGTATTCAGGTATCAGCTCAGGACGATGTATCACATTGAGAATAAATTTATCCACTAAAACTTGCCTTTCTTCAAACAACCTCTTCCTTGCGAATGGCTTTTAGAACTCACAAACAAAACATATTTTTTATTGCTCACCTCGACAAAAACCAGATAAAAAAGAACATCAACAGGCCATTAAAGAGAACATTTTGAGATAATCGGCTTTGATTCCAGCACTGAGAGCAGATTCTACAATCCTTCTGGTCGGCGGTATTTATTTCTATACCGAGTTGGCGTGATTCCTTTTTCCTTTCGGAAGAATCTGGCGATGTGGTCAATACTGTTAAAGCCAAGCTCGATAGCTATCTCTTTAATAGACTTGTTGGTCTCAGTAAGCATTTTACATATCTTCTCAATTCTGGTTTTTCTGATTTGTTCATATATACTTGTACCTATGCTTTCACTGAATTTTGTATATAGACTTCTCCTGGAGATGTTAAATTCATTAAGTATGTCAGTAACCTGCAATGGCCTGTGAGAATTATTCTTTATGAAACTCAGGACATCCAATACAATCCTATCATCAACAGCTATTATGTCAGTTGATTGCCTTTCCTGTACCCTTACAGGTTCAATTACAATCGTCTTCGTATCCACTTCAGCTTTTTTTATGATTTTATCTAACAGAGCTGCTGCATCAAATCCCCCCTTCTCGGTACTAAGCTCTATACTTGATAAGGACGGGTAAGTGAGGTCGCATAGAATATCATCATTGTCAACCCCAAGTACCGCGACATCCTGCGGCACCGCAATTGAATTCCTTCTGCAGGAGTCTACTATGAATTTACCACATAAATCATTACAGGCCATGATTCCAATGGGCTTGGGAAGGCGTCGAACCCACTTGGCTATGAGGTCCAATTTCGTATCTCTGGAACCCTCCCTATGCGGATATGTAAAGCTGTACTTAAATATTTCAAGGCCGACTCCTTTTGCGGTCTGCTCAAAGTAGTTTTGCCTGTGCTCAGACCAGAGCATTTGTTTTAGGCCGCAAAATGCCAGATTCTTAAATCCTTTGTTAATGAAGTAATCAGCCCCCATCTTACCTATTGTTTGTGAGTTCGTCAGAATAGTCGGCTTTGTGGACACTTCTTCATCCCTAATGGCTGAAGCTATGACAGTCGGAATCTCAAGGTTCTTGATAAAATCCACCGCATAGGGCTCTCTCATAATTACCCCATCCGAATTCCTGAGATTCTTTTTAAGGTTCTCTAAAAAACTTGCCTTCTTGGGCGAGCTTTCATAGAAATCCCACCAGACATGGTTTAGCTGCCAGGGGCCATAAAGCCTTGCATATCTTGCAATACCGCGCATCAGATTCCTGCCTGGCGCCCCCGACAAATCTATTACTAATGTTATTTTATAAGCCCTTGCCACTTCGCACCTTACATATAGGAGCGTATCATCTAAGTCAACAGTATAGCAATGTACGCAATATCTTTATTGTACCAATTTTAACTATCCGATAAACGCCCAAAAATGCAAAACAATCGCCATTATGTGCAAGTTATTTTATCCCTCAATCTTCCTGATTATCCTAATTAACTTTATTCAAACGTTAATCGTTTCTAATTGGACTTGTTAAAATCAGGAAAACCTCAAAGATGTAATAAGGTTCAGATTTGGTGTGAAGCTGACCCAGCTTAAATTGTGTCTTTACTCTTATTTTCCCCAAATCCTTAACGCTTGGCAGACTTTGATGTCTTTTGCTTTTTACTATCATCGCCATTCTTTGAACGGAGCAGAAGGGATTCCGGCCTTCAGCATAGAACCCAAAAATGAACAGTGGAAATTTGAACAGGAGACCGCAGTTTCGCATTTTCACCTGCTCAACTGTTCAAATGCTCACCTGCTCTGTTGGCCTTCGGTCAACCGGAGCAGGAGGG
>CAZBWE010000017.1:0-34225 GCA_964495465.1 uncultured Pirellulales bacterium
GCGGTGGAAATTCGTGTTGATGGTGCCCCGCGGTAAAGCTGTCCAATAACGTTAATGAGGTAAGGATGGAATAAGATTGGTTACTGAGAATTTTCGATGTTTTTTGCGGCAAAGATGACGGGCAGTGTTATTTTATCCCTTGAGTTTGCTTTTAATCCTGCCAGGTTCCCAGCGGCACTTTATTATCTTGCCACGAATCGGGTGTTTCTTCGGTTTTTTTCTTGAAAGATTTGAGCGATTCCGGCTCCGCTACTCTGCGGTAGCCCAGTGCCTTTATCACCTCGAGCACTTCCGTCCAGGTTGGGAAGGGGCGTTGGTTTTTGCTTTTATATTCGTCAATGGCTTTTAAAAACTCGAATTGCTCTTCGGACATTTGGCCTTCTTCTGCGGATTTTCGCTCGTCACTAAGGCGTCTGCCTGGGCCTCGCCGGCGGTCCAGCCCCAAACGCCTGTCAACAACGCTTTGCCTGCGGTCTTGGCCTGTGCGACGTTCGGTAGGATGTTCAGTGTCCATTTATGTCTGACCTGTATTTTTAAACTTTGTTGTCTTTTCGCATATAAAAGGTTCCCACTTTGTAATCAGTCGCAAAGTGGGAACCCAGGATTATAATAAGCAGCCCAGGATAATTTGCCTGAGCCGTTTGGCTCAATAGCTTATCGGAGATTAAAACTCATCCTCGAAAAAAAGGTCATCCTCATTGCTGATGTCTTCATCTTCTTCCGAGGCAAAATCATAGAAGTCATCATAGGCATCCTGCGATTCGATTACGACATGTGCTTCATCAAGACAATCTTCCGGAACCATTACTGCAATGTCCTCGTCATCTATCGAATGTTCGTTTGGCTCGGTGATAATAGCGGGGATGTCATTGACTTTCAGCATAGTTTCGTATTCTTTGGCCTGTTCCATATCCTTGGTAAGTGCGGCAATGACAAATCCTTGAACATTGGACCGGTTTTTTTCAGCTTTTTTGGTATGCTTTGCCATTTTATTTCTCCGCAACGAACACTATTTGGACCTTCTTAATATTTTCCACTTTACTCACCCATTAACGGTTCTTAAAATCATTCTTGTAAATATCTTCGTCCGAATATACCTGATGGTTTATTTATTTGTTAAAAACCGCAGCATTATAGCGAAGACCCTGTTTTTCAGGTCGGCTTTTTACTGCTTCTTTTGTGCCTATCGGTTCTATTAGGCCGGAAATTTAACATTTCGACATATTTTTTTGTTGCAATTATTAATGGTTGTTTGTAATTACAATTCTGAACAATGTTCCGGGCTTATGAAATCAGGCAAGACTGCCTGACCGGATTATTTTAATTTTAACTTTTTTAGCATATGGAGGTTCTTAGAATGGCAAAGCAAAAAGAGTCTTTGGTTGTAGCCAGCAAGGTAAAGGCCTATATCAAGAGCAAGAAGATGATGACCTCTTCCGATGCTCTTGGAGCACTCAATGATAAGATATATGGTATGCTTGATGCTGCTGCTGCTCGAACCAAGGCTAACCGTCGAAGCACGGTAAAGCCGCAGGATCTGTAGAATGGATTAGAGGTCTTTTGGCGTTTTAATTCTGACAGGTTTGAGAGACTGCTTGCTAAAGTCTTTTGTCTGTATATCTTACGTTTGCGGCAGTATTATTTAACTTGGGCCGTCCGGTGCCTATTATGTTCCCGTTTGGGCCTAATGGGTACAGGACGGCTTTCTCATAATTAGCCCTCCGAAAGCAATGCGATATAGAAGTTTATAGCCCATATTTTCCCTATTTTTACATAGAAATAAATTATCATTTCATTTTATTTTTGGCCTATAAAATCCCGACTATCAGTGTGAAAATTCGCATTTTTTAGAAAATTTGTTGAACTAAACTGCCTGAAAAGCCCGATTTATATAAATAGTAGTTTGCTTAAATACAGCATTTTCACCAGCTTGAAATTAAGATTGTGTAATTTCTTGCCGATAAGGTGGTTACCGGTAGCGTGCAGCTTGATTGGGTGGCCTGATTGGTTTACGGCAGTTCGTTTTTTATGCTTTTTTAGGGAAAAATCCACTGTAACCGCTTAATAAGTAAATATTTATGAGACTAAAGCAGCAGGGGATTATAACAGTATGAGAGTTTTCATGTTAGGCTGGGAGTTTCCTCCCTTTATCAGTGGTGGGCTGGGGACGGCTTGTTATGGACTTACAAAAGCGTTAGACCAACTTGGCATAGAAGTAATATTTTGTTTGCCAAGGATGGTGGAAAGCAAATATGTAACTCATGTGAAACTTCTGACCCCTGAAGCTGCTATATCCACACGGGCATTTTCTTTCAGTCAGTTTAAAAACGTGAAATTTCGCACAGTTGATTCACCACTTCAGGCATACGCAACGCAGGATGTTTACCAGCGCCGAATCGAGGAAAGTTTGAAACGAAAACAAATGAGTGGTGGCGGTATCAGTTCAGCCAGCCAGCTCATAGGCGGTATTGACTACTGTGGTGATATGTATGAAGAAGTCTTTCGTTATGCCGCAGTTTCTGCTCAATTAGCCGAACAGGAACAATTTGACGTAGTCCATGCACACGACTGGATGACATACCCTGCGGGGATTGCTGTGGCGAGGATGAGTGGAAAACCTCTGATTGTTCATATCCATTCCACGGAGTTTGACCGCAGCGGTGAGCACGTTAACCAGATGATTTATGACATCGAGCGAGAAGGTATGGAGCAGGCCGATAAAGTAATCACTGTCAGCCATTTTACGCGCAGTATTATAATCAGCCGATACGGCATTAGCGGCGAAAAAGTCGAAGTCGTCCATAACGGTGTCGAGCACAACGGTAATTGGCCTTTAGCTGAAACTGGTATCAGGAAAGACGAGAAAATTGTCTTATTTCTGGGCCGAATTACAATGCAAAAAGGCCCCGAATATTTCCTCCAGGCCGCAAAGAAGGTCCTTGAAGTAATGGATAATGTTAAATTCGTTATGGTTGGCTCAGGGGATTTGATGCATCGGGCCGTCGAAATGGCGGCCGAGCTTGGAATAGGCCAGAAGGTGCTTTTCACGGGCTTTTTGCGCGGTGAAGATGTCCAGAAAATTTATAAGATGGCGGACCTTTTCGTGATGCCTTCGGTTTCTGAACCGTTTGGTATTGTGCCGTTGGAGGCTTTGGCCAACGATGTACCTGTCATAATAAGCAAGCAGAGCGGAGTCTCCGAAGTCTTGAAGCATGTCTTGAAAGTTGACTTCTGGGATATAAATGAGATTGCCAACAAGGTTGTAGCTGTTCTGAAGCACCCGCCTCTGGATATGATGCTGAGAAATCAAGGCAATTACGAGGTTAGAAAGCTGCGCTGGAGAGATTCCGCGGAAAAGTGTGCGAAAATCTATGAAGAAATGCTTGTTGCGGTTTAGTTGCCATAAATTAGAACACATCCGGCATTAACGGAATAATGTCGGATGAATACACAATGGTATATACATAATTCGAGATACGACAAATGCCTTCAGTATGTTTTTATTTCCAGGTGCACCAGCCTTTAAGATTGAAGCACTATACCGTATTTGACGACAGCGACCATTATTTTGACGAAGGTAAAAATGCTTTCATTTGTAGGAAGGTTGCGAATAAGTGTTATCTTCCCGCCAATCGGTTGTTGCTTGATATGATTCGTCGGTATGATGGAAGATTCAGGATAGCATACAGCATAACAGGCGTTTTGCTTGAGCAGTTGCACAATTATTCGCCGGAAGTTATGAGCACTTTTGATGCGCTGGCGGAAACCGGCTGCGTCGAGTTTTTGGCCGAGACCTATTATCACAGTTTGAGTTTTTTATACTCACGTGATGAATTCATAGAGCAGGTCGAAAAGCATATCGAGACCATCGACTATCTTTTTGGTCAGAAACCGCGGGTGTTTAGAAATACGGAGTTGATTTACAATAATGATTTGGCCGCACTTATAGAATCGATGGGAAACTTCGACGCTGTAATTACCGAAGGTGCAGACCATATTCTTGGCCGGCGAAGTCCAAATTTTGTTTATCATCCGAAGGGGTGCAGCAAATTAAAACTGCTCTTGAAAAATTATTCACTCAGTGATGATATTGCATTTAGATTTTCCAACCGTGGCTGGTCTCAGTGGCCCTTGACTGCCGATAAATATGCGCGATGGGTAAGCAGCATAAATGGCAACGGCAATGTTGTTAATCTTTTTATGGATTATGAGACATTTGGCGAGCACCAGTGGGCCGATACCGGCATTTTTGATTTTGTTCGGCACCTGCCTGATGAGATTTTGAGGCATCCGGATAATAATTTCAAGACCCCGAGTGAGGTTGTGCAGTCTTACCAATCAGTGGATACGGTAGATGTGCCGCACATCATAAGCTGGGCTGATACCGAAAGAGACCTTTCGGCCTGGCTCGGAAACGCTATGCAATCAAATGCCATACACGAGCTTTATCGACTCGAAAGGAAAATCAAGAAAACCGGGGACGAAAGAATCATTGCTGACTGGAGGAAACTCCAGGCCTCGGACCACTTTTATTATATGTGCACTAAATACTTCGCCGACGGCGATGTTCATAAATATTTTAATCCTTATGACTCACCTTATGATTCTTACATAAACTTTATGAATGTCTTGGATAATCTTAACAGTCGTTGTGCCGCTCCGAATTCTTTGAATACGGATGATAAGGATATTCGAGGCCGGCGGCAATCTGGGGGTATGTTTTTTTCCGCGCCGGATACCGATATGACCGACTGCTCTTTTGGTGTGGATTCACAAAATAAAAATCCGCAAACCCCTGCTTGTTGCTGAGGGTGGGATTCCTGCGAATTTGTCGGGTGCCGTGCTTTAAGCGTCGGCTGCGATAAAAGTATGGGAGCCAAATTTTGTTAGCATTGCAGAAAGCCGATGATGTGGAAATTGTATGCTCGTTATCGGGTGATAAAAGCATTGATGAGCTGCTGGCCAGAGAATGGCTGTTGACCAATTCTCGCGGTGGATATGCCTCATCGAGTATTGTCGGCTGCAATACCAGGGGCTATCACGGCCTGCTCATCGGTTCGCTTAATCCGCCTGCCAACAGGATAATGGCCTTGGCCAACTGTCTTGAGATGCTTGTTTTTGAGCGGCAGGGCAGCAGACAAAATGGCCAACAGCAAAGAGCGTTGAACCTCTCGACCTTTGAATTCAGTGATAAGCTTGCTCCGAAGGGTTTCGCTTACATAAAGAGGTTCCGTCAGGATATCGGCGTTCATTTTGATTATGAGCTGGAAAACGTCGAGCTGACAAAATCCGTATATCTTCTTCGTGACGACGATACGGTCGCTCTGGTTTATGATTTTACCAGTGTAAAAAGGCCTGCAGATTTTATTTTACGTCCGTTCGTAGGTCTGCGTGATTTCCACTCATTGCAGAAATCTTATGCCCCGTTATTTTCTACTTGGCTGGGTTATGGTTTGCTGATTCGCCATGATACGCTGAATAGTTGCGAAATGTTTTTGAGCTGCCCATCTGCGGACTTTGAAAAAGATCCGCAATGGTGGTTTAATTTTGTATATCGAAATGACCGGGAAAGAGGGCAGGAATTCACTGAGGACTTGTGGACACCCGGCTTTTTCAAGTGCCGTATAGATGCGCCAAAGAGAATTGTCTTATGGGCGAATCTGGGCATTCGCTGCAATCCCGAGCAGGTATTGAATGCTGACCTTGATGCGGTTCGCGAGGACTTGAACAGGCACAAGAGCAGCATTGTAAATGCAGCCGCAAAGAGCAGGAATGGAAAGCTCAAAATTCTTTATTGGGCCGCCGACAGGTTTGTCACAAAACGCCGGACGAATGCTGCTTTGCGAAGTAAAGATTCGCTGCGCAGAGCGAGCCACACTGAAAGAACCACTGTCTTGGCCGGATTCCCCTGGTTTGCAGACTGGGGCAGAGATGCCCTTATTTCATTGCCGGGTTTATTGCTTTCGACAGGCAGGTTTGACGAGGCAAAGTCGGTTTTGACAACATTTGCTCATGTAGCCGATGACGGTATGATTCCAAATCGCTTCGATGACTACAGCAATACGACTTACTTTAACAGCGTTGATGCCTCGCTTTGGTTTATCAACGCTGCTTTTCAATACCTCGCTGCCACCGGCGATTCGAAGACCTTCGCTCAGGACCTTCTGCCGGTAATACGCTGGATAATTGATTCTTATTACAACGGCACGCGGTTTGATATTCACGCCGATTCGGATACGCTTATAACCGCCGGCAATAGCGAGACGCAGTTGACCTGGATGGACGCCAGGTATAACGGCACGGCTTTTACCCCGAGATACGGAAAGGCGGTCGAGGTCAATGCCTTGTGGTATAATGCGCTTTGTTATCTTGCCCATTTTTATATCCGTCGTGATATGCAAATCTCCGAGCATTATCAGTCTCTGGCCGATAAAGTTGCAGTGAGTTTTCGTGAGTTGTTCTGGAACGAGGATAAGGGTTACCTGAATGACTGCATTTTGCCGGATGGCTTGGTTGACGATACCCTTCGCCCGAACCAGATATTTGCGGTTTCACTTATGTTTAGCCCCTTACTTGCCCATCAGAAAAAGTCGGTTGTTGACGTGGTTCAGAAAGAGCTGCTGACGCCTTACGGCCTGCGAACGTTGAACGTTCAGGATAGCCGATATAAGAGCATATACACAGGCTCGCAGCGCCAGCGTGATGAGGCCTATCATCAGGGCACAGTTTGGCCGTTTCTGATTGGTCCGTTTGTTGAGGCCTATTTGAAGGTTAATGAATTCAATCGAAAAAGTAAGAAAAAAGCCGCTGAATTTATCCAGCCCCTTTTGCAGCATCTAATCGAAGACGGCTGTCTCGGCCAGGTCTCGGAGATTTTCGATGGTGACGCTCCTCATAAACCAAAGGGCTGTTTCGCGCAGGCCTGGAGCGTAGGCGAGCTAATAAGAGCATACCTGCTGATTCACAGTTAAACCTTCAATCGCAAATCGCAAATCGGCAATTGAAAATTTCTTCCCTCAAAATTCCTTTGCCATTTCCCTTGCCTTTTCGCTTGCTTCATCTCGTCTTTGTTTTGCTGTATCAGACCCGCCGGCCAGTGTCGGCTCAACTACGAGCGAGCGAATATCGCTAAAGCCGATAAATCCTAATATCAATTCGAGATACTTTTTTTGTAAATCGAATGCTTCTGCCCCAGTACCGGCTTTGTATTCACCGCCGCGGGCGTAAGCGATAAAGACTGGCCTATTTTTTACCAATCCTTCATAGCCGCCTTCTTTGTTTACTGTGAAAGTCAGCCCCGGCTGAACGATTATATCTATGTATTGTTTCAATCGATATGGGATTGAGAAGTTCCACATCGGCACCGCCATTACGTATTTATCCGCCGATTTGAATTCTTCGATGATGGCGACTATTTCTGCCCATATCTTTTTGTCATCGGCAGAGTGTTCTTTATTGTGCATTATCTTGTATTTTGCACTTGCCGCCTTGAAGTCGAATTGTGGAAGCTCTTTTTCAAAAAGGTTTATCGTTTTGATTTTGTCGTTAGGATGGCTTTGCTTGTATGCTTCGACAAATGCGTTTGCTACAGCTTCTGAGTAAGAGAGCTGCCCCATCGGCGACGACTTGATATATAATATGTTTTTCATAAAATATTCCTTATTACTAAATCGAAAATCGAAATTCGGAAATCGAAAATCCCCAGTTCCCCACAATAATTTCCTTATCTTGTTTGCCTAACTACTGGTTTCCGCTTTTTATAATATTGCTTTCCAGCCGACTTTCAACAAAATCAGTTTCAATCCGTATTAATTTGTGGTTAGTTTTGGACTTTTAAATTTAGTTCATTAGGATTTGTTTAGGATTTCGGTATTAGAATTTCGGATTTCTAACCAAATCCGTGTCTAACTTTTTGGGTATATTATGCCGCTGAAACTACCTATATTAACCGCCATAAGACCTATATCTTAAGATATATTTATTTACATTTTTTCGGACAAAAATCCTTTTTTTTGTAACAAAATTGCATTTTCAGACGTCTAAATACAATAGCTGTAAGTATAATCTTATCGTGGAGTTATGAATATCTGATTGATCTGGCACTGGCCGGATAAGTTCTTTTTATGTATATACTTATGAATTTGTGAGGTTTTATTATTTGAGAAGCAGGAGATAAATGCCCCCCCGAAGAAACGGAAATCATAAGAAAAAATTAGGCCAGTTACTTTGCGAAAAGGCGTATTTAGACGATTCCGGCCTAAAAACCGCACTTGCCGAGCAGAAAGTCGAGCATCGCCAATTAGGCCAGATTTTAATAGATCTCGGCTATATCACACAAGCACAGTTGAATGAAGCACTTGCGCTGCAGGCGGGAATAGAAAAGATAGATTTAACGGACATTTCTGTAGGCCCAGAAATCATCACTCTCATCCCGGCTGATTTGGTCAGCAAATGCAATGTTCTGCCTTTGTGGCTGGAGAATAGCCGTTTGGCTGTGGCGATGTTAGACCCCTTTCAGCCGCAGGTTATGGAGGATTTGCGATTGGTGGCGGGCTATCCGGTGCAGAGATATTACGCTGACCCGGAGCAGATGGAGGATGCGATTCTGAAATTCTACGGCAGCAATGTGGCAAGAATGCTGGATAACCTCGCCCCAACTGAAAAACGGGCTGAGGGTGAATTAAATAATGGCGATTATTCGCCTGCCAAGCTGCACGAATTGGCCAGAGAGCCGTCTCTTGTAAACCTTGTGAATTTGATAATTCTTGAGGCGATAGAGGCCCGCGCAAGTGATATTCATATCGAGCCGTTTGAGAGCAAGGTAAAGATAAAATACCGTATTGATGGCATGCTTATTGAGAAAAGCCCGTCGTCGAAACGGCTTCAGGCGGCGATTATTTCACGGATTAAGATTATGGCGGGTATGAACATCGCCGAGCGGTTTGTGCCGCAGGATGGTCATATCGAATTTGCGGGCAAGAGCGGCAGGATTGATATTCGTGTTTCCACTGTGCCGACGGTATTCGGCGAAGCAATTGAGCTGAGACTTCTGGACAGGACCGCCTCATTGATTGCCCTCGAAGATTTGGGAATGAACGAGCAGTGCCTTAAGGGCTTTGCTAATTGCCTGAATAAGACGCATGGTATAGTGCTTGTTACAGGGCCGACCGGCTGTGGAAAGACAACAACACTTTATGCCTCATTGAATAAGATATATTCGCCGGCTGTTAAAATGATAACGATAGAGGACCCCGTCGAGTATCAGCTCGAGGGGATTAACCAGATGCCGGTCAATCCGAAGAGGGGGCTGACCTTTGCTACGGGGCTGCGGCATATATTGCGTCACGACCCTGATATTGTGATGGTGGGAGAAATCCGTGACAGGGAAACAGCAGATATAGCAATTCGTGCTGCGTTGACCGGGCATCTTGTTTTCTCGACACTCCATACAAACGACGCTCCCGGGGCGGTAAACAGGTTGATAGATATGGGAGTTGAGCCGTTTTTATTAGCCAGTTCGTTGGAGGGAATATTAGCTCAAAGATTGGTGCGTAAGGTTTGCACGAAGTGCAGGGAGCCGTATCAGCCGGATGAAATTCTGATGAGGAGTTTGAATGGTTCCGCCCGGATTAAACCGGGGACAAAATTCTATCACGGTGTGGGCTGTCACGAATGCGGTCATACCGGTATGAGCGGTCGGACGGGCATATTTGAAATGCTAAGAGTAACCGCCAAGCTGAGAGATTTAATTGCTGAAAGACCAACGACCGAGCAAATCATAAGGGCGGCGCCGAAAGACCATATAAGTATGGTGCACGATGGGATTGGAAAAGTCATGAAAGGTATAACAACACCTGAGGAGATTTACAGAGTTGCAAAGGGGATAGGTGAGGAAGAGTAAAAGATAAATCCGAATTTCATAATTGTTTCGGTTTTAGAATTGATATTCAGGCACAGAGCTAAATTGTGGGACAATTTTTTTATAAAGCGGTAGATAAAGGCGGCGGACACGTCACGGGAACGATAGAAGCGTCCGACCGCAGAAGCGCCGTTGTAGCCTTGTCGGACAGGGGGCAATTTGTTACGGATCTGGCCGAACAAACGGTTGCGGCAGATGTTGAAGCGGTTGAAAAAAAGGAAGCGGACCTGGCAAAGGTTTTCAGGTTCGGTTCCAAAAGGATAACGGGAAAAGATATTTTGGCTATGACGACGCAGTTAAGCACGGCTTTGCGTGCCGGGCTGCCGCTTCTAAACGGACTTGAGCTTATACTCAAGCAGCAGCACAAAGCGGCGATGAGAGAAATGCTGTCCGACCTTGTTAATTCGGTAAGCTCCGGGCAGTCGCTTTCCGATGCTATGGCCAAACACGAGAAAATTTTCAGCCCGTTGTATATTTCGATGATTAGGGTCGGCGAGACAGGAGGGCTTCTTGAACAAACGACCGCCCAGCTGGCGGGGATGTTGAGCCGGGATGAGAAAATAAAGACGAGTATGAAGAACGCCTCTGCGTATCCTGTTTTTGTTTTATGTATCGGTTTTGTATCTGTAGTTATCATAATAACGTGGATATTGCCCGGCATATTGGCTACGATACCCGGCGGCATCGGGGCAGCGCCGCTGCCGACGAGGATTCTGATGACGTTGAGCGACTTTATGAGGAATTTGTTTTCAACGGTTTTCGGCTGGTTTATGATTGCCGTGATTGCAGCAGGGATATATTATCTGCGAAGATGGACGAAGACTTCGGGCAGGATCAGGTGGGATGCTTTTAAGCTGAAGATTCCTGTTTTGGGTGCGGTTTTACGGACAATAGCGGTAGGCAGATTCGCCAGAACGCTTGGATCGCTGACGCAGGGGGGCGTTACTATTTTGGAGGCGCTTGGCGTAGTTCGTAATACTCTTGGCAATGAAGTTTTGGGAAGAGAAATAGATACGGTCGCTGAAGAGGTAAAGCGGGGCGAATCGCTGGCAGGGCCTTTGGATGAGTCTGGATATTTTCCGCCTTTATTGGTGCAGATTACTTCGGTAGGAGAGCAGACGGGAAAGCTTGATGAATTACTGCTCAATGCCGCTGAGACATTCGATTCCGATGCGGATGCGGCGATAAACAGATTTATGGCGATATTCCCCGCTGTGCTGATACTTTTGTTGGCGCTGGTAATAGGTTTTATTATAGCAGCGACCCTGCTGCCCATAGTTACGATGGGGCTTGGAGCCGGTTTTTAGGATTGTAAGTTTTTGTTTTTATTTAAGTGAGGTAAGCAAATGAAGCGAATAAAGCGGAAGGAAAAGGCATTTACGCTTATAGAGCTGCTCGTAGTAATTATGATTATATCTCTGCTTGCCGGGTGGGTCGCGCCTCAGTTGGTTCGGCGTCTCGGCAAGGCCAAGAAAGACCTGGCAAGGCCGAAGATGGAAACTATAGAGACCGCTCTTGCCAATTTTTATATGGATTGTGGTCGATACCCGGATGATTCTGAGGGGCTTGAAGTACTATTGATAGCGCCCGCGGACCTCGAAGAGCAATGGAGAGGACCTTATGTAAAGCAGAGTCAGCTGCTCGACCCGTGGGGTAATCCCTATATCTATGTGGCTGAGGGTGAGATTAATCCGGGCAGTTTTGATTTGATAAGTTACGGCGCAGACGGTGAGTCGGGTGGCGAGGGTGACAATGAAGACATATATAACGACTAATCTCGTATATCGTATGTCGTATGCTGCATTTCGTGAAAAAACGTTGATGCAACACCCGTGGGATGAGCGAGGATTTACGATTGTGGAGATGCTGCTGGTAGTGGCGGTTGTTGCCCTTGTTGCAGGGCTTGGCGGCGGGGTCTATGTGGGGACATATAAGAGGATGCTGGTTGAAAAAGCGGCCCGTGATATGGTGCTTACAGCAAAGTATGCGAGGATAATGGCAGTAGAAAAACAACAGCCGTATGAAATGCGGCTGGATGTAACGAATAACGGAGTTTCGCTGGTAACGAATCAATGGGACGAGCAAAGTGAGCAGACCGAACAGACGGTGGTGCGGGATTTGTATTGCAGGCCGGTGGAATTCGGAAACGGCGTTGTGTTCGAGGATATACAAATTGTGCCTGTTGATACTGATGTGGCAGCTTCGACTTATGAAGGGCAGGGGATAATTTTTTCGCCTAAAGGCACTGCACAATCAGCGTTGGTTCAGGTCGGCGACGGCAGAAACCATTATACGGTGTGTGTCAGCGCCGCTACGGGCAGGACAAAAATGTTTTATGACACGGCTGATAACGTCACAATCAAGACTATTGATTTGGATGCGGAATAATGACGCTTTCGAAGAGAAATAAGGGTTTTAATCTGATTGAGGCGCTTGTAGCGAGCGTGATTCTTTCCGGCTCTGTTTTGGTGCTGGGCGCGATAAGCACGCAGGCGGTGAGCGGGCTGAGGCTGAACAGGCAGTATGAAATTGCGGCGGCACTGGCCGACAGACAGCTTAGTTTGATTGACAATATGGGCATCGATGAATTCATCGAACAGGGTCAGTTTGAAGGTGTTTTCGAGGAGTATGAGCCCGGGTATCACTGGGAGGTTGTTACGGAGTATCAGGATATTGACAGTCTGTATATGGTATCAATAACCGTGAGCTGGGTCGAGCGTAATCGGCCATACAGTTTGACAGTTGATACAATGCTTGATGGAATTTCAACGATTATAACTGTGGAAGAAGAGGAGGAGTCGTAGGAGAATGTATTTTAAAAAGAGAGGATTCACTTTAGTAGAAGTGCTGATAGCTACGACGATAGGGGCGTTTGTTGCATCAATTGCACTATTCACATTGAAGGTCGTTTCAACCAGTGCCGGGATAGTTGATGATAATATCTCGGCTGCAGCGGAGGTAAGATTTGCATCGGATATGCTCTCACGGGACCTTATGAATTTGTATCGTGACAGTGACATAACGAATATGAAGTTTGTGGGGACTGTTGTAAAGTCGGGTGAGACGCCTATGATTGTTTTGACTTTTTACACTGTCGGCGGCACAAAGGCCAGGGCCGCCCAGCCGGAGGGCGATGTATATGAGGTGGAGTATTATCTGCTTACAGAGCAGGACAAGACATATCTGATGAGGCGCTTATGGCCGAATCCCGACCCTAACGAGGCCGAGCCGGGCGGAATTCTGACGGCAATTGCAGAGGATATTGATGTTTTTGATGTCAGGTTCTTCGACGGTGAAGAGTGGTCGGATGAATGGCCGGAAGAAATGCAGACTTTACCTGAATTGGTTGAGATAAGCATAGCAATAATAAAGCCGGAACGCAGGGGCTCTGTAGTGGAATCTTTTATGGTTAATTTTGTTCGCTTTGCCGGCGGTGAAAGTACTTCCGGTGGAGGTGGTGAGGCGGGTGCATCCGGCGGAAGAGGTGGGCAGGGCGGCTCTGAAGGAGGCGGGGGACAAGATAGCAGTAGCCGGATGGGCGGCGGAGCGACTGAATAGGGCAGGTAAAAAAGAAAGTGAAAAGTTCGATAAGAAAAACTTTGGTTGGGCGAATCGACACCGATGGCCGCAGAAAAGGGCTTATTATTGTAGCGGTATTGTGGGTGGTAATGATACTTAATGTCATAGTAGCAACCGTAGGACATAACAGCCGGCTTGATATAAAAGTGCGTCAGGTCAGGACGGAAGAGTTTCGCTGCAAATGGGCCTGCAGGGCCGGGATAGAGAGAGCAATCGGGCTGTTGAACGAAGACCTGCGGGACAGCGACAGTCTGGAGGATTTGTGGAGTAATAATGACGAGGACCTGAATAATGTCAGCTTAGAGCGGTGCCGGTTTAGTGTCAGGGTGATTGATGAATCAAGCAAATTGAATATAAACACCGTGACGAGAGGACAGCTTTTGGCGTTACCTAATATGGAGCCATATATAGCAGATGCAATAATCGACTGGCGGGATGACGATGATACTGTAAGCGGCGAGGGTGTCGAGGGTGGGTATTACCGGAATCTTCCGTTTAGATATGCGATTCGCAACGGTGCGTTTAAGACGATACGCGAGCTGCTTTTAGTCAAGGATGTTACACAAGAGCTTTTTTATGGTGAAGACATTAATCTGAACGGGCAGTTGGATTATAATGAAAGAGACGGCAGTAGAAGCCCGCCTAACGATGATGGGGACGATGAGCTCGACAAGGGATGGATTGCGTATCTTAGCTGCTATTCGTATGACCAAAACACAGATGCCGAGGGCAACGGAAGAATAAATATCAACCAGGCCGACGCAAGGCAGCTGGAAACATCGCTGGGAATAAGAAGGTCGGTTGCGAATTGGATTGTTGAAAGACGCCAGAGAAACCAGTTAAACAGCATTGCCGATTTGATAGATAATGACAGCCCTGTCAGGCCGTCGGAGGATTCGCGGGGGGATTCTGAGGCGCTGGATTTGCAGACGTTTTCTCTGATAGCAGACAAAATAACAGTGGATAACAGCACACAGATAACCGGGAAAGTAAATGTCAATACAGCTTCAAAAGAAGTGCTGGCAGCCTTATTTGGCGATAATGATGAAGCATTACAGATTGCCGAGGATATTATCGCCTACAGAAGCGGCTTGATTTATGGGATGCAGAGCATTGCCGAGTTGTTGAATGTGCTGAGTATAGACAGGTTCAAGAGTATTGCCAATTTCGTCACTACCCGTTCGAATGTGTTTACAATTCGTTGTTTTGCCACGGCTGACAGAGGTGATTCCGATGGGGTGACGTTAGAGACGGAAGTGGTGGTTGACAGAAGCTCGAATCCCTGCAGGGTTCTTTACTGGCATCAGGGAACAGGTAACTAATAAATGATTGTTTTTTCTAATTGGCAGATATGAAAACAGGTGTTGAGACAAAATTTTCTGCAATCGCAATAGCACAGGAAGAAAATGTGCTCAAGGCGGTGGAGCTTGAAAAGCGTGGAGATGCCTTTGAAGTTTTGTGGACTAAAAGCGGTGAAATCAGCGATGGCGACTGGCGGGATTTTGTGGTTGGCTGTGGCTTGTCTGTTGGGCCTTTGGAGCGGACACAGGTTGCCGGTAACAGGGTGTTAGTGGTCGGTTTTGACTCGGCGGGTGTCGGCTTTTATCGGATTAATGTTCCTGCGGCCGGAGAGGAAGAAATTGCGTCAATTGTCAAATTGCAGGCGGAGGCGCTGCTGCCATTATCGGCTGAGCAAATGGAGCTGGCTTGGCGGACCGGCCAGGTGCGGAATGGGGAAGTAACGGTTACCATAGCTGCCGCAAGAAGAGACCGCCTGCAAAGGTTTGTGAGTAATGTGGAAGTTTTTCAGCCCGGAAAAATACTACTGAGCAGCGAAGCGATTGTGAAGGTATGGCGGACGTTCTTTTCCGGGAATGATAAGACATCTGTAATCGTGAATCTATCGGCACGGAGTACGCAGGTTTGCCTGGCTGAAGGGGAACGGCTGAGTAATGCAGTGACCCTGGATATGGGAATTGAGGATATAGTGATGCCTGATGGATTAGCCGAGCAAACGCAGGACAGTGAAAGGTTTGCACAGGATATGAGGAGCGTGCTTGAATTGTTCGGTTGTGCTGCACCGGCGGAAGTGCCGGTTTTTGTGTTGTCAGACGGCAGCAGCTCGATAGAAATGGTAATATCCTGTCTAAAGTCTGCGGGATTGAAAGCTGAGGCGGCTATGACGGGTGTAAAAGAACCGAAGAAAGGGGTGGGACTCGCTGCTGAGGACATCTACGAATATAGAGTGCCGATAGGTCTTGGGCTGTGTGCTCTTGATGATGAGCGGGATGAGCTTAATATTTTCGAACATTTATATGAACCGAAAGCAGTCGAAGAAAAGAAGCATTGGCTGTATTCACCGAAGGTAACAGGGGCAATTGCAGCAGCGACGCTGGTTGTGCTTCTTTTGGTGTCGTATGTTGTTGATGTGGCCAGTCCGGAAGCGATTGAAAGACGGCTGCAAGCATCAAATGTGAGTGCCGATATAGGACTACTCGAAGAGCGACAAAAGCTGATGAAAGTTGTGGCGCAGCAGAGGCCGGATTTGCTGGAGCTTTTGAATCTGGTAACCTTGAGTGGTGAGAATGGGATAATGCTGGACAGTCTGCATTTTAAAAAGGGCCAGCCGATAAACATAAACGGGCAGGCGCAAAGTTCGGAGCAGATATATAAGTTTCAGGAAAATCTGCTGAAGCAAAAGAATATTAAAGAGGTAAAGATTCAAAGTGCATCGAAAGATAACAGGGGCGACCAGATTAAATTTACTATGACTTTCCATTATAAGAATTTCACCAGGAAGGGACGAAAGTAGGACGGACGACAGAGAGCAGACGACGGAAAACGGAAGACGGAAAATGGACAGATTAAGCAATAGAGATAAACAGGCGTTGGTGATCGGCGGTGTGTGTGTTGCTGTTATCGTCTTTATATTTGTGTTGAAGATACCCAACCGATGGGCGGAGGCGAGGAAATCGCTCGCATTGATAAGAGCCAGGTTGAAAGCTATTGATGTTGACCAGGTAAGACAGGCGGGGCTGACGTCTATTGTGCCTGTATTTGAGATACCGCAGGTTGAAGAAAAACAGATGCTTCTGTTCAGGGATAAACTTAATGAACAATTAAAGAAAGCGGGTGTGAGCAGCAAGCCATTGCAGGTTCTGCCTGTTACAAAAGCACGGCAGGGCGGCTATAAGATACTGCGTGTCAAGTGCAGCGGCAATTGTAAGTTCGAGCAAGCGCTCGATTTACTTGCGGGACTGAATGAGAATCCCTATCTGGCTGGGATAGAGGAATTTAAAATTAAGTGCGATCCGAAAAAGCGGCAGGATGTTGAGCTGGATTTTACGGTGTCAACACTTGTTAAGTGAAAGGATTTTATTATGAATTTTGATTATTTAAGAGATATGAAAGAATTGGTCAAAAAGTATGCAATTATGGATTATTTCAAGGGTCAGTCCTTTTCGATTGTGCTGCTTTGCATTTCGGGATTTTTGGGTGTTTTGATTTTAGTCAAAGTGTCCGGTTTTTTTGCAGCTACAGCGAGGGCGCAAGACCTTGTAAAACTGGCTATCACAAACGGCAAGCCGGATGCAAAGGAGACGGAAAAACATTTGGCTGGATATCGGGAAGCCGCCGAGCAGCTTAAGAAAAATAATTTGTTTGTGCCGCCCGCAAAGAAACAGCATCCAGTGAAAGAGGTCTCAGGGATAATGGGCGACGAGGTGCTAATAAACGGCAAATGGTATAAAGTTGGTGATATGATAGCAGATGCAAAGATTACGGCCATTGAGTCTGTGCAGGTCAAAATTGAATGGGATGGGAATGAAAAGGTCTTTTTCCCGATAGATGCGGCGATTCCTCCTGATATGAGAAAACAGAGGCCTACAGGGCCGAGTGCGGAAGTGGCCAAAGAGCAGGAGAAACCTTCTCAAACAGTCCAGGTTCAGGTTGAGGTCAGTGGTGGTGAAGGCAGGATGGGATTTGGCCGGTTTTCTCCCGAAGAAAGAGACAGGATGAGGGAAAGATGGGAGAATATGTCTGATGCGGAAAGAGAAGAATTCAGGGCCCGGATGCGCGGGAGGTCTGGAGATAGACGACCACCGGATGGCGGACGGGGTCCTCGTGGAAGACGGGAATAAAATAAATGCAGTGAGGCGACAAAAATGAAACTATCAAAGACATTAATAATAGTGATAATTGCCGTTGCGGCGGTTCTTGCCGTTTTGGCGATAGGTCTGGGCGTAAGAGGAACAAGGAACCGTAGAACCGATGTTGTTACCCAGAAAGGCACTGAGCTTGCAGGTGACCAGGCCGAGAGAAAATTGCAGCCAGGCGGTGGAGAGAAGGGAAGATATCAAGGTCCTTCTGACGAAGAAAAAGCTAAAATCAGAGAGCAAAGACAAGAGATGGTAGAACGAATGCAGGATATGTCTGAGGAAGAAAAGCAGGCATTCCGCGCCAAAATACGTGAGAGGTTTGACGCCGGCCGGCAAGAGGAAGGGACAAGATATGGCACGCTCTCTGCGGAAGAAAGAGCAGAAATGAGAGCGGAATGGGAGAAGATGAGAGAAAAATGGATGGATTTGTCCGAGGAGGAAAGGCGAGAGTTTATGGCTAAAATGCGAGAGAGATTCAGTGCCATACGACCGGCGCCGGAAGTAAATGAAGTTAATGATGTAAAGTGAGGTGATTGAATTGAAACGGTCAAGAGTAATAATAGGCGTGGTAATTGTTATAGCGGCGATTTTTGTTATCTGGAGGATTGGTTTTTATACCCCGAAGCCAAAACTGATGAAAGCTAAGGTCAAAACTCCAGCGGCTGCCGGTCCTAATGAACCTAATAAAGTTGACAGCCCGGGTGACGTCAGGTCAGCCAAAATAGCTGATGTTAATGAGCGTGGCAGATTATCTGATGTTAATCAGCCGAGAGGTTGGGGAAGAAGACCGAGGCGTGGGGATGCAAATGATTTCGGTGGATTCGCCGGTTTTGATGGACGCAGAAGTTCAGAACGGCGGGGGCAAATGGGGAGTGGAGAATTCGGCAGGCCCAGCGGTTTCGGGGATTTCGACAGACGCAGGGGGCTGGGTGCAGGGCCTGAGGGAGTAGGCGATACTAATGAGCCGAACATGCCGGGTGATTCAAACGAGCCAATGGAGGCGCTGAACCTCAAAAATGTGGAGATGAAGGATGTTATTCAGAAGATTTCTGAATGGACCGGCAAGACTGTTATCCCGGCTGATGAGGTGATGCAGCAGAGGATTACCGTTTATTCGCCGAAGAGGTTACCGAGAAGCAAGGCCCTGTCGCATATCTATGGGGCGTTGCGTATGAAGGGATTTGTTGCCGAGCATACGGACGATGCGATTTATCTTGTATCTATTAAGGATGCAAAACTTCGATTTGTTCCTACGATAGAAGCAGACCAGCCTCTTGCCGCGCTCGAAAATAAAGACCAGATAGTTCAAAAGTTTTTCAAGCTTGTAAGTTACCAACCTGCTCAAATGGGCCAGATAATTCAGCCCTTAGTTGGCGAGTACGGCTACGTCAGCGCGGACGAGACAACTGGAACTTTGCTGGTGATTGACACGGTTGCGAACTTGATACGTATCGAGGGAATTATCGCAGTGTTTGACGTGCCCGAGGCGGAGCAGACGGTGACGAAGATTTTTACCGTTCAATATGGTGACCCGTCGGAAATTGTTCAGATGCTGAAGATGCTGTTGGGAGAGAGCGAGGGATACAGCAGTCTCAGGTCGGGTAGTTTCGGCAGGCGCAGTTCCGACCGCGGCCGAGGCGGCAGCTCCTCGCCTTCATCCGGGTCGGCCCAGGCAAGCGGTTCTTCCCAAAGGAGTGAATCCGCAGGCGGGGCCGCGGCGTCAGTTGTGATTAGCTCTGCTCGTGGTCCGATTGTTCTCATTCCTGAACCAAGGCGAAAATGGATAATAGCAAGGGGGTCTGCTGAAGATATAAATCAAATCGAGCAGTGGATTCAAAAACTGGACAAGGAAGAGCCGGTTGAATCGGAATACGAGGTAATTCCGCTGAGGTATGCCGATGCGCGGGAAGTTCAGGATAGTATTGTGAACGGATTCAGGAATTTGCCTGGCACTGAATTTTTGCCGAATGTTCTTGTTGAGCCGCTGCCTAACTCAAAACAGGTGATTGTATTCGGCAGGAAAGACCTGCGAGAAATCGTCAAAAAGATGATTCAGGAAGTCGATGTTCCTCCGGGTCAGTTCGAGACAAGGCATTTCAGGCTGAAATATGCCGACCCGGACCAGATAAAGACAAATATAGACGAGCTTTATGAAGAGGGATTATACGGCAGCAGCAGCTCATCGAGTGGATACGGCAGATACAATCCCCGGGGCAGGGGCAGTTATCAAAGCGGGAGCACGACTTCTTCGTCCGAGACGGTCAGGGTTATATCCTACGTTTCGCTCAAGCAGGTTACCGTGATTGCTTCACCTGAGAATATGGAAAAAATTGCCGAGCAGATAAGTCAATGGGATGTGCCGATAGATGTAAATGAGGTCAGGCCAAGGATAATCGAACTGCGTAATTCCGACCCGATAGAGATGGCTGATTTGCTGACGACGCTTTTCAGTGAAGAGAGTGACAGGGGCATATCGATTTATGATATTCTGTTTGGAAGGACGGAGGACAAGCAAAAAATTGTCGGCCCGCTTTATGGGCAATTGACTTTCGAGGATGTTCCGGGAACAAAGAAGATAATTGTAATCAGCAAAATACCGGAGGCCTATGATGTTATCGAGCAGCTTGTACACGAGCTTGATAAACAGGAGATGGCGGAAATACCGAAGGTTATAACACTAAAATACGCCGACCCTGAAGACCTTGCTCAGCGCCTCAATGCGCTGTTTAACGAGCTGGGCACAACCGCAACGATTAGCTTTAGTGAGCGTGGATTGAGCGAGGCCAGGCAGGATGAAGCAGATACCAGCAGCACGACCAGCACGAGCAGTTCGAGCAGTTCAAGTGGGAGTAGTACCAGCAGTACCAGCGAGTACAGACCCTGGTGGAATACGGGTCGGCAGAGCACGGAAGAGATGCCGATAAGTAACGTTATAGGCAGGGTTCGCTTTATTCCGGACCCCCGCAGCAAAAGTCTTCTTGTTCTTGCTCCTCCGGAGTTTATGGAAAGAATAGATGAATTGATTCAGGAGCTTGATATACCCGGCAAGCAGGTGATGGTAAAGGCGGTAATTGTTCAGGTTGACCACAGCAATATGACCTCGCTGGGTTTGCAGCTCAGCTCCGACCAGTCAAAGTGGTCAACTTTGGACAACGAAAATGCGGTTACAGCTCTGAGCACACTAAGCCATCTTGCAGAAAGCGGCTCATTAACACTCGAAGTGGGAATGAGTGTCACTACCCTGGTTGATTTTCTGGTCAGGGAGCTTGATGCCAAGATTCTTAATCAGCAGACACTTTGGACAAAAGACAATGAAGAAGCGGAATTCTTCAAGGGTCAGGTAGTCGCTTTCCAGACAGAAGTGTCAGTTTCTGATACAGGCGGCAGAGCCACCTCCCAGTATGAATACGAGCAGGTGGGTATGACATTAAAGGCCAGGCCGAGTATCACGCCTGAAAAGAATGTGGATATGATTATAAGAGTGATTCTCTCGCAGCTTGCCACGGAAGAGATAAATAACCAGCGGGTCAGGACGGCGATGGATACGACAACCAATATGATAATACAGGACGGCCAAACGATTATGCTCGGTGGTATTCTTTTCCAGGAGGTAAGCACTGTCAAACGGAAGCTTCCGCTTTTAGGCGATGCCCCTGTGATAGGCGGCCTGTTTCGTCACAAGGAAGCCGAATTGGCCAATAGTGAAATGCTGATATTTATCACGCCTTATGTGATAGATGAACCGGATAAAATGCTTCCGGAGACGATTGAGGAAATAGAGCAGCCAAAGAAAAAACTGGAAAAAGTAAAGGAAGAATTGAATAAAGTCCTTGGGGAATGGAGTGAGACAACAGAAACAGAGGAATAGAGAAAATCCGGCTCTTTGACTTTTTTGTCTTTGTTGCAATAAAAGGTTTTGTATTTACGTCTTGATTCAATACGACGTGATAATATATAAACGGATTGTTGAATCCCCGGGTGGGAATTAATTGAAATGTAACTTTTTTTCTTATTTAGGAGGTAAACATTATGAAGAAGTACCTCGTTTCAACTATCGTTGTTTTTGTGGTTCTGGCTTTTGCATGGACCGTGTTTGGACAGAGCCAGGCCGAACAGTCGAGACCTCGCGAGCGTGGAGACTGGAGAATGTTTCAAATGCTTTCTCCCGAAGAAGCAGCCCAGATGAGAGAAAAATGGCCGAATATGTCTGAAGAGGAGAGGGAGAAATTAAGGGCTAAAATGCGCGAAAAATGGGAAAATATGTCAGACGAAGAAAGAGAAAAATTAAGGACCCAAATGCGCGAAAGAGCCGGTGGAAGAGTTGGTGAAAGAACTGGCGAAAGAGCCCGTGGTTTGGACCCTGAAGAACAGCTCAAGGCCGTTAAAGCGATTGAAGAGCAGCTCGCCAAGCTAAAAGCAGGCATAGGGGCGATGGGCACTGGGCAGCAGAGGCCTTTTTCAGAACTTTCTGATGAAGAAAGAGCGAAGATGAGAGAAAGCTTTTCGAAAGCTCGTGAACTGCGTCAGACGGCACTTAATGAGATTCTGAAGCAGTTATCGCTTCTGCAAGGCCGAGGTCCCCAGACCGCCGAAGGTGAGGAACTGGTGATAGTAAACACTGCTGAACTGCAGGCAATTCATGACCTGGCCTTAAAGGAAAAGGCCGAGCAGACAGCCCAGCGCATCGGAAGACTCAGCACGGGCCGAAGGGGATTTGGCGGCAGGACACGGGGGCAGATGGGGCCGGCGGCAACTCCAGGAGCCCCAGGAGGACCGCGTGGTCCACGTGCTACGCGTGGCCCGATGGCTCCGACTGATGAGGGAGAAAATAAGCAGGAAGTCCAAAAGTAACCGATAAAGATAGAAGTTTACTTTAGACAACGGCTATAGGGGAAAATGTAGCAGTGATATATCAGGGGAACTGTTCCGATGTCTATCGGGGCAGTTCTTTTTTTACAAGCGTTGTGCAATATCCATAGAAGGCAGGGGGATTAGCATTTTTCACATAACGGCTCCTGTGCGAAATTCTATTTGGTTTTTTGGGTTACTTTTTGTTGAAAGATGTGCAGTGCACCTCTGTCAGATACCATTACGAAGCAGTGCCTACAATGGTTATGCTTGCTAATAAGTATAAGGATAAGAATGTCGTTTGGCTTGCAGTAAACTGCACGAGCTATGCAACACCGGAAGCGAATAGAGAATTTGCACAAAAGTATAAGCTGCAATATCCAATACTGGATGACAGAGACGGCAAAGTCGGCCGTGCCTGCAGTGCTGAAACTACACCCCATATGTTTATAATAGGCGCTGATAGTAATATCGCCTATGCCGGCGCGATTGATAATTCACCGATGGGCAGAGTCGAAGAACCATTACTTAATTTTGTTGATAAAGCCCTCTATGAGCTTACCAGCGACAAACCAGTGGGCGTAACTGAAAGTAAACCCTATGGTTGTTCTGTGAAGTACGCTAATTAAGAGAATTGGATGTACAGTTTTTTAGATTGTTTCAAGAAGGTTTTTTACCTATTATAGGGCCTTCGGCGATTTGTTCGCTCTAATATGGTTTTTCGTTTTTTGCTGGTTTTCCTCGGAATCTCTTTGATTTTTAGTTTTGCTGGCACTGCCCTTTTTGTTGTTGGTTTTTCTGCCGGTGTTTTCTCACCCATTAATTTCAGAGCCATGGTGCATACGTTTCTGGTCGTGCCATTCTGGTGTTGGAGCCCTTCCTTGAGAGTTTCCAGGGCCATCTTCTTCATTCTTCCGCGCATCTTTCTTAGGCCGTATGCGGCAGCGTTTTTTGTGGTAGTGGGAGAATTGCTAAACAAGGCCCCTTTTAGAATTTCCAGCCCGTCTTCCTGCATCCAGGATAAATTGAAACCAGCTTGCCGTCTGATTGAGCCGTTGGATGAATACAGTTGCTCCCGCAGCTTTTCAAGAAGATTTTTCGACCCTTCGTTGTTTTGTTGCTCTTCTTTGCGTGAACGTCTCGTTTTTTCTGCCTCCATGATACTATCCGTTCATATATCAGTTGTGTATTCAATTTCTGAAGGCTTTATGCAATAGAAGCACCCCTTTAAGGTGCAGCCATCGACAGGCTTTAATCCCCGCACTTTTGCCTCCTGCGTTTACCTCCTTCGAAAAGCCAAACTCCTTTGACTTATCGCAAAATCCATTGTTTGCTTTAACTTAGCCAAAACCGTTCTTGTTATGTGAACAAAAGCGGTTTTACCGGAGCAGGATACAATTAAAAATATATTACTTGAAACAAATCTTTTTACATTTATCCGGTGCTTACACTTACATATCAGGAACAATGGTCTTTCTCAACTTGGTACCCGTACTCACCACTATGGGAGATTTTCTATCAAGGTATATCAAGTTGTCAAATAAAATTTTTTTAAAAATTACAGTTTATTTTCGGTAATTGCTTCAAAGACAGTAGAAATTATTCTACGACCGATAATTAAATGGATTTTTATATAATTAGTTGTGTAACTGTTTTGTTGGTAACGACATAGGGCAGCTTTGTTAACAGAGGAAATTTTTTTGATTTTTTTAATTCAGTGTAGATGTTGCAAAGTATTTTTTTGCTGTAAATCATTTTTTTGTTATTTTAGGAGGATTTTTTAACCAATTAGATTTATATAACCAACACTTTTGATGATGATAAAGGAAAAATTAGTTTATTTGGGTTATTTAGGTAACAAAGAGAAGGGTTTCTGCATCGATTAAATACTCAAAATTTTTCTTATTTTAAGCTTATTGCCTAATTTCAAAGGAATAATACCTTACACATAATCTGGCGAATTATGGTTGTTTACTTTTTGCGGGATTCGGTGTTTTTGGGGTTGGATTTCTTAGCGAAGAGAAGATATTCGTAGATTTGAGGCAGATTAAAAAATTTCCCGATTTTCGAGAACCTGCTTGACAAATAGGAATATATACTATATAGTATTTATTCTGGATATTTTATTGATGCACAGGAGTGTTTTTTCTCCGAGAAACGAAGAAATTTATGATGCTAAAAGGATGAATAATGAGAATATTAGCGTATAGAATAGAATATAATGGTCGCTGGAAAATTCTCATATCAGTATTTGCATAAGAAAAAGACTGCTTCTTTTAAACACAAAGTAAGAGTTGACAGCATCTGAAAAGCTGATATTTTGTCGTTGGTGGTGTCTGTGTCAGGCAAATAGAAGAAAGGGCAAGGAGCTTAATTACAAAAAATAACAGAGAAAGCGTTTTATGCCGAAAAGTAGCGTTAGCGGACAATTGGAGCAGAAAATATCTTCATTTCGTTTAAAATGTCGTAAAAGAGGGCTAAGAGTTACGCCGCAGAGGGTGGTTGTCTATAGGATTTTGGTTGAATCTAATGAGCACCCATCCGCAGAAAGAGTATATCAGCAGGCAAGGAAGGAACTGCCGAATATTTCGTTCGATACTGTGAACAGAACGTTGCTGACGCTGAATGAAATTGGTGCGGCCTTAGTAGTTGAAGGTTCGGGCGATGCCAAGCGTTTTGACGGAAATCTGGAGAAGCATCAGCATTTTAAATGTATAAAGTGCAAAAGAATTATTGATTTTCACTACAAACCATTTGACAATATACCCGTACCTAAAGTTATTAGCGGGAAGTTTAAGATATTGAGAAGGACCGTATATTTTGAGGGGATTTGTGATTTGTGCAATAGAGTTAGAAAATGAGAAGGAACGTTTACGTTAAAGGAGGTTAATAAATGAATCTGAAAGGTACACAGACTGAAAAGAATTTATTGACGGCGTTTTCAGGTGAGTCTCAGGCGAGGAACCGTTACACATATTTTGCCAGCCAGGCGAGAAAAGAGGGCTAC
Organism: uncultured Pirellulales bacterium; assembly: GCA_964495465.1. Lineage (GTDB taxonomy): Bacteria > Planctomycetota > Phycisphaerae > Sedimentisphaerales > Anaerobacaceae > CAZBWE01. Next base: position 25,511 of record CAZBWE010000017.1, read on the forward strand.
GAACAAATTGCGGCCATTTTTGAAGAGACCGCCAATCAGGAAAAAGAGCACGCCAAACGCGAGTTCAAGTTTCTTCAGGGCGGTGAAGTGGAGATTGCTGCTGCGTTTCCTGCCGGTGTTATTGGCAATACTTTTGAGAATTTGGAGCAAGCGTCGGCGGGTGAGAACTATGAAACAACCGAGATGTATCCGGGTTTTGCAGAGGTCGCCGACGAAGAAGGATTTAAGGAGATTGCAGAGGTGTTTAGGAAAATAGCTGTTGCTGAAGCTCGCCACAGGGACCGTTACATTGCCTTGGCAAAGAATATTACTGATGGTAAAGTTTTTAAACGGGAAAAATCCGTCCGCTGGGTGTGTAGGAACTGCGGCTACGTCCATGAGGGTGCAGAAGCGCCCGCTGTGTGCCCTTCCTGCGCACATCCACAGGCGCATTTCGAATTGGAAGCAACAAACTATTAAAATAGAAACCAAATATTGGTTTAGTAAGTGTTAAAAAATGACAATTGAAACCATCAATTTGAAAGGGGTAAATGATGGCTGAGAAACTTCAAGTCTATAAATGTAACGTTTGCGGAAATATTGTGGAAGTCCTTCACGGTGGGGCCGGTGAGCTGGTTTGTTGCGGTCAGCCGATGGAACTTCTCGTTGCAAAAACTGCCGATGAAGGCAAAGAAAAGCACGTGCCGGTGATTGAGAAGATTGACGGCGGCATCAAGGTAAAAATCGGAAGCGTCCCTCATCCGATGGAAGAGAAACATCATATAGAGTGGATTGAGGTTATTGCCGACGGAAAGGCCTACCGGCAGTTCCTCAAAGCTGGCGATGTGCCTGAAGCCGTGTTCAATATTAAGGCCGGTACCATTTCCGCACGGGAGCATTGCAATATTCATGGGCTTTGGAAAGGATAGGAAATGATTAGCAAGAAGATGGAAGAGGCCTTGAACGGACAGGTCAATGCTGAGATGTACTCGGCATATCTATACCTGTCGATGGAGTCTTATTTCAAGTCGTTGAATTTAAACGGTTTTGCCAACTGGATGAGGGTGCAGACACAGGAAGAGATGATGCATGCGATGAAGATTTATGATTTCATAAATGAACGCGGCGGCAAAGTAACCTTAAAGGCCATCGAAGGGCCTCCGACAGAGTGGAAATCACCGCTGGTGGTTTTCGAGGCGGTTTATACGCATGAACAGAAAGTGACAGGGCTGATTAACAAGCTGGTGGATTTGGCTATTGAAGAAAAAGACCATGCGACGAATTCCTTTTTGCAGTGGTTTGTTAATGAGCAGGTTGAAGAAGAATCGTCCGCTGATGAGATAGTGCAGCAGATGAAAAATATGGAAAATGCCCCGAGCGGGCTGTTTATGCTCGACCGTGAATTGGGACAGCGTGTATTTACGCCGCCGGCTGCGGCAGAAAGAGGTGCATAATGGGTATTACTTTTAATGCTGATGAAATCTTCGAGATGGCCGAAGAAATAGAAAGAAACGGGGCCAGGTTTTATCGCCAGGCGGCGGAAAACTCCTCGGATAAGCAGACAAAGCAAATGCTGCTTGCTCTGGCTGCTATGGAGGATGACCATCTGGATACCTTCGAGAAAATGAGGAAAGAGCTCAGCGGCCAGGAGAAGGGCTGGACAACTTTCGACCCTGATAATCAATCAGCTTTGTATCTACAGACGATGGCTGACGCTCGGGGTTATGAGGGCAAAATTACTCCAGAAAAAGAACTGACCGGCAAAGAGACGCCGAAGGAAATCATCAATATAGCTGTGAATTCTGAAAATGAGTCGGTTGTTTTTTACCTGGGTTTGAAAGAATTAGTGCCTGCTAAGGCCGGCAGAGACAAAATCGAGAAGATTATTATGGAGGAAATTAACCATATTACGGTTCTGCTGAAAAGGCTTAGGTCTATGTAATAGAGGGTTAAGCTCGATTTTAAGTTAACCGCTCGAGGCAAAACTGTCTATGGAGAGACAGATGGTTGATTTGCAATCTCTATTTTGTCGCAACAGTCGCCGATGCCTTTTGTCGACCGGTTTTGGATTAAGAACCGAACCAAAATAAAAAACCAGGGAAGGAGAAATACAAATGAAAAAGTATAAATGTCTTATTTGCGGTTATATTTACGACCTGGCCAAGGGCGACCCTGATAACGGAGTAGAACCCGGCACAAGTTTTGAGGACTTGCCGGATGACTGGGTGTGCCCGGAATGTGGGGCCAGCAAAGACCAATTTGAGCCCGTTGAGGGTTAAAGTAGCAGGATTAGCATTATGCAGGAAATTCGGCCGGCCGTAGCTCAAAAGGGTAATCTATGGGTTGAGGCAGCAGTTCCGCCAAACGCGTTTGTTGTTTTTGGGGCGTCCGGAGACTTGGCTCAGCGCAAGCTGCTGCCGAGCATTTTCGATATTTTTGAAAAGCGTTTGCTTGATGAAAGGTTTTATCTTTTAGGTTGCGGTAGGAAGGAGCTGTCGGACAGAGAGTTTCGCGAAATCGCACGGCGGTCAATAAAGGAAAATGTCAGTGATGTATCAGCAAAGGATTTAAGTTCTTTTACGCAAAAGCTCTACTATATAGACGGCGATTACAGCGATGATGCGTTCTATGACAATATTAAGGCAAGGTCTGCCGAATTTGATAAACAGCGCAGAGTTGACGGCAGTCGTATTTTTTACCTTGCTGTTCCGCCGTTTTTGTATGGCACGATAGTTGAGCGGCTCGGTTCAGCAGGCCTGTCGTGTCCGGCTAACCTGGATTTGAAGCAGCGTGTCCGGCTGGTTGTGGAAAAGCCGTTCGGCAACGACCTGAAAAGTGCCATAGAGCTGGATAATGCGATTCATCAGTGTTTTGACGAATCGCAGATTTATCGCATAGACCACTATCTCGGAAAAGATACCGTCCAGAATATTCTGATGTTCCGTTTTGCCAATGCCATTTTTGAGCCGGTCTGGAATCGCAATTTCATTGACCACGTTCAGATTACAATATCTGAGTCTGTCGGAGTCGAGCATCGCGGCGGTTATTATGATAAAGCCGGAGCTATTAGGGACATTTTTCAGAATCATATGCTCCAGATGCTTTCTTTGATAGCGATGGAGCCGCCTGTGTCATTTGAGCCGGACCATATAAGGGATGAGAAAGCAAAATTGCTGCAATCAGTTCGGCAAATTAAATCTGAACAGATAAACGATTTTTGGGTCCGTGGTCAATATGAAACCGGCTCGATTAACGGCAAACAGGTTGTTGGGTATCGGGAGGAACCATATGTTGATGCAAATTCCAAAACAGAAACTTTCGTCGCTGCAAAGCTCTTTATTGACAACTGGAGGTGGAAGGATGTGCCGTTTTATCTTCGAACCGGCAAACGGCTTGCGAAAAAAGTTACCGAAATCGCTGTAACATTCAAAAGAGTTCCGCATTCTTTGTTTATTTCAACCGGCCTTGGAGATATACCTGCTAATATCCTCATATTCCAGATTCAGCCGGAGGAAGGTATTTCCCTTAGCTTTCAGGCCAAGCAGCCCGGCTCAAAACTTTGTATGAGCACGTTGAATATGAATTTTAAGTACAGCGATGTCTTTGGCGTTGAGATGCCTGAAGCTTACCAGAGATTGCTTCTGGATTGCATGGTTGGCGACCAGACGCTTTTTACAAGACAGGATAGCGTGGATTTATCCTGGCGATTATTGACACCTATATTGCAGGCCTGGGAGAGTGACGCTTCTATCCCTTGCCGGTATCCGGCGGGTTCGGAAAGTTTCCCTGAGGCGGATAATCTTATCGAAACCGATGGCCGAAAGTGGCGAAAACTCGTCAAAAGCTGATGAGCGAGTATGGCCATATCAACAGGTGGAAAAAGATGTTGGAATCTGAGGTAAGTCGGTAAGAGTATGGGAATTCATAGTGTCTCGATAGCTTTGGGATTGACGTTGTTTGCCGGTCTTTCGACCGGCTTTGGCAGTGCCCTGGCATTTTTTGCAAAGCGAACCAACACAAAGCTGCTTTCCGGCGCCCTTGGTTTTTCAGCGGGCGTTATGATATACGTTTCGTTTGTTGAGATATTTCCCGAAGCAAAGCAATGTCTTGTCGTTGACTTGGGCCAAGCTAACGGATACTGGGCTGCTGTTGCGTCATTTTTCGCAGGCATTATTTTTATTGGTATTATAGACAGGCTCGTGCCGGACTTTGAAAATCCGCACGAGGCCCACAGAGCCGAGGAGATGGACGAGCCGGATTTGGCAGCTAAATTCAATAAGCTCTACAGAATGGGTCTGTTTACCGCGCTGGCAATTGCGATTCACAATTTCCCGGAGGGATTTGCCACCTTTATGAGCGCCCTGAAGGATACGAAGCTCGGAATAGCGATAGCTGTCGCTATAGCGATACATAATATTCCCGAAGGTATTGCGGTTTCGATTCCTGTATTTTATGCGACGGGCAGCAGGAAAAAGGCGTTCGTTTATTCGTTTCTTTCAGGCCTCGCTGAGCCGGTTGGTGCATTGGTCGGCTATTTGGTTCTTTTTTCGTTTCTTAACGATATAGTTTTCGGAATAGTCTTTGCCTCGGTGGCGGGCATTATGGTATTTATATCGCTCGATGAGCTTCTGCCGGCTGCGAGAGAATATGGCCATCCTCATCTGGCGGCTTATGGACTGGTTGCGGGTATGATGGTTATGGCCCTGGGTTTGCTTCTATTCTTATGAGCAGCCGCAAAGATTGGAATGTAAGGAATAAGATTATTACAAGGAGATTAATATGCTGAAAGACGGCGAAAAAGGGGTAATCATTCAGCGGGATAAACAGACCTATGCAGTGGCGCCGCATATTCCGTGTGGTGTCGTTCAGCCGGGAACTTTGCGCAAGCTTGCCGATGTGGCTGAGAAGTATGGAGCGGCGGCGCTTAAAATAACCAGCGCTGCAAGAATCGCAATTGTAGGTTTGAAGGAAGAGGATGTTGATAACGTCTGGTCCGAGCTTGAGATGCGGCCCGGTGCGGCGATTGGGCTTTGCGTAAGGAGCGTCAAGGCCTGTCCGGGAACGACTTTTTGCAAACGTGGCATTCAGGATAGTCTGGCTATGGGAATGAAGCTTGATGAGAAATATCACGGACTTGATCTGCCGGGAAAGCTGAAAATTGGCGTGAGCGGTTGTCCCAATCAGTGCGGCGAGACCTGCATCAAGGATGTCGGCCTGGTCGGTATGCCGAAGGGCTGGAAGCTGCTGGTCGGTGGAAATGGCGGAGCAAAGCCGAGATTATCGCGTGAGCTTGCCGCAGAGCTCTCGCAGGTGCAGGCACTTGAGCTGGTTGATAAGATTATCCGATACTATAAAACTAATGCCAGGCCGCATCAGAGGTTGGGCTCGATGATTGAGAAGATGGGCTTCGAGGAATTTGAGACAGCGGTGCTCGGTGAATAAACGGCTAAATAACCTATTGGCCAGTTATGTTATGTGTAGAATCCGATGGTTTCGTAAGTTGTTAAACGAAGGGAAGTGGGGAAATGGATATATTTGAATATGCAATGCAAATGGAGAAAGATGGCGAAGATTATTATCGTCAATTGGCCCAGCAGACTGAGAATAAGGGATTAAAAACCATATTAACAATATTAGCAGATGAAGAGGTAAAACACTTTAATACCGTCAAGAAAATGAAAACTGAAAAGCCACAGATGGTTGAAACGACTATTTTGTCCAGCGCTAAAAATATTTTTGTTCAGTTGAAAGAATCTGATGAAAAGTTTGGTTCTGATATCGAGCAAAAAGATCTTTACGTAAAGGCCCAGGATATCGAAAAGAAAAGCCAGGATTTCTATTTGGAAAAAGCAAACGAAGTAAAAGGAGAATATCAAAAGGACATTTTCTTGAAATTGGCGGAAGAAGAGAAGAAACATTATTTTTTGCTCGAAAACATAATCGAGTTTATCTCTCGTCCTGAGACTTGGCTTGAAAATGCAGAATTCAATCATCTTGATGAATATTAGGATTTCAGAACCATTTGAGTTTGTTATAACAAAACGAAGTTATATCTATGACTAATACGGATGATATTTCGATTGTGCTGTGTGGGCAGGCAGGCCAGGGTATTCAGACTATTGAGTATGTATTAACGAGGGTCCTGAAACTTGCCGGTTTCAATGTCTTTGCAACGAAAGAGTATATGTCTCGGATCCGAGGCGGGACGAATTCGACCGAAATAAGGGTATCTTCGAAGCCGGTCAGGTCTGTTGTCAATCGGATAGATGTTCTTATTCCGTTGGATAAAGATGCTCTCCAGCACGTGCAAAAGAGGATTTCACCCGAGACGATAATCCTGTCGGAGGCCGAAAATTTTGACGTAATTTCTGAGCAGGGCGGCTGTGTTTGCATCGAGGTGCCTTTTACCAAGATTGCCACGGATATTGGTGACAAGATTTATTCGAACATCGTGGCGGTTGGTGTGGTTGCTGGATTTTTGGGAGTCGATTTGCAGTTGGTGAATGATTACATCAGGAAGTATTTCTCTGGGAAATCCGATGATGTTGTAAGCAAGAATCTCGAGGCGGCAAAGGCTGGTCACAAACTTGGTTGTGATTTGACTGATTCGGGAAAGATTAAAATTGGTGTAAAACCGAATGCTAATGTTAAAGACCAGATTCTTTTAAGCGGCGCAGAGGCCGTGGCCTCAGGGGCAATAGCTGGCGGGTGCAATTTTATATCTTCATATCCGATGTCACCATCAACGGCTGTACTGGTTTTTCTTTCACAACACGCAAAAGAATTTAACATCATAGCAGAACAGGCGGAGGATGAAATTGCCGCGATTAATATGGCGATTGGCGCCTGGTATGCCGGTGCAAGGGCGATGGTTACGACCTCTGGTGGAGGTTTTGCGTTGATGGTGGAAGGATTGAGTCTTTCGGCGATGCTGGAATCGCCTGTTGTGATTCATCTTGGCCAACGGCCGGGACCGGCTACTGGGCTGCCCACCAGGACTGAGCAGAGTGACCTTGAGCTTGCACTCTATGCCGGACACGGTGAATTTCCGAGGATAATTCTTGCTCCCGGGACACTTGAAGAGGCCTTTTCTCTGACTGGCAAGGCATTTGGTCTTGCTGATAAATATCAGGTGCCGGTCTTTGTGCTGACAGACCAGTATTTTCTGGATAGTTATTATAACACAGCACGATTCGACCTGTCGGATATAAAGGCCGAAAAGCACATAGTCAGAACCGAAAAAGAATATCGAAGGTTCGAGCTTACGGCAGATGGCATCTCACCTCGCGGTATCCCCGCTTTTGGTCAGGGGCTTGTTTGTGTTGATAGTGATGAGCATGATGAGCACGGCCACATCACAGAAGACCTCGACTTAAGGGTAAAGATGGTGGATAAACGCCTGAAGAAAGGTAATGCGCTGGTTAAAGATTCTATACCGCCTCAACTCGTCGGGCCGAAGAATTACAGGAAGCTGATAATATGTTGGGGCTCAACTTATAACATTGTGGATGAGGCGGTGAAGAATTTGGAAAGGGACGATATTGCTTTTCTTCATTTTAATCAGGTGCATCCTTTGCCTAAAGAGACCGAAAATTTTCTTAACAGAGCCGAAAGAACTATCATTGTTGAAAATAATGCTACAGGGCAGTTTGCAAAACAGGTTAAGCTTCACACGGGTATAGATATTGATAAGAAGGTTTTGAAGTATAACGGCCTGAGTTTCACCGTTGAAGAGCTTGTCGAAAAGCTGAAAGCTTTTCTGGATTGAGAGAAGCGATGAATATTAAAGAATTTGATATGGGTGAAATTGATATTGCCTGGTGCCCGGGCTGCGGCAATTTTGGAATTCTCAACACGCTGAAAAAGGCCCTTTCCGAAATGGATATTGAGCCGACGAATTTGGTTCTTGTGTCGGGCATCGGCCAGGCGGCCAAGATTCCCCATTATTTTAAGACCAATATTTTTAACGGCCTTCACGGCCGGGCACTACCGGCAGCTACTGCCATAAAGGCGGCCAATCCGGCTCTAACGGTCATCGCCGAGAGTGGTGACGGCGATATGTACGGTGAAGGCGGCAACCATTTTATTCATACCATCCGGCGCAATCCTAATATCGCCAACATTGTTCACAATAATATGGTCTATGGCCTGACAAAAGGACAGGCATCGCCGACGAGCCAATTAGGTTTCAAGACGCAGGTGCAGATAAATGGTGTATTTCTTGAGCCGTTTAATCCAATCGCAGTAGCTATTGCGCTGGATGCAAGTTTTGTCGCAAGGGCCTTCGCCGGTGATATGGACAAGACAAAAGAGATATTGAAAAAGGCCATCACGCATAAAGGATACGCACTTGTTGATATATTCCAGCCGTGTGTCTCGTTTAATAAAATCAACACCTTTCAGTGGTTCAAGGAGCATACCTATTATCTGCGTGACTCTCATCAGGTTACCGATAGAAACAAGGCTTTCAAAAAAGCGATAGAAACTGAGAAGCTGCCGCTCGGAATATTCTATACCAATACGAGTAAGACAACTTTTGAAGAAAATATCGGCACATATAAAAAAGACAAAAGGCCGTTATACGAGCGTGAAGTGAATATCGAAAAGCTTCAGGATTTGCTCGAAAAATTTAAGACTTTGATTTGATTAGTGCGTAAGCGTTTAATTAAAATAAAAGATATACTTGAAGCGCTTTATCTCAGGTATAACCATCGAAATTGTATAAAGCCGGACCCG
>CAZBWE010000018.1:0-7121 GCA_964495465.1 uncultured Pirellulales bacterium
CATCAATCAGCACAACAGCAATGGCCTTACTCGGGTCCCAAACTGACGAATCCGTGTCCAGTCTTAAATCAAAGATAATCTCATTAGCATCTGTCAGGTTAAGCTCCTGAGAAACCATTGCAGTATCATTAACATCAAACGTATGAAAATAATTGGTATAAAGAGTCAAATTATAGGTTCCTTCTGTTGGCCAATCCCTGTGTATGTACCCATAAAATTCACCGGATGGAACATTAACATCCCAGCCATTCGGCTCACCGGGCGCTGGCGGGAAATCTACCCAGCCGTCGTCCTCGAAACTGCCGTTTACAATCTCACAACCTTCGGCCTGCGCCTGATTTGCACCTAAAAGTGCAACCATTGTTATTCCAATAACTATTATCTTTTTCATCGCCTTTTCCCTTGTATCTTTTATAAACATTTTCCAATAACATTTAACCGTTCTTCAAACGATTTACCTTGACTTCTATTACGGCATATATTTCCAGTCAAAGTTGAATATATCATCAGCCGTTCCATATTCATTATCATATCCCGCGGAAAGCAGGATATAAGAATCCACCCTGTAAGGTCTATCAGCAGTCGTAATCTTATAATTCTTTGTACTCTTATAAAATCTCACAGGATCAACAAGACTGTGCCGCTTTTCTAGCTGGCCCAAAGTACCTGGTATCCATGGTTTACCAAGATAGACCAAATCATGATTATCATAGTAATTATAAACGTTACCTGCATCTTCATTAGGTCCTGATGGCAGGCCGCTGGTCGGATAGTGTAAGTTGTTGGCTGTGTTCGCCTTATAGTAAAGTATGGGCATACCGGTCTTTTGGCCGCTTCGCATTTCTCGTGTATAAACGTCGCATAAAACGAAACTACAAGGGTCAATTTGTGCTTGTTGTACATCTGCTGTCGGGTATATCTCTCCCATAGTGTAGGCGTTGGCACTTTCCAACGGCAGAAACGGGCCTTTCCTGGCTTTTAAGTTGTCTGGATCCAGAGTTGGAGGATACAGGTCATAATTACCTGTAACATCCATACCATCTTCTCTATAAACCGAATTCGTATGAAAGCCGAGCATATCCTGGCCCATCATTGCCTCGCAAAGCTTCATCGCACCACAGTATGTCTCACCAATCGGATCCATAGCACTAGAGGGCGGATAACCGTCGAACTCATTATTGAAAAGCTCCAAAGCAGCATCCATACTGTGAAACTGGGCCCTTTGCCTTACCTCCTTGGCATATATCCTGACCCTGTTCAAGGCCGGCACAAGAAGACCTATCAGAATCACGATGATGCTCATAACCGTCAGCAGCTCTATAATGGTAAACGCACCGTTCTTGTTTGATTGTCTGATAATCGGCTTCATTTTATTTCTCCTTATTTCAGTTAAATGATTCTTATTTTAGTAATTAAAGAATATAAATTTCTCCCTATCCCCCGCTGGCGCCCAAAGTCTGAATAATTGATATCATCGGCAAAAATATGGACAGGACGATGACCAAAACGATACCGCCAAGCACGACAATAATAATCGGCTCAAGCATAGACATCAACGAGCTGACCAGCACATCAACCTGCTCATCGTAGTTGTCAGCTATTTTCAAAAGCATCTTGTCCAGGTCGCCCGTCTCCTCGCCCACGGCGACCATATTGGAAACAATCAAATCGACAGTCTTGGACTGCCGCAATGGCCCGGCAAAGGTATCGCCCTGCCTGATGGAGTCATGAACATTGATGAGCGTCCTGGCAAATACCTCATTTCCCGATGTCTCACTCGTAACATTGATAGCATCCAAAATCGGAACACCGGCACCTATTAACGTTCCCAACGTCCTTGTCCAGCGCGAAATCGACGATTTACTGATAAGCTGGCCAATCACAGGCAGCTTCAGCGTAATAGTATCCAGAACCAATCTACCAATGCGAAATCGCTTGATTATTTTTAACAGAAAAATAATGATAAACGGCACAGCTAATAAAATGGCCCATCCATATCTGTATGCTATCCAGCCACTTATTGACAGCACTATCTGCGTGATCTTCGGAAGCGGCGCACCCTCCGCCATCTCAGTCAACACATCAGTAAAAGTAGGTATCACTTTCCACATTAATACAAGCAAAATAATAAAAGCAGCACTTAAAACCACTGCAGGATAAATCATTGCACCTTTAACTCGGGATCTTAGCTTTTGGGCTTTTTCCATAAAATCAGCCACACGTGCCAATATTAGGTCAAGCACACCGCCGGCCTCGCCCGCAGCCACCATATTCACAAACAGCCGATTAAAAGTCCGTGGGAATCTGGCCATCGCCTCCGACAATGTCGAACCTCCTTCAATGTCATCAGCCACGTAACCAACCACCCTCTTAAATGTGCCTGCCTTTTGCTGCTCCTCAAGAATCCGAAGCGAGCGTAAAATAGGCAAACCCGCATCCTGTAGCGTGGATAGCTGCCTTGCGAACTGAGTTATAAACTTGACTTTGACCTTGCCGCCGGCGCCACGCCTGGCTTTAGGCCTTGCAGCTGCCCTCTCCGCTGCTTTTTTTGCAGCACCACGCGAGCGGACCTTCGTGGGGAAATACCCAAGATTCCGTATCTTACTTATCGCTTCCTTCTCGCTGAGGGCTTCAATCTCGTCTTTTATCTCCAATCCCTGCGCATCCAGTGCCGAATATTGAAAAACAGCCATTTTAAATACCTCCCCATGACCAAGATTTAGTTATTGTATCCCGATTCATAAACTGCCAATCCCTCTTACATTTCTTCCATAATTGTTTCTTTCACAACCTCATCCACGGTTGTAATTCCGTCATATATGGCTGACAAGCCATTATCTCGTAACAACCTCATGCCCGCTTTTTGAGCGGCAGAACGTAAAATACTTGTCGAAGCCTGCTTCATAACCAGGTCACGTATTTCATCGTTAAACACCATAATCTCAAAAATACCAATTCGTCCCCTGTAACCGGTTCTGTTACATCTGTCACATCCTCGGCCGTAATAAAACTTTTTTCCTTTGATATCTTCAGGACTAAGCTGCAATCCAATTAATTGCTTTTCATTCGGCTCAAATTCTGTTTTGCAGTTTTCGCATATTTTTCTAACCAGCCGCTGTGCAATAATCCCTTCTATTGTTGCAGTAAGAAGAAACGGCTCAACGCCCAAATCTAAAAGTCTTGCTATCGAACTTGGAGCGTCATTGGTATGCAGTGTGGTGAATACCACATGGCCCGTTAGAGAGGCCTGAGCTGCTATTTCCGCTGTTTCAAGGTCACGGATCTCTCCAACCAATATAATATCCGGGTCTTGACGCAAAATTGAGCGCAGACATCTTGCAAAAGTAAGACCGATACTCGTTTTAATCTGAATCTGAATAAGCCCGTCTATATCATACTCAACGGGGTCCTCGGTAGTAATGATTTTCGTCTCTACATCGTTTAGTTCATGCATAGCTGAATAAAGGGTGGTTGTTTTTCCACACCCTGTTGGTCCCGTTGCAATTATGATACCGTTTGGCTTGTGAATAAGCTGCCTTACTAATTTGTGGTCTTCAGGTCTCAAGCCGAGTTTGGCTAAGTCAAAAGTTACCTGAGAACGGTCAAGAACACGAAGTACAACACTTTCCCCAAACATCGTAGGAAGAACACTGACCCGCAAATCTACCGGCTTACCGTGCACAGTTAGCGAAATTCGCCCATCCTGGGGGAGCCGCCTCTCGGCAATATCCAAGTCTGCCATAACCTTAATACGCGAGCTAAGAGCTGCTGCAATATATTTTGGCGGTGGAATCATCTCGTAAAGGACACCGTCAATACGGTATCTCATCTTATATTCTTTTTCAAACGGCTCAAAATGGATATCTGAGGCCTTATCGCGTATTGCCTGCAGTAAAACAAGGTTCAGTAACTTTTTTACAGGATTTGACTCAGACAATTCTTTCAATTCATCAAGGTCGATACTCTGATTTCTTCCTTCAAATTCTGCAAGGAAACTATCGCTTTGTATCTCATCTATCAATTCGTTTATGTTTTCATCCTGCTCAGTCCCATAATATTTTGTTAAAGCTTTGTCCAAAAACTCAGGGTCGGTCATCTTTGCGTTAACCTTATATCCCATAAGTGTGCTTAAATCATCGGTTGCCCTGAAATTTTCTGCATTATCAAGAACAACAGTCAGCTCGTTTTGTGACTCATTGTATTCGATTGGCACAATGTGGTAAGTCTTTGCCATCTGCATTGGAACTTTATCAATTACGTTATTTTCGATTTCAATATCTGATATGTTGACATACTCCATCCCCCTTTGTGCTGCTAAAGCAATCTGAAGTTGTTTTTCATTAATCAGCCCCAACTCAATAAAGATTTCACCTATTTTTATATCACCATGCCTCTGCTGCTGAATTTTTAGGCATTCATGGACTTTTTCTCTGCTTAAGGCCCCCATTTTTATAAGTATTCTTCCAATTGTTCTGTCTCTTAATTGCTCTATGGGAATACTTATTTGTTCTGTCTTTATTTTGTCCATTTGAGTTTCACCTCAAAATCAATTCCTATCATATCAATCTTATTATATAACATTAAAAGCTTTTTGGCAAATAAATTATATAATAGACAGTTAGTTATTAAGACTATTGGATTATACATTAATAACCTAAAAATGAAGATTTTTTTTACCGCGGTTTGACCCTATAAATATGTAAAAATAGATAAAATGCTACTAAATCTTAATCGTTTAAATAATTTGTTATTGTATATAATGTTATATTGTTAAACAATTTATGTGTAAAACTTGACAATTTAGATAAAGTGGCTGTGAAATAACAACGCTTGCCCCCTCGTTAAAATCAAATTAACAACACATATGAATAAAAAATGATATTTTTGGAAATTAGTAACTATTGAACTGAGACTACACTTAAAACAACCGTTTTTACAGCTTATGTCCTTAGGATGGGACCAATATCCTCCATCTCTTTTTTTGCCGCCTTTTTCTTTTCCTTAGCCTTACCTCTCAATGCACTCATTTTAGCAATAGCTTTATCCTGCAAATCGCCAGGCTGTCTGGCCTTATCAATCATTTCTTCGAGGGTTATTTTACCAATTTCATAAAGCTGCCATAGGTGCTCATCAAGAAGCTGCATGCCTAACTTTTTGCCAGTTTGGATGCTTGAATCAATTCTGTAGGTTTTGTTCTCACGAATAAGATTAGCAATGGCAGGAGTTACAACCATAAACTCATAAGCAGCAATCCTTCCTTTTCCTGCTGCTAAAGGACACAAGGCCTGGCTGAGAACAGCTATCAAATTGCTGCTTAACTGAATTCGAATCTGCTCCTGCTGGTTAACAGGAAAAACATCGATTATTCTTGTAATCGTTCCAGCTGCGCTTGTTGTATGGACGGTGCTGAAAACAAGGTGGCCTGTTTCTGCTGCTCTAACTGCCGCTTCTATAGTTTCGAGGTCACGTAATTCACCAACCAAAATAACATCCGGGTCCATTCTCAAAACTCTTCTTAAGGCCTCACCAAAACTCGGGACATCAACGCCCACTTCACGCTGATTAAGAATGGATTTTTTGTGTGGATGATAATATTCTATTGGGTCCTCAACTGTTATAATATGGCGGTCAAAGTTTTCGTTAATATAATTTATCATACAAGCAAGAGTAGTAGTTTTGCCACTTCCGGTTGGACCTGTAACCAAAAACAGGCCTCTTGGCCTACGACACAAGGCGGAACAAATCTTTGGTAAGCCGATTTCCTCAAAAGACATAATTTTATTCGGTATAAGACGTAATACGATCGAGATATTACCTTTCTGCCGGAAAATTGAAACACGAAACCTCCCCTGGTCCCCGAAAGCAAAGCCAAAGTCGGTCCCACCTTCCTCCTGTAGTTCTTGTTGATTTCTTTCAGGAGTGATACTTTTCATTAAAGCCGCGGTATCATCAGGCTCGAGAACCTTTGTCTCCAGAGACCGTAGCCGTCCGTCTAATCTCAGGACCGGAGGACGACCAACGACAATGTGAATATCAGAAGCACCCTGTGTAAAACAGGCCTGCAATAACCTGTCCATATTGACTGTTGCCATTTGAAAACCTCAATACAAAAAATGATTATTCTACGAGCACACCTTCCGTCTGCGTTATTCTTACTATCTCTTCCGGAGTCGTGATTCCCTTTAGAACTTTGATTTTGCCATCCTCCCTCAGCGTTCTCATACCGCTTGCATGGGCAGCTTTTCTCAAATCGCCCGTAGGTGCCTTTACAAAGGCCAGTTCCCTTATCTCGTTGTTCATCTCAAACATCTCAAATATGGCGATTCGTCCTTTGTAGCCGGTACCCTGACATTGACTACAACCGCTGCCTTTGTGGATGGGATTCTTTTCTATTTCCTCTGGTGTGATGCCGAGCTGCTGCAAATAAAAATGGTCCGGATTTTCATCAATTACTTTGCATTTATTACAAATAACTCTAATCAGCCGCTGTGCCATAATTGCCTGTATTGAGCTTGCTACGAGGAACGGCTTGATACCCATATCTATCAAACGTGTAATAGCACTTGGTGCATCGTTCGTATGCAAAGTGCTGAAAACCAGGTGGCCAGTAAGCGCTGCCTGAATAGCAATATCCGCAACAACACCGTCACGAATTTCACCAATGAGTATAATATTCGGTGCCTGCCTGAGCATTGCCCTTAGAATCTTGTCGAATGTCAAATCAATTTCTTCTCTGACCTGACACTGATTCATCCCATCGAAGTTATACTCTACGGGGTCTTCAGCGGTAACAATTTTCTTATCCGGCTTGTTAAGTTCCTGTAATGCCGCATACAAGGTTGTGGTTTTTCCACTACCGGTCGGACCAGTAACAAGGAAAATACCATTTGGTCTTTTGATAATCTTCTGAAACTGCTCATAATGGTCGTGCTCAAAACCAAGCGATTCGATTCCGATATTCACCGCATCACGCCTCAAGATACGAAGCACAACACTTTCACCGTGGTAACCCGGCAAAGCAGAAACACGAAAATCGATGTCCTGGTCGCCAATAATTCGCTTAATACGACCATCCTGCGGCAATCTTTTTTCGGCAATATCCATACCGGAGAGAATTTTGA
>CAZBWE010000018.1:7221-33497 GCA_964495465.1 uncultured Pirellulales bacterium
CGACCATCCTGCGGCAATCTTTTTTCGGCAATATCCATACCGGAGAGAATTTTGACTCGTGTAATCAGCGGCGCCTGCATATTTTTGGGTATATTATCCTTCTCCAAGCAGACACCATCAACACGGTATCTAACACGGACTCTATCGGCCATCGGCTCAATATGTATATCGCTGGCCCTCATATAATAAGCATTGTCAATAATCAGGTTTACCAACCTAATAATAGGGCCTTCCTGGTCGCCCCCTTCGGCCTGAGCACGCAGAGTTTCAGCTTGCAATTCATGACCGGCCTCAGCAAGTTCTGCAGCAGTCGCATCAATACTATGTTTTAGCCGGTCGTCATCCTCTCTCTTCACCAGGTCAAATGAATCCTTAATAAACAAACGAATTTTCACAGGATTCGCAAGATAGCACTCCAAATCGGCATTCGTGCGAAATCTAATTGCGTCCATCATTTCCAAATCCAACGGGTCGCTGATAATCAATCTCAATTTTCCGTTATTCATACCCAGAGGCAAAACATTATGCCTTTTTATAAGCTCTTCAGGGATGAGCTTTGCAGCGTCGGATGGAATGGTAATCTTATCCAGGTTCACGTACTCCAGTCCAAACTGCATCGCTATCGCCTTTGTGAGATTGTCCTGATTAACTAGACCCAGCTCGAGCAATACTTCTCCGAGACGTTTCTTTTTGGTCTTTGAGGTTTTAATCGCGTCGATAATCGCCTGTTTTTCTACCAGGCCGGCTTTATAGAGAATCTCACCCAAATGTCGGCGTTTCTTAGCCATAATTAACCCATATTTTGCTAATATACGTGTGAATTATTATAACAATTTCAATACAGTTAGTCAAATCTATAATCTTAACCGAAGCATGTTTAGAGCTGCTTGCGCCGCCATGAGTCGGACGAAATTTCTGCCGTGAGAAAAGGTAAAACGTTTTGTTTCGGCATCATCGGATGAATCCACACTAATATATACCAAACCAACTCGCTTTTGTTCAGTTGCACCAGTTGGACCAGCTATACCGGTTGTAGCAATGGCAAAATCTGCTCCGGCTTTGCGTCTTGCACCACGGGCCATAGCCGATGCAACCTGCTCGCTAACAGCTCCATATTTTTCAATCAACTCAGCGGGAACACCAAGCTCGCTTGTTTTAGCATCGTTGCTATACGTAATCCAGCCATATTTAAAATATCTGCTTGCCCCTGGTATATCGGTCAGCAACTTTGCCAACATGCCGCCTGTGCAGGATTCGGCCACGGCAATTGTTTTTCGCTGTTGGGCCAGCTTTTCACCCACCACTTCTGCCAGAGTCTGCTCATCCGTGCCATAAACAAGCTTTCCAAGTGTGCTTCGCAATAACTCTTCGTCTTTTTCGGCCATTTGCCTGGCCTGGCTTTTGCTTTCCGCGGTGGCGATAATAGCCAGTGTAATTATACCAAAATGGACAGTGCAATTGATTAGCGGATTCCTTGCGCGCTGCATAAGTGGGCCGAGCAGCTCTGCAATGTTCGATTCACCTGCCCCAAAACAATTGAGTTTTCTTATTGCTATGAATTGGCCGGCAGCTTGCCCACCAGATGTAAGGCGGGCAAGTTTTTTTAGCTCCGGCAGAACAGATTCCTCAAACATTTGTTTCATTTCCGACGGCACTCCGGGTAAAGCAATAAGTAGGGGCGGTTCGCGAACCGCCCCTACCCTGGCCATAATTCCGGGAGCTGTTCCAAGATTATTAACGATGGCTCCTGAACCGGCAGGGATATACGCCTGAACCTTATTTTTTTCGGGCATTTGTCGATTTCGGCTGGTAAAGAAATCCTTTATTTTTTGTAAAAGCTCGTCTTGTAATCGCAATTTTGCACATAAGAACTTTGCCATCGCCTGACGGGTCAAATCATCATCGGTCGGCCCAAGTCCTCCGGTTGCCAGAATTATATCAGCATCTTCGGCCGCCAAACTAAATGACCGCACAATCGAATCTATGTCATCTGCAACGGTATAAAAGCTGACAACAGGTATGCCGATTGAGAGTAATTTTTCACCCAGATACGCAGCGTTAGTGCCTATAGTCTGGCCAGTGAGAAGTTCATTGCCAATACTGACAATGCTTGCTTTTTTCATATTTCGTATCTCGTCGTCTGTGACTTTTTCTCCACCGAATATGTCATACTTCAATTAGCCGCTCCGCATTGTTTTGTTAATCGGGTATTAAGCCCTTGTCTTGCCGCCTGAAATATTAATAGTCGTGCCGTGAATATAACTGGCACGGTCAGAGGCCAAAAAACATATCGCGTTGGCAACCTCACTGAGCTTGCCGCTTCTTCCCAGTGGAATAGCAACCTGCTTATACTTCCGACGCAGCTCTTCGACTGTTATTCCTCTCGCATAGGCCAGCGCACGTTCATATTCCTCAGACCGCAAAGCAGTCTGCTCCACTATTCCCGGTGCGATGCCGACAACCCGGATATTGTGCCTGCCCAACTCCTTCGCCCAGGAGCGAGTCATAGTGTAAATGGCCGCCTTTGTCGCAGCATAAACACTTTGACCTTCTGATCCCTCAAGGCCGGATTCGGAAGTCATATTAATTATTACGCCACCTCTGCCGGACTGAATCATTACTCGGGCAACCGCCTGAGCACATAGAAAATACCCTTTCTGATTTATTGAGATCATTTTATCCCATATTTCCCCGGTTATTTCTTCTTTGCCTGCCGGGTCCACAAGCAAACGCGGAATAAGAATGCCGGCATTATTGACAAGAACATCGATTCGACCAAAAGATTTGAGAGTGGACTGAACCATATTGTCAACACTTGGCTTGCTGGTAACATCCGCCGTTATAGAAATATGCTCGCCACCAAAACTGTCTTTCAACTCATCCTTTGTCCGCATAGCACCGGCTTCATCCACATCAGCCACAACCACCTTGGCACCAACTTCAGCCAGGCCCTGACAAACAGCTTTACCAATTCCAGAAGCCCCGCCGGTAACGATTGCTACTTTTTCTTCCAAACCGAGCCAACTCATCAAGTTTAATCTCCAAATAAAATATAACTTCTATTTAGACCTACAGGGTAATCATAGCCTTGATTACGCCATCGTGATATCCGGCAGCCAAATCGAACGCTTCCTTTGCCTGGTCAACTGAAAAATGATGTGTTATCATAAAGTCCACGTTTACTTTCCCCGAAGCAATCAAATCAACAGCCGGCTGAATGCATTGATTTTGCCTTCTTATGTTGATAATTTTAATTTCTTTTCTACGGATTCTATCAATAGCCAAAGATATTCTTTCGAGCCGTGGAATACCGGTAAGTATTAGCGTTCCACCCGGCCTGAGCACATCAACACCTTCGTCGATGGTCTCCTGCTGACCTGCACATTCAAATACGACGTCGACTCCATCGGGTTGCCGCTCAAGAATTTCCTTAACGATATCCTGTCTGTCAGGGTTCCCGACCCAGGTAGCGCCGGCTTTTTCAGCCGCCTCGATGCGTTCTTCAATTTTGTCGGTCATATAGCATGAGCTTACATTTTCTGCTTTTGCACTGACAAATGTGCTCAAACCAATAGGGCCTGAACCAAAAATTGCGATGTCAGCACTTTCCGGCAATTTCGCCTGTTTGACCGAATATACAGCAATAGATAACGGCTCACACAAAGCGGCCTGCTCAAGATTAATCCTGCTATGGGTCGGATAACAACATTCCTGAGGCATAACGATATACTCGCACAAACAGCCGCCGAGCTGTCCCGGCGTGCCGAGAAAACGTAAATTGTAACAGGTATTTTCCCTGCCCATCCTGCATTGCACACAATTATGGCAGGATACGGCGGGGTCAACAGCAACCTCGTCACCAACCTTAACGCGGGTTACCGAATTGCCAACTGCTTTAACGGTAGCAGAACACTCATGACCGATTATGTAAGGATACTCGACAATTTGTGAGCCGATTCTGCCGGCCTCGTAGTAATGCACATCGGAACCGCAGATACCTACCCTTTCAATCTTCAATAGAACATCGGTATCCTTTTGAATATCGGGCTGTGGCATGTCTCTTAATTCTACCTGGCTGATACCGGTTAATACAACTGCTTTCATAAATTGCAAACCTTCCGGTTTGGTTGAATAGTAACTGGTTAAATGGTTAAATAGTTACAACTTACCAATAACCAATTACCATTTACCATTTACCATTTACCAATCTATTTTAGACATTAAATCTGAAGTTAATAATATCCCCATCCTGAACGATATATTCTTTCCCTTCCAGCCGGATTTTTCCGGCGGCTTTCAGTGCCTTTTCACTGCCAAGCTCCTTCAAATCATCAAAGCTGAAGGTTTCAGCCCTTATAAAGCCGCGTTTTATGTCGGTATGCACCTTGCCCGCCGCATCAAGGGCCGAAGTCCCTTTTCGTATCGGCCAGGCCCGCAGCTCATCTGAAACGACCGTTAAAAAACTGATTAAACCCAGCGCTGAATAGCAGCTACCGACAAATTTTTTCGCGGCTGATTCGGCTATGCCCAGGTCAGCCATAAATTCCGCCCTGCTTTTGTCATCCAACTGCGACAGCTCGTATTGCAGCTCTGCGCAAATGGTAATTACGGGAATTGAAGTATCAATATGCCCGGAAAAATCGAATTTTTCATCTAGCTTATTCTCGCCCACATTCACCGCAACTACCATTGGCTTCAAGGTCAGAAATCCGAGTGATTTAATCATTTCAAGCTGCTCATCGTTTTCGATAATTGTGCTAATTGGCTTTTCAGCTTCAATTGCCTCCTGCAGCTTCTTTTGCAATTCCAGTTCTGCCTTATCGTGCGGCTGTGCTTTTGTAGTTTTATGAACCTGCTTTTCGAGCCGTTCGATGCGAGTCGTTACAAGCTCCAGGTCGGCAAGCAGCAGTTCGGTCTGCAATTCTGCCAAATCGCGAGAAGGGTTTATCGCTTCTCGATAAGGCGGCACCGCCGGATTTTCAAATGCCCGCACAACGAGGACGAACATATCGACGGTCCTTATCTGGTTAATCAATCGCCTTGCAGCGGCCCTGCCGTGCTCATCGGCAAAGTTAAAGCCGGGCAAATCAAGACAGTCTATTGACGCACAGGTCGTCTTCTTTGGCTTGTAGTAATTCGCCAGCCAGTCGAGCCGCTCGTCAGGGACGTGCACTATAGCTTCTTCAATCGCCGTTGAGCCGGGCGGCGGGATGTGCTTGCCGCTCAGTCCGGCAAATATAGTGCTCTTGCCTGATTGCAATAAACCAAGAAGTGCTACCTTCATCTTGCCCCTTAATTTACTTTTTGCCACTGATTACACTGATTTATGTTTTTTACTTTTGTCTAATCTGTGTCAATCTGTGTTCATCTGTGGCTAAAGTTCATTCAATTCTCTGTGCCCTCTGTGGCTTTTAACTTCTCATAAACACTATTTCCATAACAATCGTATGCCACAATGGCAGGAAAATCAACAACCTCTAATTTCCTTATGGCCTCAGCGCCTAAATCTTCGTAGGCGATTACTTCTGCTTTTACGATGTGCTTACTAAGTAATGCCCCTGCGCCACCGATAGTTGATAGATGGACGGCTGTATATTTTTTAAGTGCTTCTCTGACTTCGGCGCTGCGATAACCTTTTCCGAGCATTGCTTTAAGTCCGCCGGCTAATAGTTTTGGGCTAAAGGCATCCATTCTCGAAGATGTGGTTGGTCCTGCTGCACCGATTACTCGTCCCGGCCGGGCGGGAGTAGGCCCGACGAAGTAAATAATCGCCCCTTTGAGCTTTAACGGCAACGGCTTTTCAGAATTTAGCGCTTCGCACAATCTCTTATGAGCCATATCCCGGGCCGTATAGACAACGCCGGAGATTAAAACCTCATCGCCCGCTTTTAGCGAACGCACATCTTTTTCTGCCAATGGCGCCTGTAATTTCTTTATTTTTCCACCCATATTTTTCACTAATCATTCATCACTTATCAATTGCCCCCTGTCATTCTGAGCGCAGCGAAGAATCTCTAATTCTCTTTTTCTATGATTTTACCCCAGGTTTGTATTTTTTGAAAGTATTTATATTTTCAATATCTATATCGGCTAGCCCTGCCGCTGGCGGCAGGGGTCATTCTGAGCGAAGCGAAGAATCTATTCAAAGAGTCATTGGTGACTGTTCCTATTTTTTATATCAAGTATTCGCCAATAAGACGATTTCTTTGTCTTGGTTCAAGTCCTTCACCATCCTTCCCAAGAATAAACTTGCATATTGCACAGCCATAAGCATGGTCTCGAATGTTCAGTAGATCAACAAGTTTTCTATCCTTACTAAAGCATCTTGGACAATAAGGACCTGAAATTTTATCGTTAATTACCCGATAGGCAAAGTTGTTACGTATTTCAACTGAGCCAATATCTTCGAGTTGTGCAATTTTTTCATCCTTTTCTCTGAGCTTTTCCATAAGTTCTATTGCTTCAGCTTGGAGGTCAAGAATTTTGCGATAAAGCTCTATATTGTCTATTTGTTGAACAAGCCTTACTGCTTCTTTAGCATCTTCTATTAATCCCATTTTTATTTCCCGCCAATTCTTATTTCATAAGCTACATGGGTAGCTTTTTGCCGATCTTATAACGCTCTCATCTTTCAAAGAGTTCCCGATCACCGTCATAATTGGCGATGTCATACTCATCGGTTTTTATCCGGCCTTTGTACCTAGCATGGAGTTTTACCTTTGGCCCAATTAGCTCAATTTTCAGGCCATTTATATTTCTATTTCCAGAGTACCCGACTTCACCAATCAGAGAAAGTATCATATAACCATAAATATACTTTTGTTCAACGCTTTCATCAGTTTCTAATACTATAATCGCCGTATCTTTAAGATCCTGAAATGGGAATCGTCCATGATCGAGAAAATCCTTATCTTTGGTCAAAAGAACACACTTTCGTCTCTTGGCTTCTTGCAGATGAAATCCATCGTCTCTCGGGTTAAAACCGAGTTCTATGGCGTACTCGACATGAAATCCTTTGCTTCTCAGATAGCCCACAAGCCAAGACTGAACATTCTCATCCGCGTAGAATCTTGTCTTACCAAATTTCATTTTTGTTTTTTGTTGAATCAGCCATAAATCATTTCGCCAGTTGTTATTTCATTTTGTGCTGACATTTTCCTCCCGATTCCCTCCAAAGTCAAGCCAAAACTTATTGATGAAATTTCCTCCGCATAACTCAAAACCCTGTCCTGAGCGTAGCCGAATGGATCTAATTTAGAACTCAAAACTCTTTCTCCTCTGTGTCTAAAAATTAAAATATCATCACGCAGCGATACCATAACTTTACACTTTACATTTTGAACTTTTCACTCCCTACCTCTGTGCCCTCGGTGTGCTCTCCGTAAGGAGTCCCAAGGACTGTGGCAAAAAAATAATCCGTGCTAATCCGCGTTAACTTGTGCCATAGGTATCTGTGGTTAATATTTTTAGTGTCTATTCGTGTTCATTCGTGGCTAATTTTTTTATAAAAAAGCTTGAAAAACAGGCCCTGTCCGGTATAATTCCGAACGTGCTCTGGTAGCACAGTTGGTCCCCGGAGGGGCAAGTCTTACGGAACAGCAGTTCCAGGATAACCAATAAACCAGTTACCAATAACCAGTAACCAGTTACGAGTTGCTATGAACAATGAACTATTAACAACGAACTAAGTTATGCAAAACAAACCCAATTTCAAAAACGCCCGAATGAACATAACTCTTTTAATACAATGAACTACGAACTATGAATCATAAACTACGAACCCATAAAACAAAGCCAAACAAACCCAATCTTGTCCGCCGAAGCCTCGGCGAAGGCGGATTCAAAATCAATTAATAGTTTGTAAAGAATCTGATTTACGAATAGAATCTAAGCTATGGCTAAATACCCTATATTTCTGGAATTGGGCGGTCGGCGTGTAGTTGTAGTCGGCGGCGGAGCCGTAGCCGTGCGAAAAGCGCAGCCAATCCTGGCTGCCGGTGCCCGACTTATAGTTGTGGCAGAGCGCATCAGTGATATGATGACTGCCCTTTGTCAGGGAACAAACGCCAAGTTAGTAAAGGACAAATATTCCAAAAGCTACCTTACCGGTGCGGTTCTTGTAATAGCTGCGACAAATAAATCGGAGCTGAACAGGCAGATATATAAGGATTGCCAGGAGCTGGAGATTCTCTGCAATGTTGTTGATGAGCCGCAGCTATGTGATTTCTTCGTGCCGGCTGTTGTAAAACGCGGCGACCTGCAAATAGCAATAGGAACCGAGGGATACTATCCGGCCTATGCAGGTCATATAAGGAAAAAACTGGAACAGATATTCACCAACAAACACGGCGAATTTCTGGCTGAGCTGGAAGTATTCCGAAAACGGATTATCAAAGAGGTGCCGGATGCGACCGACCGCAAGGCCCTGCTGGGACAGTTAGCTGACGATAAATCATTCGAATATTTCACTGAAAACGGCCCCGATGCCTGGCGAGACCGAACCGAAAAAACCATAAAAGAGTATAGGTGAAGATTTTATAAAAAGCACCAGCACCTCAATATCACACTGCCCAGGAAATTTCATAAATATCTTCGATTAGTACAGATTTGTGGATTACTTTGCTTCGAGAGCAAAACGCAGGAAGGGCATCTCATAAACGCTGTTCATTTTCCGGCAGGATACCACCCTGCATCGGTGATTGTTCCGGTGTCTGAGAACACGCCTTGACACCAAACCATAGATACACCATAGCTATCAAAAAGAACAAGAACCACAATGCAATAGTCGAAATCGGAAGTTGGATAGAAGTTGCCTCAAAAATTGCCTTGATAATGATACAGGGGGTCACAGCCACGACTGTCAATCGGAGCGATGCGCCGTATAACAGCCGCACTCTGCACCAGGAGGCAAAAATCAGTCCGATTACAGCATAAATAAGGGCCTGAACAATCCTAAACAAGAAACTACTCAAAACAACAAGGGGATATATTACCGGCACAAAAAACTTCCTTATAATCTTTAACCAGCCCATTATTATATCTCTATCCAAGGTAAATTTCCGCACGCTGGAAAGGTCGTATATCCTGTATTCCACATTGCTCTGGCGTTGTATCAACTTATTCTTTGACAACAAAAAGAATGCGCCGGTATCTACCAAAGATTCTACTTCCCCGGTCGTATCTATAATAGCAAGCAAATCATTGCTATCCGGTTCCCTGATATAATAAGGCTGCTGCACATCGACTTGAACCTGGCCCTCGTCAATTGTGATTCTCGGTACCTGTTCAACAAGCGGAGGGGCTTCATTTTCGATAAAATGCGACAGTCCCTTTTGTAGTTTGAATATTCGTGGAACCGAACAAACAGCCAGTAATACCAACAGATAAAGAAAATTAACTCCTCTCCAGTTCAGCCCCACATCCCTGTATAATTCTTTTGAGAAAAATGAAAGTATCGGAATATGTATGATAGAGAATCTCTTCATAACATAAACACCTTTTCTGAGCTATTCATACCTGAATTTTGTCGATTGTTATCTGCAGATATTTCTGGCGGTGGCCTACCCGACGCTTGCTGTTTTTTCGTCTTCGGAAGTGCGTTGGGTAAAGTTTATCGGCTTTAACTATCGACTCTTCAACAGCGGCCTTAAACGAGGCAATAACCTTTGCGCCTTCCAGATATGGTGTTCCGACTTTTATTTTCTTTCCGTCGCTTATAAATAAAATTCTGTCCAGCTCGATTGTCCTCGCATCAGACGGGACATCGGTCAGTTCGATATTTAAGCAGTCGCCTTCTGATATTTTATACTGCTTCGAGCCCTGTTCAATCACTGCATACATCTTATAACTCCCGGATTTTATACACAAAATTAAAAGCAATTATGGT
Organism: uncultured Pirellulales bacterium; assembly: GCA_964495465.1. Taxonomy (GTDB): domain Bacteria; phylum Planctomycetota; class Phycisphaerae; order Sedimentisphaerales; family Anaerobacaceae; genus CAZBWE01. The sequence goes on from CAZBWE010000018.1 coordinate 17,108, forward strand.
ATTCTATGTTACAAATCCTGTTTGTAAAGCAAATTATAACATATTTTCATGTTATAAATCAAAAATGGAGTTAAAATATCAACGAAAGGTATTTTCGTGAGTGTTTTTATGCATTTAGCAATGATAGACGATAAAATCCTTGCTATCGAAGAGCTTGAGCCGGTGTATCTGGACAGGGGGACCTTTTTCGGCGATGGGGTGTATGAGGTCCTGCGAAGCTATAACGGCAAAATCTTTGCATTCGAAGACCATCTTAACCGGTTTGAAAACAGCTTAAGTGCGATTGGGATAACCAGTGTAAAAATAGACCAGATACGCAAACGTGTGCAAACGGCCTTTGATTCCGCGGGTATCGCCAACGCAAAAATATACTTTCATATTACAAGAGGTTCGGCTCCACGAAATCACACTTATGAACCCTGCTTAAAGCCGAACTTTTTTCTTACAGTTACAGAAATACACGATGCCATAGAGGAGAAGGTCAAAGGCATTGCAGTTTCAACGTACCCTGATTTGCGATGGAAAAGGTGCGACATAAAATCGCTGAATCTATTAGCTAATGTGCTTGCCCGCACCGATGCGGCCCAAAAAGGATGTGCTGAGGCAATACTCGTAAATGACAGCGGACTTATAACGGAAGGGGCAGGCTCGGCATTTTTCGCAATCTTCGGGAAAAATTTATATACAGCACCACTTACAACAAATATACTTCCATCTATAACACGAAAATATGTTATCAAAACCGCAAAAAACATCGGACTGGAAATACTCGAAAAATCAATAACACCAGAGCAGGTAAAAAAAGCGGATGAGCTATTTATCGCTGTAACCACAAAAGATATTGTGCCGGTCGTAAAGTTCGATAATAAAATTATCAAAACCGGCAAGCCAGGCAAATATACAAAATTGCTTATGAAGGAATACCTCCTGCTGACAAAATAAAGAGCTGATTTTGCACTTCCGAATACAATTCAAATTTACTTTCCAGCCGACAGTTCTAATAGAGGGTAATATTGTAAATTTACATTTGAAGAATTGGGCACATTTTATGAATCTGTTCCATCACTACGGGCTATCCCGCCCAAGATAACAACCTTTTAGAAAAAAATGGCTTTTTTGCTAACTTCTTAACCAAAAACTACATTTATTCAAAAAATATACTCTTTTTCAAAAAAATTTAGTGAACATCCATTCCTTCTCCTTTTATAAGTGCTTAATATATAAAGGATTATGTGATTTTATATACCTGATACAGGTATTTTCCGCAATACACTAAGAATTCTCTTGACGTGGAAATAGGCAATATGGTAGAATTATTATTAAAGAATCTGGGCAATATACGGGTATTGACAGGTCTTCTATAAGGAAGAGGGCAAATCAAAACCCGAAAACTCGTGTAAGACAGGCAAAAATACATAGTGGCGGTCGTTTGGTATGTTGCCAAACGAAACCACACCCGGCATTGTGCTATGATTGCATGTCGTAAGAACACGATTAGTTATCTTTTTGGCTTATAGTCAAAAAGATTATGTGTTCTTTATGCTTTTTTAGAAGATGGAGGAGTAGATTATGTGCAAAAAATTAATTTTTCTTATTTGCATTGTCTTAGTGTTAGTTACAGCATCAGCCAGTTACGGTTTTGTTTCTGTTATAGGTAGCTGGGAAAACTGTAATAACAACTGGATTGATTGGGGTAATAAGCTAGAGATCGACGATGCCGCCAATATGCCCACTAAAACCACTGGCACGGCCGGGTACACGTATGAGCAATCGATAGGCGTTACACATGGTATTGCAAGTCTGCATGTGACACAGAGTGGATGGGGTCAGAGCCTCGCCATTAATCTGAATAACGCCGGCCATGTTGCCGAATTTATGGCCCACGATACGTTCTCGATCGACTATACGGTCGCGGCTGGCACCGCTGGTGGCTGGAATGAGATTTACTGCATTACGATCAATGCCGACGGTTACGGCTGGCACGACTTATTAGTGCCGCAAAAAGGGTACCATTATGACTTCTGGGCTGGTTCCCCTGAGCGGACGACGACAGTAACATGGGATTATAGCGAGGTCTTTGATACAATCACCGACCCTCCCACCTACGTTGAGATAATCTTTGCTCTAAATAGCGGCGATGGTCAGGTTGACTTTTACTTCGACAATGCGAGGTTATCGGGTATTCCTGAGCCGGCGACGATTGCCCTTCTTGGCTTGGGTGGATTGGCTCTGCTACGCAAAAAACGTAGCTAATTTGTACTAAAGTATAAGCGTTGGCCAATCGATATTTAATGCGCCACACGGCTCATACACCGAAATATTCTGTGTAGGAACACGGTGGCGCATTCTTTCTGCGCAGATTCCAATGCTACCTGTCGATAAACTTTCTCTGACTGCCCTGACCATACCTACGCATCAGGATTATAGGCAAAGTAAAGAACCACCAGTTGAAACTGGTGGTTCTTTACTTAGACTGGATTGTCGAGGGACATCCGAATATTAGCGACCAATTGGTCCGGCTTAGTCAGCTGCTGCCGGAGAGACCGGATTTTCTTTTGTACCGTTTGTTAGCGGGCCTGACTGAAGCGATAAACACCTGTTTCTGGCTTCACAAGGATTTACTGCGGAAAAGCTTGCGAGAAAACCCCGAAGTTTGAGGAGTTTTTTGTCGTGACAATGGGTAGGGGTATAGTTTGTCAATCTCTACTTTTGTATTCATTTGTAATTCTTAAGTGCTTAGGTATTAGTATAAGACAGCTTAAATGTAAAATTTGCAAATCGTATCTATGACATAGTTTTTCATTGTGTCTGTTAGTTCTGGGTAGATAGGAATAGCCAAAACCTCCTTTGCCGCTTTTTCCGACTCCGGAAAATCACCTTCCTTGTATCCCAGATATTTGAAGCATTCCTGCAGGTGCATTGGACGCGGATAATATATCGCACATCCGATATTTTTCTCATTCAAATAGGTAACTAATTCATCTCTTCTGGGAACCCTAATTAGGTATTGATTGAATACACTTACGCAGTCCGGGTTGATATATGGTGTCTTTACAACTGTATCAGCAAACCTCTTATTATAAAAAGCTGTATTACGACGACGAGCTTCGGACCATTCATCCAGATGTGGCAGCTTTGCCAGAAGAGCTGCTGCCTGAATCGCGTCGAGGCGGAAATTACCCCCGATATATTTGTGATGATATTTGGAATTTTCGCCGTGGTTTCTCATTATTTTAAGTCGGTTAAACAACCCTTCATTGTTTGTTACTACCATCCCGCCGTCACCAACACCACCAAGGTTCTTACTTGGGAAGAAGCTAAAACATCCCGCAGTTCCGATGCTACCGGCCTTTTTTGCTTTGTATGTACTTGTGATTGACTGGGCTGCATCTTCGATAACCGCAAGATTATATTTATTTGCAACATCCATAATTGGGTCCATATCACACATTTGTCCGAATAAGTGGACCGGTATAATTGCCTTGGTCTTTTTTGTAATCGCTGGCTCGATAAGATGTGAATTAATATTGTAAGTCTTGGGGTCGATGTCCACAAATATCGGTTTTGCACCAACTCTTGTGACACAGCCCGCTGTAGCAAAAAATGTAAATGGTGTGGTGATAACTTCGGCCCCGGTGCCGATATCGAGACTCATTAAACTATTTAAAATTGCATCAGTACCACTTGAAGTGCCAACTGCAAATTTGCAATCGCTCAAAGCAGCTATTTTCTCCTCAAGTTCAGCAACTTTCGGGCCACCTATGCATTGTTGCGATTCTAAAACTTCCGAAATGGCTGCTGATACCTCATTTCTTATGGTTGCGTACTGGGCTTTCAAATCCAACAGAGGAACTTGCATATTTTCTCCAGATTATTGTTTATTGGGTTGTTCATTCTTTTGTGGAAGGCGAAGTAAGAAACGTTATATATTGATTTCTCCAGTGGCAGAATTGAATCCTAATCATAGTCGTAGGTGACATATTTTGTTTTAATAGTATGACCGAAGTAGTTAAGGTCGTTACATCATAATATTTACATTAAACTCTGTCCCCGTCGGTTGCATCAGATAGATTAGCGTAACTTCCTGCAATGTCATTAGTTAAAGCAATATACCAGCTTCGAGCTCTGAACGGCAAAAATCACAAGACATATAATAATAAAAGTACAATTTTTCAGCATTTCCGGATACTCCTTCCCACAACAATCTTCCTTCGAGCACATACCAGCATTTACGCCGGCCGGCAGCCATTTTTTGACTGCATAATCCACCCGGATTACCACTCTACGATAGCAATTCAGCCCCCTGTTTTCAAGAGCAATATGCCTAATTGCCCGCCGCATAGCAATGATATACGAACCGCATATACAAAAAACCGAGCCATTCTACAAGATTATTGAGAAAGAAAAGAGATTTGCCTGTTCTTATTATATAGGTGGTAAATATTGTCGTAGTATTGGCGTATATTTTACAGACCGCCAACTAACCATATAAAAAAGCCTGTCTTCAAAAAAACAGGCCTATGTCTTAACCACTATAAAAGGTCAATCCTACCAGAAAAAAGCCGGTGGAACAGAGAGGCTCGCCCCAGAACCAGCGCGGGACTTTGCTTTGTTAGTACTTTGGAAGTCCGGATCGAACCGTCGCCACTCTGTATGAGTATCCATAAAGCCAACATTCCCACCAACAGGGTCCCTTTCTCCCTTCAAATGGCTTGTTCTATCGTCAACCCCATGTCTATCGTGTATCCCCCCCCAAATTTCAGAGAAATTGAAACCATATTTTTTGCTAATAACAGCACCTGGTCTGTTTTGGCCTATAATTGAATCAACAACCAACTCTCTCATAGCCGGATGATCCGCCTGTGTTGTCCTTAACCATTTTTTACCTATGGGGTCTTTTTCGTAGCGACCAATCGCATCTCTCGGATAATCTTCTGATCCGGGGTCGGCCTCCAATATATAACAATACCCTGATACAACAAAGTCATCTTCTTTAACATTCGTGAAAATCCTGCCGTTCCATTCAAGTGAGGGATCGACCTCCTCGTCAAACAACCAGAAGTAGTCAGTGTATTTCTGGTGGTTAGAATTCGCCGGACAGTAGAATATCTCCTTTGTCATACCGGTCCCAAGCATAAAATTGACCGTATTACACGCCAAATCCTGCAGCCAGTATCCGGTAGTGGCAGGTAATGGGAGATTAAAATTATAATCATCCGCATACAGATTCAACGCTATCAAGTGCTGACGAATACGTGTTGCACACGTCTGTCGTCTGGCCTGTTCTCTGGCTTTCGCCAGAGCCGGTATTAATATCGCCATTAACAATGCAATTATGGCAATGACCACTAAAAGCTCTATTAATGTAAATCCTCTTCGTTTATCCATAATAATGCTTTCTTACCTGTCCAAAACTCACTTATTAAGATGCACGAAACCTGCCTCGTGTTCCGTCATTTATTAAATTTTTTATTACTCAAACTAAAAACTTTTATCGCCATCCCGAACCCAAAAATCAAATATCTATCTCTATAAGAAAAAAACTATTAACGATAGCTGGACTAATTTTCTGCGCTTGAGGTCTCTATAACCTCCTGCAAAAAATGATAAATAAGCAAACCACAACTAATATTATAGGCCAAAATGGCAATACCAATAACTCATTTTACCAAATCTAAACCCGGTAAGCAACACATTTTTGGCGTTTTTTTTGGCAATTTTCCCATTGCGCCTGAATAAACGGGCAAAATCAGGGATTTGCTTCATCTGCCGCAAACCATCAGCATCACAGGTGGTCGGCCCTGTGCATCTTCCGTTATCGGAAAAAGAGCAAATTTCCTTCAATCAAAGGCCAAAACATATAACGACACCGGTACCGTATCTCACTGGGACTTAGCGATTGCCGGCAGGGCCTCCCTTGCGACCTGTCGAACATCACCCATAGACGAATCAAACGGCCGCAAACAGAAGCGATACGTGCACCTTTGGTCTCCGGGTATCTGGAACTCCTTGTGCGTCCTGGCGCCCCAGCTATCGTCGCCGCCGACGCCCATCTGCCGCCAGTCGAGATTCAAATAAACGGCATCTCGACGCGGCACCTCGTAGGTATGCGCAGGCCCGTCGAGGTCCTCGGCCGTATAATGGAGCGCACAAACGCTGAGCAGCGGCATACCTATTGCCAGCAGCCCCGCTCCCTTATCATTGGTCAGGGCGACCCAGCGCACATCGACCTTATTGCCGCTCTCGGTGGGCTCGGAATAGTCGAAGTATTGCTCATCGACTGTCCCCTTATACAGCCCGATTCGTGCATCGCAGCGGTCCCAGTAGGTCTCCTGCGGGCCGCGTCCAAACCAGCAGATTGTCTCGAATCCCTTCGGCAGCGCCATCCGCATCCCGAAGCGCGGAATTTCCGGCAGCTCGCTGCGGTGTGCCTGACTATTCACATCTACAACTACCGAGCCGTCACCGAATATTCGATAATCCAGCCGGTAGTCGGCCTGCACATCTTCAACACGCGAAGCGACCGAGATTCGGACCTCCTGCGGCGAGAGCTGCTTTGCGTCAACGGCCCGGGGTTTCCAGGAGCGCATCGCAGTCTTCCAGATACCACAGCGGCTCAGCATATTATTGCCTCTGTCGTTGTCAGTTGGTGCTCGCCAGAAATCGGGAGTCAAGGGCCCTTCAATCAGCTCCACGCCCTTATACCTCATCGAGCTGATAAAACCGGATGCCTTGTTAATGACTACTGAAAAATCCTTTCCTTCCACCCGGATGCCGTCATCCTTATCGACCAACTGCAAAGGCGGAATTTCGGATGTGTCCGGGCTGATTGCCGGCTCTTCGACCGGCAGCTTGAATTGTTCCCAGGCAATCTCGTAACCGGCCGGCGCCCATAATTGTTTGTCCTTTAATGTAAAACTCAAATCCAGGAAATACTCTACGCCCGACTCCGGAGTAATCGGCTGAAATGGCACTGTAAGCTGCGCGGTTTCGGTTGGCTGGATATCCAGATTGTCCAAAGTCCCCGTCTCAATAACTCGGTCATCTGCACAGACCTTCCAGGTTCCTTCCACGAGATTACTTAGTTTCGTAAAGAAATAGCCGTTCTTGATTTCTATCCGGCCCGGCAGTCCTGCCGGGTCAACCGGCTTGACCTGGATGCTCTGATATATCTTCTTCATTTCGGCCAGGCCCGGATGAGGGGTGCGGTCCGCTGAAACAAGCCCGTTACAGCAGAAGTTTCCATCGCTGGGTGTCCCTTTCGGGCCGAAGTCGCCTCCATAAGCCCAGAATGTCTTGTTGCCCGGCTTTACGAACAGGAATCGGCCGTTGCGGTCCGGAACAATCGGCTGGCGAAGGGCCTGGTCCACCCAGTCCCATACAAAACCGCCCTGCAGATAGGGTTTTGAGTAGATTTGATTCCAATAGCTCCAGACATCGCCGTTGCTGTTGCCCATAGCGTGCGTATATTCAATTAAAATGAAAGGCCGGTATTGTTGCTTAGACGAATATTCACCCAATCTGCCGGGTCGGCTGTACATAGGGCAGACAACATCGGTGTTCGGGCGTTCACCGGCCTCGCAGGATATAACCAGCCGTCCCGCATCACGCTGATGCATCCAGGACGACGTAGCATGCAGGTTTCGCCCCCAGCCGTTTTCATTGCCCACGGACCACATAATGATAGACGGGTGATTCTTATCGCGCTCAACCATACGGACAGTCCTGTCCATATAAGCGGACAGCCATACAGGGTCGTTTGTCAACCGCCGGTAGCCGTGGCATTCAATATTGGCTTCGTCAACGAGGTATATCCCGTAGCGGTCGCACATATCATACCACGCCGGTGTGTTCGGATAATGGCTGGTGCGAACGGCGTTGATGTTGTTTTGTTTCATTATGGTTATGTCTTGTATCATATCTTCCGGCAGGATGTAATGCCCGCGGTCGGGGTGATGCTCGTGGCGATTGGTGCCCTTGATAAAAATCCGCTGGCCGTTGACCAATAAGTTACCTTCTTTCAGCTGCACCTCCCGAAAGCCAACATTGACCGGAATCGCCTCCACAATATTTCCTTTTGAGTCTCTTAGTGTCATAATCAGGCGATACAGATAAGGGTTCTCAGCCGACCAGAGATAAACATCGCGGACGCTCTTCGACAGGGTATATCTGGTCTGCTGCGCAGCAGACACATTGCGGGACATCGTAATTGTGGGAATAACCTGCTCTCCACTGCCGTCCAGCAAATCAGCCGATAGTGTTATTGGCTGCTCCACCGACCCTGTATTCTGAACATCTACATCGATAATCAATGCAGCATCTCTGTATTTGTCATCGAGCGCGGTCGTAACCTGAAAATCACAGACATGCAGCTTATCCAGCGACCACAGATACACATCGCGGAAGATACCGCTGAGGCGCCAGAAATCCTGGTCTTCCAGCCAGGAGCCGTCGTTCCAGCGGAAGACCTGCACAGCAATTTGATTTTTGCCCGGCTTGACGGCGTCGGTAATATCAAATTCAGCAACCGTTCGGCTATCTTTGCTCATACCGACAAGCTCTCCGTTAACCCACAGGATAAAAAACGAATTGACGCCATCGAAAACAATATGGACTCGCCGCCCGCCCCATTCCAATGGAACCTCAAAGGTTCGGCGGTAGGAACCGACATGGTTGTTGAAGTTCGGTATTCCCGGCGGTTTCGGCCTCTCGCCTTCTTTGACCCACGGATATTTAGAGTTGGTATAAATAGCAACGCCGTAGCCCTGTGTTTCCATATTCGAGGGTACCGGTATGGTCTTCCACCCGGAGTCGTCATAATCGGTTGCAAAAAAATCTATAGGCCTCTCGTCCGGGCTGGCAGACCACAAAAAATTCCAGTCTCCGTTCAACGAGCGGAACCACGGCGACTTCGACCGGTCCTCGAGCGTGGCCGTTGCGCCTGTCCGCTTTGCAGTCTCGACGTCAGGATAAATCATCATCGTCGCATGAGGCGACAGGCGATTCAGCCCGATGAATTCCGGATTACTCCATTCATCTCCTGATATCTTCGTTGAGACCTCTGATTCTACAAGTGGTTCGATTAAACCTGCAGTCTTTCCGGGCTTTTGCTCCGGCTCACAACCCGCGAAGAAAGAGGCCAATGCCAATATACCACCTGCTGATACCCGAATTACTCTCTGAAAACTCATATCTATCGCTCCTTTCTTTATTTATTATGCAAAAATGCACCTACTACGGCTTGACCGACCCGCCCGAATCGACATCAGTGCGAAACGGCGAAGCAGGCAGGCCCGCCTTGTTACAAAGACTAATCACCGGATTCCTGGCCCAACCATAGCGAACTGCAATCGGTTTGTCAACCTGCAGGCTGGCAACAATAACGGTGTTGCCGTCGAACTTTGCGTCCGCCCAGACGAAAATTTTGTCTTCGCCGGCAATTGCAAAGCCCACAAGCTTGTCGTCCTTGGCTGCCAATCCACCATAAACGTGTTTGAAATACAAACGAATTACATTGCCGTTGATAATCATATAGTCATAGATTGGACCTGAGTATATAATATCTTCTTGATACGCCAATGCCCGCGCTGCCAGTGAAAGGCGCAGGCCGATGTCCTGTTTGTTTTTGGGGTGAATGTTATCCGGCTTGTCAGGGTCGGCATTGTCGATTGCAACCACCATAGCCGTGTTCGGCATAGAGAGGTTCTGTAACTGGCCCTCTCGCACGAAAACTATTGGGTCATCGCGGACCGGCTGGTTCACAAGTTTGCCATGATTGGCAAGCTGGACATAGAGGAACGGAAAATCTCCCTGCCCCCACGCCCGGCGCCAATCCCTAATCATAGTCTCCATAATTCTGCCATATATCCGTGCAGTAGGCCCGTTAGATTCTCCCTGATACCAGATTACTCCTCGTATGGCATACGGAACCAGCGAGGCAACCATTCCGTTATACAGCACACAGGGACTGTGCTGGTCCTTCCTTGGGTCGGGATTTTTGGGCTCTTTAGGCCTGTCTTTTCCTTCCGCCCGGGCCTTCTCAGCGGCAATCTCCCACTTCTTGAACGCCTCTTCGTATTTCTTCTGGGCCTCTATATCAGGCAAATACTTTTCTATGCGTTTTGCATATTCGTCGAGCAGAAAACTAAGCTGTGCATCGGACTCTAATGCAGGACGGTTTGTCCAGGCCTCGGCTGTGCTGGCACCGTAGGCGGCAGTTATCAGGCCGATAGGCACATTGAGTTTCTTTTGCAGCTCGCGGGCAAAAAAATAAGCCGTGGCTGAGAAATGACCTACAGTATCAGGCGAACAAACTTCCCATTTGCCCTGAATCTTATCCAGCGGCTCATCGCTGGTGACAAAATCGACATCAAACACACGAATCAACGGAAAATCAGCAGAGGCGACCTCCTGCTCTTCATTGAAAACTCCGCACCAATAGCGGTCTTCCCGGGCTACTGTCATATCCATATTGGATTGTCCGGAGCACAGCCAAACTTCGCCGACATATACATCCCTGACAGTCAACGTATTTTCTCCCTCCACAATCATCTCAAAAGGCCCTCCCGCCTTGAGGTCGTTCAGGCGAACCATCCACCTGCCGCCAGAATCGGAAGTTACGGTTTGTTTTTGCTGATCGAGCTTGACGGTAACCTGCTCACCGGCGCCGGCGGTCCCCCATATCGGCACCGACATCTGCTGCTGCAATACCATATGGTCGCCGAAAGGACAGGTAAGTTTGACCCGGCAATCCTGCTGGGCCAGTAACAGGCCAGAAAAAAACAATTGCGTAAATATGATTGCTGCACAAATATTTTTTTGCCTCATAGCTCTGATTCTCCAACCATATCATCAGCAGGTGCAGCGTATTCACCCCGCCCTTCGAAAGGGCGTGGTTCATTTAATTTTGCAGCCTGCCACCCACTGCTCGCTGCGTCGCATCGCAGCGGGCATTTTACTGCCTGCAAAGTTACAGGGCCGAGCAGACCTGAGTCGCGAAGCGGCCAATCCGATGCATCAAAAAGTTTGTAATTTCGGCCTACAACGTTGATATTATAAAAACGTTTCCAATTCACTTTCCTGCGGTCCAAATCACGGATGCGATTGGCAGCAAGATTGGTAACTTCCACCTCCAGTTTATTTTTGCCGGGAAGGAGAAACTCACCGACAGCAATCCGGAACGGCCGGCACCAAAGCACGCCAACGTCTCGTCCATTCAACCTGACGCGGGCGCTCTCACAAACCCGGCCCAAATCAAGCAGCCAGTCCTCCGCTTCGATTTTCGGATGGTCGAACTCAATCGTGTAGCGGGCCGTGCCGGCAAAGCGCTTCGCTTCGTCATCATCCTGCTCTGTCCAGGAAGTCAGCTTTTGTGTCTCGAAACTCGCCGGCAATTCAGGCCCGCCCTCAATAAAATGGACCAACCAGGTGCCTTTGATTTGCTCAGGTTCTCCCAGGACCTTCACATAACTATACAAAGGTCCATCAACCATGGTTTCAAACACCTTCACAATGCAGGATTCACCAGGTTCAAGCTGCAAATAAATCTCATTCCCACCTTTTTCGGAAATTCGCATCGCAGCCAGTCCGACTTTTCCATTCACAGGGTCATAAATCGCCGCGGAATTTACATCGACACGCAAAGGAATCCAGCCGTCAAGCATCTCATCTGCTCCATTGACAAGAAAATAGCATTTGCCGTCTGTGAGTGTGCGCCGGACAAACAGAAGCCCCCTGTCCGCCATTGGCTCGCGTTTAATGCCGATATAAGACAGCACCTTAACCAGGTCATCAGCCACTAAAATTCGGCCTTTACCTATCGTATCGATTCGAATGTTCGAAGCGCCCGACTGTATCCAATCGAGCCCCGCGACAAGTTTCCTGAAACTTCCTCGGCGCTCATCGAGGTTGCCGAAACCTGGAACATCGGACGGCAGGTTGTTTCTAAAAATTATAGCAGCTCCCTGTTCCGCCAGGTCAATCAGCTTCCCGAACGTATCCAAAGGAATAAGCTGAGTTTCCGGTATAACTATGGCTCTATAGGAAACACCTCCCGTCTGAAGTGAATTATCCGCGAATTTAAGATTTGCAATCTGCCTATCCGAAATATAATCAAACGTATAACCGGCATCCAGCAGTGCCAGCCCTTCACTTCGTGCAGCATACGAAGCTGACTCACTGAAATGCTGCAATAAGCTTCTACCTGCCCGGGACCACTGGTCGTAGATAGGAAGATAGACAAGGACATCATTATCAGGCCGACCAGACTGGAGGAAAGACTGACAACGAGTAACATACATATTTAAGGCCGAGAAATCCTTCCAGAAGGAGTTGGTCGGGCCGAAATGGACGGAGGCATAAAAAATCCACCCTGGCCAAGCCTCATCGGGCGGCGAAAAAACCGTTCCGTGGTAAAAAATGTGATTGATACCGCCTAAAAAAAACCTATCCAAAACCGGCTTTACATCACCCAAAGAAACACAAAAATGCTCGCCAAGCCAAGTGGCTGATTCTGATGAGGCCAGTAGCTTGCCCGTGACATGTGCGGCTGACGAGGCGAGTTTAAATCCCAACCTGTCTGAGCCCTCTGTTTCAGGTATTCCGCTTGCGGCATAAAGGTCCAGAATATTGGCCGGAGAATCATGGGCTTGGTTCCGGGTCGTGGCGCCTTTGCTTTCTGCCCACTGACGCCAGAGGACTGTAAAACGCTCAAGAAGCAAATCGGAAATAGTCTCGCGATAATCGCAAATGATCCTGCTGTTTTTTTCGGGGGAACCATCTCCAAACAAAGCAGGCAAGTGCTCACGAAGGTCATAACCTCGTCGAATCCTGAATTCCTCGAAGAAATCATCTGTCCAGTTGGATTCTCCCGAAGCATCGTCAACCTCATAGGAATCATTAAAATACGCCCGTAATGAGCCGACATCACCGCCCACAAACGCCCGGTCAAATCTACTTAGGTAATTCTTCAGCGCCTTATCCGAGAAATGGTCGATTACATTTCCTTCACCCCCCGGCCCGGCCCGCTCCACCATCTTGCCGTGCCAACCCTGAAACAAAGCATACAACTTCCAGTCGCCAGCCGGTGCCATCCAGTCCAGCACCCCATTTTCATCTACTCTATCGGTAAGATTTAGTATCTGGCCCTGTTCAGAATAAGCCATCAACACCTGCAGAGGCAACGGCTTCTCAAACCGGACCTGTTCCAGGGCAAGAGACTGCAGATTCTCGTTGGCGCTGATGGGTTCTTTAAGCTCGGAGATATTTAAGCGATGCCCCATCGCCCGCACCATGGGTTTCTGAATATAGCTGACGGGCTCGTTAAGACGCTCGCCGCTTTTTAAATGATAAGTCTTATGAACGATATTCTTACAGGCATCATCTGCTCCAACCCACGGCCCCCCGAAAGGCCAGCCGTTTCCAGTGGCCATATCAATACCCATACCGAGTCTGTTGGCTTCCTTCAAAGTATGAACCAGCATCTTCATCCACTTTGGCGACAAGTAGTCAATGAATCTATCCTCGTCCCCCTTCACGCCATAAATAGGCGTTATTTCCATACCTCCCAGGCCCGCCTTTTCATATTTCTCTATCTCCGTCGTAAGGTCTTTCTCGTTAACAATACTACCCATCCACCACCATCGCGTCCAGGGACGGGTCTGGCTTGTCACTGCTGGCCAGCTCAAGTCACTCGACAAAGTCGCAGATGTTTTAACATCCTCGGCACAACCCGGCAGCCCTGCCGGGCACAACAACATCAAAAGGCAAACAACCGATATCGCCAAAACCAAGTGGGCCTGTCTCGGCATGGCCGAACCACTATGGGCCGAATTATTCATTATCAACCTCGCATTCTGCTAAATTTCAAAATCTAACATTTTTATGTCAGGTGAGGTATTTTATCCTTACCGTTCGGCTTAATCAACACATATCTATTGCCGGTGTCATGATGAGGACTTGCTGCAGAGAAGGTTATCAGGCAGCAGGACTGCCTGACCCGGAGTTTAAGCAATTAATCCTTGAAAAAACGGGCGATTTCTGATATACTTTAGATATAGAAAAAAAGCATACAAAAAAACAGAGACGAACATAAAAATATACCTAATGTCTTCTTCAAGTATTTCGTACTGAAAACCAACCTGAATTTTATAGAATTAAAATGACAAGGTCGAAGAAAAATATCGGTATTAACAACAGAAACCGCATAAAAAATATTAAAACCCGTTTTATCAAGGTTTCTATTGTGTGTGTGCTCCTGTGCTCGAACATACCGGTTAATGCTGCCGATTTGACGATTAATGTCGACACGGCTTCGTTTATCCGCACAATTCCGGAGACAATGTATGGAGGAAGTCTGACCGCATGGTTCGGCTTTGAGAACGGGTATAACACGACCTTCAATAATTTGATGCTCGCCTCCAGCCAAACATACATTCGCTGGCCGGGCGGCTCATGGGGAGATTGTCACCTCTGGAGCGATATGGAAGGACCAAGCGGGGCCTATACCTGGAAGGTCAGCTACAATGAAACACTTTATATGCTCGATATATTAGATGCGACAATGCAGCCAATCGTGAATTTTCCGGGATACTGGTATGACACACTATACGGCCACGAGGCATCGCTAACAGCCGCAGTCGCCTGGGTAACAGACCAGAGCAGCAGAACTCCCACCGCACAATACTGGGAAATCGGAAATGAGACTTTCGGCTCCTGGGAGGCAGGATGGTTCGACGGTATAAGCGGCACTTATTACGGCGATTATTTCGCAGATTTTTATACTGCTATGAAGGCAGTGAATCCCGACATAAAAATCGGGGCTGTTGCGATACCCTACGACTCATACGAGCCCTGGTTTTATGATGGTTTATGGACCCGCGACCTCCTCAATGCTGCATACACAAACGGCGTTGTGCCTGACTTTCTCAGCATTCACTCCTATCCCGGCACAAACGAGGGTGCTTCATACAATCCGACCCTTCTGATCGATGACATCGATGAAATTGAAGTAATGACCAACAACCTCAACGATATGATATCAGATACAATAGGTCCTGAGTATGTCGGCCAGATAGAATACTGTATGACAGAATGGAATTCAGGAGGGGTAAGTTATGACCCCTGTCATCCTGAAGAACCATATTATGAAAGATGGCGACTGTATTCAGGCGCCCTGTTTCTGTCCCAATATCTTATGGAAATGGCAAAGCACGGCTGGGCGGGGTCCAACTCATTCGGCGACTTTTTCTATCAGGACTGGATGGAGCTGCCTTATCCGCAATTTTATGTCTTTCCCGACTGGTATGCATATCCCTTCTTCATTAACAGGTTCGGCAGGGATATGGTTGAAACTACAAGCTCCAGCTCAACAGTAAGAGCATACGCAAGTATGGATGATGAAAGCAATCTCACCATTTTCATTGTCAACAATTCCGCTTATACGGATATGACGGCACAAGTAAATATTTCCGGGCTAAACGTCTGTCCTGATGGCCAGAGTTGGGTAATCGAACCCGCAGGAACGGTCCCAGGCGGCGGCACAGTCCAGGACGTGGAAGACTTACAGATAAACGGAATATTTCACCCGGACCCGCTCACCCTAAATTCATTAAGTCCGGCAGCATTTATAGCCAGCAATACCTTCGAGATTATACTCCCGAAAAGCTGTATGATGTTTCTAAAAATGCCGGCTTCCTCGATAGAACACTACGGCGATTGGACAGGTGATAATGTAGTAGATATAAACGACCTGTCCCAATTCAGCGAAATCTGGCTTGATAACGACTGTAACTGCCCGGGGCCGGATATGAACGGAGATTGTATAATCAATTCCTATGAATTCTCTCTAATGGCCCGCAACTGGCTTGAAGAGATTCAATAAACCGCTTACTGCAGATACCGACAATCAACCCGATGTGCTTAGCTTGAAAACGATTGCCATATCATCGATTTTCTTCGCAGGCGTAGTAACAATAAGGCCGGTATCCTGCCGCTGCCACTTTATCTTCTCGTCCGTTCCGAGCATCGACACATCTGTAACCACTACATCTTTTGCCTTATTATCTTTGCCGAATATCGCCATCACGACCTGCTCGTTCTCACCCGGCCAGCCGAGAATAATCGCGTAAACTGTTTCGCTTTTGCGGGTATAGCGTATGTCCTGAGGGGTATAGCCGCCTTTCATCCTAACGAAATGTCCGCCCTTTTCCAGCAGGGTCGGTCCCTCACCAAAATCGACAAAGGGGCGCGTTTCGTAAATGGCCTCGCCATAGTCCTGTAACCATTTCCCGATACCAAGCAGCACCTGTCTCTGATTATCCGGTATGGTTCCGTCGACCTTTGGAGAGATGTTAAGCAGCAGCTGGCCGTTCTTGCTGACGATATCAATCAG
>CAZBWE010000019.1:0-5457 GCA_964495465.1 uncultured Pirellulales bacterium
CAACAATGTTGCTTTTAGGGTTAGGAAGCGTCCTATCAATGCGTCGTCGTAAGTAAGCGGATAAACAAGAATATGACAGTGTTTGTAAAGCGGGCTGCTCAAAATGAGCAGCCCGCTTTTGTATTCTCAGGGGGCGACATTTCTCAAAAGTTTTTGCATACGTAACAGAATATCACTGTCTTAAATTCTTATCTCAAAACGGGTAATAGCTTGTAAGAATCTGGTTGACGGGATGGGTCTTTCGATTGATAATCGATGAAAGGATGTTTTTTAATAAGGAGAGTATGGTATGGGCAAAAAGATAACTGGCTGTATTTTACTGGTGTTAATTGTAGTTATGGTAACCGGGTGTGGGCCGTCGGCGTTTCTGATAAGGCCGGTGTCGCTGCAGCAAAAACTGCAGGAGACAGAGATACAGCGGGACAAAGGTGTATTTGTCGCTGATAAAATAGCTGTCATCGATGTAGATGGGCTGATGATAAATAAGCAAAAATGGGGGCTGCTTGGCAGCGGGGAAAATCCCGTTAGTTTGTTTGTGGAAAAGCTGGATAGGGCCCATAATGACCGGCATGTCAAGGCGGTGGTTCTGCGTTTGAATTCCCCCGGTGGGACGGTGGCGGCAAGCGACATAATGTATCACAAGCTGCAGGAGTTTAAACACAAAAGCGGTAAACCGGTTGTGGTGTGTATGCTTGGTGTTGCGACAAGCGGAGCATATTATTTGGCATGCGGCTGTGATGGAATTGTGGCACAGCCCAGCAGTGTAACCGGCAGCATCGGAACGATAATACAGACTATCAGCTTCGCGGGGACGATGGAGAAACTGGGCATTAAGTCTGAAGCAATCAAAAGCGGTGAGTTGAAAGATATGGCTTCTCCTTTGCACGATTTGAGCGATGAGGAGCGAGAGGTGCTGCAGGGAATTATTACGCAATTTTACGAGCAGTTTCTGGAAGTAGTGGCTGAAGGTCGCAGAGAAATCCCGGAGCAGAAGCTGCGGGAGCTTTCAGATGGAAGAGTATTCACTGCAAAAGAGGCGCTCGATGAAAAGCTGGTGGATAGGGTGGGTTATCCGGATGACGCAATCGCCTGGGCAAAAGAGATGGCAGGGGTAACGAAAGCTCGGGTTGTTATCTATCATCGGCCTGTCAGCTATAAGCCGAACATTTACGGCTCGGAGGCGAGCGTAAGCAGTAATGTGGGGGTGTTTCTGAATGTGGAAATGCCGGAATGGCTGAATTCAAACGGGGTCCAATTTTTATATCTTTGGCAGCCGGCGGTAAAATAATAGATAAATCACCGGATAAAATCGGGTCGAAAATATAAAAATAGCCGCGTTGTGCCGATAAATTTGGCCTTTTTACAAGGGTGGTGAGTAGCCGGGTTTGTTCACTTCATAAGAGAAATGTCTTTTAAGGGTGTTGTTGGGTTTTTCCTTGAATTGACGCCGTATTTGTGGTAAAATCAATACCAGGTAGTTTATTTGGAGAGGGTACTTTGATATGAAAAAAGTGCTTCTTGTTCTTGTATGTATCCTATGGGTTATTCCCTGCGCTGCAGAAACGATAATCGTTGATTGTAATGGGACCGGCGACTATACAAATATCCAGAACGCAATCAATAACTCGCTGGACGGTGATACTATTATTGTTAAGCCGGGCACCTACAATGAGAATTTGTTTTACAATGGAAGGGCCATCACAATTACCAGCGACCCGAGTGAGCCGAATGCTGTCCAGTCAACGATTATCACAGCTTCTTCCGGCTACAGTGTTAATTTTGACTGGTTGGAGGGACCCAATTCCGTGCTTACCGGCTTTACCGTTACCGGGCGGGGAATTTACTGTAGCAACAGTTCTCCAACGATTTCTAAAAATGTAATCACGAATTGTACAGGTAAAGGTATTTACGGTGAAACTACTTCCTCGCCTGCTATTTCGGGCAATATAATAAGTTCAAATAGCGGGTGGGGGATAGACGGATGTGACGGAATTATCACCGGAAATCTTATATCGGAGAATAGTTGTGGCATCGCTTATTGCGATGGGCTGATAAGCTGCAACATTATTATTCAGAACGGCAATGATAGTGGTCTTTATTTTTGTGCTGCTGATGTTGTAGGCAATATCATTGCAGACAATTATGCATCTAACGGTGGCGGTTTTTACAGATGCACCGTTAATGCAAGTGGTAACGTCATTATTGGAAATAAAGCGGGTAGTGACGGTGGCGGGCTAAACAATTGCATTGGTAAAGTATATAATAACATTATTGCCGGAAATGAAGCCGGAAACTATGGCGGCGGTTTGTTTAATTGTGGGGCAAAAATATACAACAATACCATAGTGGGCAACATGGCTTATCGTGGCGGAGCAATGGATCATTGTGGCGCGGATATTCGCAATAATATTATTGCATTTAACTATGCCGATGTTGTGGGGGGGGCTTATGAGTCATATAATCATTCTTACAATGCTTTTTGGATAAACGAAGGTGGCAATCTGACCCAAGGCGACCCTCCCGGCACTGGTGATATGGTTTGCGACCCTTATTTTGCAATCGATGGCTACTGGGATTCCAACGGCACGCCTGAAGAATACGATGATTTCTGGGTCGATGGTGACTATCACCTTAAGTCAGAAGCAGGCAGGTGGGATCCTGATAGTGAAACTTGGGTTATTGATGATGTGACCAGCCCCTGTGTAGATAGCGGCGACCCCAATTCGGACTGGAGCGGGGAATTGTGGCCGCACGGCGAGTGGATAAACAGGGGTGCGTATGGAGGAACAACACAGGCAAGTATGTCGTTATCGGGTAAGAATAATGTTGCGAACCTGACCTATGAGCCGGAGCCGAACGACTGGGTGGATTACAATGATTTAATGCTTTTCACGGATGAATGGCTTCGCAGGGTGAACGATGTGCCGTTGGTTGAATGTCTGGATGGGTGTGGGATTTATCGAACTATGCTGGAGTATTTAGTGCATATACCATTGGCGGCAGACCTCGACAGGGATGGAGCGGTGGATTTCGGCGATTATGCAGTTTTTGCTATGAATTGGGACCCGAAACCGCTGCCGCCCGAACCTAATGTTATGACCTGGCAGACGGAACCCTATGCGATATCGCGATATGCTATAGCAATGCTGGCTACGACAGCAACCACGACCGACGGCAGCGGGGTGGAGTATTATTTCAAGAACACAACTGTCAGCGGACACGACAGCGGCTGGCAGTCAGAGCCGAATTATACCGACACAGACCTTTCCGCCGGCACCGAATACGGCTATAAAGTCAAGGCCCGCAATGCAGGCAATCTAAAAGAGACCGAATGGTCGCAGGAGTGTTTTGCGACTACTTTTGCTCAGCCGCCGCCCGAACCTAATGTTATGACCTGGCAGACGGAACCCTATGCGATATCGCGATATGCTATAGCAATGCTGGCTACGACAGCAACCACGACCGACGGCAGCGGGGTGGAGTATTATTTCAAGAACACAACTGTCAGCGGACACGACAGCGGCTGGCAGTCAGAGCCGAATTATACCGACACAGACCTTTCCGCCGGCACCGAATACGGCTATAAAGTCAAGGCCCGCAATACAGGTAATCTGAAAGAGACCGGATGGTCGCAGGAGCGTTTTGCGACTACTTTTCCTCCGGATACCACACCGCCGCAGCCCGACCCTGCTGAGTGGCTGGAGCAGCCGTATAGAACCTCGTCAACATCTATCCGTATGGTAGCCGAAGATGCCGATGACCCAAGCGGCGTGGAATATTACTTCGAGTGCACTTCGCACCCGACCCAATACAGCAGCGGCTGGCAGGAAAGTCCCATATATGAGCTTACCGGATTGCCGGAAGATATATACAGCTTTGTTGTAAGGGCTCGTGACCTGTCGCCTGCTCATAACACCACCGGCGACTCGAACGAAGTTACCGTGGACCTGACCCCTCCGGAACCTAATCCGATGCAGTGGGACCCAAATATAGGTTCGGATGACCATGATGGCAAACCTTACTTAGTCAAACGTGGACAATATTATTGGGCTGTGATGAGGGCGATACAAGCTACAGATGAGAATGGCGTTGAATATAAATTCGTATGTGTTGATAACGGTGATTTCACCAGTGGCGGCCCAGCAGACCAGGCGTATGGCGATGGAGTCGAGTGGCGAAACGAGGATAACGTTCCGGGAGACCCGCTGGCATACGAGGTGCCTATTGCGATGCACGTATTTGTTTATAGATGGGTTGTCATCGCCCGCGACCGGTCACCGAGTCATAATACAACCGACCCTTCTTCACCACCTTGGCCAGCCTTAGAAGATTAAAAAACAACTGCTTTGATTAACGCTATGTGTAAGGTTGGAAGTCCGGAAAAGAGATTTGACTGAACGGCTATTGATAAAGATTATTGAGCTGTTCAGTTTGGCTCAGAGTGACCAATTCATTCGCTGCAAATCGGATTTTGTTGCCTTAAATTCTTAATTCAAATCACTACTTGGGTATTAGACTACCCGAGTGCATTCTAACTTTATTCCATATTTTGTTAAGTGGTAACAGCCAAAGATGGTTTTTACACATTCTATTCCAGGAGTTGGAGATGAAAATTTGCCGGATAATTCTTGATTAAACCGGCTGAGATGATTAAGCTGTTCTCTCCGTCCGACGCAAGTTAATATATTTAGCCGAAAGGAGAGCTAAAAATGAAAAATTATATTCTTTTTTTTACAATTTCCGGTTTCATTTTGATTGTATTTTCAGCCCTGATAATTCATTCGGTCGAAGGGGCTGAAACTCTGGCAAAAATTACTGTCGAAGCGGGAAAGCATAAGCGAATTGATACTCCCGTTTCGGTTTCGCTCGATGGCATAGATTGTCCGGAATTACGTCTTGATGAAATCAAAGGTTCTAACCGGACTCCGGTTGCAGCTCAGATTGAGCCGGGCGAACCGTCGAGGTTGTGGTGGATACTTTCCGGCGCCACGCCGGCAGAAAGCAAGCGCTGCTATGAGCTTGTCAGCGATTGCGGCGTTAGAGCGGAAAATGTTGAAGCAGTAAAAGAAGATTCGTCTTTGTTGCTGCGGGTGGATGATGCGAACGTTCTCAGATACAACTATGGCATTGTGCCGGCTCCGGATGACCTGGGCAAGAAGGTGCAGGAAGAGCAAAGGCCCTTATACGACCGCAGCGGGTTTATTCATCCGCTCTGGTCGCCGGCAGGTGCGGTAATGACGGATATTCATCCGCCTGACCATATCCATCATTACGGTATATGGATGCCCTGGACGGATACGGAGTTCGAGGGGCGGGAGGTGGATTTCTGGAATGTGGGAAGGGGATTAGGCACGGTGCGGTTTGTGAAATTTCTTTCGACGACGAGCGGCCCGGTTTATGGCGGCTTCGAAGCGGAGCAGGAACACGTTGCCTTGAAAACCGCCGAGGGTGAAAAGG
>CAZBWE010000019.1:5557-13655 GCA_964495465.1 uncultured Pirellulales bacterium
GAGCCGCCGATAGTTAAGCTGGAAAAGATAAAAAAAGATAGCAAAGAGGACAAAGCAATCGTAGATGCCAAGTGGCAGGACCTTTTTGATGGTAAAACGCTTACCGGCTGGACGCAACGCGGCGGCAAGGCCATTTACAGTGTTGAGGATGGTGCTATCGTCGGCACTACTGTCCCGAAGACTCAAAACAGTTTCCTCTGCACAGATAAAATGTATGGCGACTTCATCCTGGAACTTGATTTCAAAGTTGACCCGAACCTGAACTCCGGTGTTCAGATACGCAGTAACAGTATTAGTGAGTATCAAAACGGGCGAGTTCACGGTTACCAGGTGGAAATAGACCCTTCCGAGCGAAGCTGGACAGGTGGAATTTATGACGAGGCACGCCGCGGCTGGCTCTACGACCTGAAAGATAACCAGCCCGCGAGAGAAGCGTTCAAAAACGGGCAGTGGAATCATTTGCGTATTGAGGCCGTCGGTGATTCAATAAAGACCTGGCTTAATGGTGTGCCTGCGGCGGACCTGATAGATTCTATGACAAGGAGCGGATTCATTGCCCTTCAGGTCCATTCAACAGATAGCAAAGAGCCGTTGCAGGTTCGCTGGCGCAACATTCGCATTCAGGAAATTGACCATAACCACCATTAGAAATAATGGTCTGTGATGGGCGATTATTACGCAAAAGGCATTGCTGCTTGCAGGAAATGATTTATATCACATAAGAATTCAAGTAGGCCATAATGGCGAGCGAAGGGGACACCGTTACATTTGTTGAAAAAAAATGAAATTTGGTTTGTTTGATTGTTTTTTGATGGTTATAATAAGCAGGAATATGAGTTAAGGAGAACATCAAATGGCAAGACCGGTTACTTTATTTACCGGCCAGTGGGCGGATTTGCCGCTGGAAAAACTGGCTAAAAAAGCTGCAAGCTGGGATTATGACGGCTTGGAGCTGGCCTGCTGGGGAGACCATTTCGAGGTCGATAAGGCGCTGGCCGATAGAAGCTATTGCAAGGCAAAGAGAGATATGTTGAAAAAGTATGGGCTGAAGGTGTTCGCTATTTCTGCACATCTTGTCGGACAGGCAATCTGCGATAATATCGATGAGCGTCATAAAGCAATTCTACCTGCGGATGTCTGGGGAGACGGAGACCCGGAGGGTGTTCGGAAAAGGGCTGCCCAGAGAATGATTGATACAGCAAAGGCGGCAAAACGACTTGGCGTCAAGGTGGTCAACGGCTTCACTGGCAGCTCAATCTGGCATTTGGTTTACTCTTTTCCGCCGGTTGCGCCGGGTGCAATTGAGGCCGGTTACAAAGACTTCGCAAAGAGATTCAGGCCAATCCTTAACGCGTTTGAAGATATGGGCGTTAAGTTTGCTCTCGAAGTCCACCCGACAGAGATTGCATTTGATATCGCCTCGGCTCAGCGTGCCCTTAAAGCCGTTGGAAATCACAAGGCCTTCGGTTTCAATTACGACCCGAGCCATTTTGGCTACCAGGGCGTTGACTATATTAAGTTTATCCGCACTTTCGGCGACCGTATCTTTCACGCTCATATGAAGGACGCCTGGTGGGGGCACGGCGACGGCACGGTTGGTGTCTTCGGCGGACATACTGAGTTTGCCGACCCGCGCCGTTACTGGGACTTCCGCTCGATTGGTCACGGCGACATCAACTTCGAGGAAATCATTGTGGCGTTGAACGATGTCGGTTATCAGGGGCCTCTGTCGATTGAGTGGGAAGATACGCGTATGGACCGCGAGCATGGTGCCAGGGAGGCCTGTGAGTATATCAAAAGGGCGGATTTCAAGCCGTCACAGGTTGCCTTTGACGCGGCATTCGACAAAAAATCAAAATAAGGACTTTTATTAACTCTGAGCTTATCAGCTGTTAGATTAAAGGAGAACCGGTTATGGCCATAAAGAAGAATATCAGCCGACGTCAGTTCATCAGGAGTGCGACTGGGACGGCTTTGGGGGCAATAAGTTTTCCGTATATTATTCCTTCATCGGTTCTCGGTCAGGGCAATGTTCCCTCACCGAGCGAACGCATAACGATGGGCTGCATCGGAGTAGGTATTCAGGGGACCTGGGATATGCGGGGATTTTTAAATAGGAGAGAAGTGCAGATAGTGGCCGTCTGCGATGTTGACAAAGAACATCGGGATGCCGCGAAGAGGGAAGTAGATGAAAAGTATGGTAACGGAGATTGTGTGACGTACCTGGATTTCCGTAATATAATCGAGCGTGATGATATAAGTGCGATTACTATTGCGGTGCCGGACCATTGGCATTCGATACCTGCGATTATGGGGGCCAAGGCCGGAAAGGATATCCACGCTCAAAAACCGCTGGCTCGAACTATTCGCGAAGGCAGGGCTATATGTGATGCGGTCAGGCGTTATGGAATAGTGTGGCAGACGGGCAGTCAGCAGCGTTCGGATGAGATTTTTCGACGGGCCTGTGAGCTTGTCCGCAATGGCCGTATCGGCAAGGTAAAAAGGGTTGAGGTTGGTCTTCCAACAGGAAGTATGGGAGGCAATTATCCTGTTGCGCCTGTACCTTACGGACTGGACTGGGACTTCTGGTTGGGGCCGGCGCCATGGCGGCCTTATATTAAGTTCGGCCGAAGAGCGCCACACTGGGATTGGCGATGGATTATGGACTACTCCGGCGGTCAGCTCACCGACTGGGCGGGCCATCACATCGATATCGCCCACTGGGGTCTTGGACTGGACCGCACCGGGCCGGTTGAGATAGAGGGCCAGGGCCTTTATCCGAGGGACGGTCTCTTTAACACTCCTATGCGGTATAAGTTCACATGCAAGTACACCAATGGCATTGAAATAACCGTAATGAACGACAGGCAAATCCCGAGAGGAACGAAATGGTACGGAGACAAGGGCTGGATATTCGTGGCTCGCGGCAAGCTTGAGGCCAAGCCGGAGAGCATCCTCAGCGAGGTCATTGGTCCTGACGAAATCCATTTATATAGAAGCTATGACCACCAGCGAAACTTCCTGGATTGCATCAAGAGCCGAAAAGAGACGGTGGCACCGGCAGAGATAGGTCACCGTTCTATCAGCGTCGGCCTTCTTGGTGAGATTGCAATGCTTACTGAGCAGAAACTGAAGTGGGACCCGGATAAAGAGATATTTATCAATAACGATGAGGCCAACAGGATGCTGTCAAGGCCGATGCGCAGCCCTTGGCACTTATAAGTTAACGTGGAAAAACGAAAATAACCATTATTTAAGACCTGCCTCGTAATGAGGCGAGTCGGAAAGGATGAAAATGTTTCGCATATCGAAGATTTTGGATATGGCATTTCCTTCGGCTGCGCTCAGGACAGGGTTTGCTGTTTTATTTTTATTGCTGCTGACAAATGTCCTCAGTGCTGACATATCGGCTGATGAGCTGCAGAAAATCAAAGATGCAGCTCCTGCAAAAGCAACTGTTGAACCTGCCAGGCCGAGGAAACTGCTGGTCTTTAATTTGTGCGAGGGTTATAAACACAGCTCAATTCCATACTGGGATAAAGCCCTGGAGATAATGGGTAGTAAAACCGGAGCTTATACGGTAGAAGTCAGCGATGATATGTCGTTATTCGAACCTGAGCGGCTGAAGCAGTTTGATGCTGTCTGCTTTAATAACACTACCAAGCTTGAGTTCGACCCCAACCGCACACCGGAATTGTGTGGGGCCTTAATGGACTTTGTCAGGGGCGGCAAGGGTATCATCGGTATTCACGCAGCGACGGATAATTTCTACGACTGGCCGCAGGCACAGCAGATGATGGGAAACATATTTACCGCTCATCCCTGGACTGCCAACGGGACCTGGGCAGTAAAAATCGATGAGCCGAACCATCCTCTGACGGCTGCATTTAAAGGTAAGGGTTTTAAGATTAGAGATGAGATTTACAGGACAGACCCCCCGTTGTATTCGCGGGAGAAACAGCTTGTGCTGATGAGTCTCGATATGAGCGATGAGAGAACTAGAAATGTTAACGGTTTTAAACCGACCGACGAGGATACAGGCATCAGCTGGGTCAAAAACTGGGGGAAGGGACGCGTGTTTTATTGTGGTCTGGGGCACAATAATGAAGTTACGTGGAACCAGCCGGTATTACAGCATATTCTCGACGGGATTCAGTTTGCACTTGGGGATTTAAAGGTTGACTTCACCCATCCGAGGGGCGGGGTTGACGCTAATTCCTCAACCGGTTCGCAAAAAGTAGCAACTTTGCAGCAACTGCTGGAGGAAGTAAAGACCTACCAGTGGGGGCAAAGTCGATTGACTCTTACCGAAATCAGTAACAGGGTACGTGAGGCCTTTGGCAAAAAAGCACAATTAAAGAAGATTGAAGTCGGCTTGTTAGATGTGCTCGATTCGGACTCGTCCGACAAGTCGGATGCAACGCCGGCCGGCAAGCAGTTTGTATGCAGGCAGTTGAGCATTATTGGCACAAAACGCTCGGTATCGACTCTTACAAAGATGCTCACCGACGAGGAAACGTCTGATATGGCAAGGTATGCGCTGGAGCGTATTCCTTCTTCGGCTGTTGATGAGGCATTGAGAAAGGCATTAGCGGAAACAACCGGCAAAGTACAGGTCGGTATCATTAATTCCTTGGGGCAGCGCCGCGACGGCAAAGCGGTAAGTGTGCTTGGTGAGCTGATTTATGATTCGGATGCGATGGTGGCTGAGTCGGCGGCATCGGCCTTGGGTAAAATTGCCGGCTCGAAAGCCATCGAGGTGTTGGCTGAGGCAAAAGGCAAGACCGCCGGCAGCTTGCAGATGGAGGTTCTGGATGCTTACCTGAAATGTGCGGATAAGCTTGCGATTCAAAATGAAAAAACAAGGGCGTTGGACATTTATAAGGAGCTTCAGCAAAAGGAATATCCTGAGCCGATACGCCAGGCGGCGCTGCGGGGGTTGCTTGATGTATCGAAGAAGGGTTAGAAGGTGAGCCGGGTCCTCAAGAGCACAATTGAACAGCAGCACAGAGGCACAAGAATAATTGTGACTTGTGCACTTATAGTTTATGTAATTTTGGCCTCTATGGTGACATCTGTTACGCTTGCTTCAGGCAAATCGGAAGATAGTGCCATCGATATTGTTCTTGATATTCTCAGGGGTGATGAGGAGCAGATGCAGGCCGTGGCAATTTCAATGGTGAGGGAAATGCCCGGAACCGGGGTAACAAAGGCATTGGCTAAAGAGCTGCCGAACCTTTCTACCTCCGGCCAAATCCAGCTTCTCTCTGCCCTTGCCGACAGGGGTGACCGGGCTGCTCTGCCGGCGGTTGGGACTGCTGCAAATGTTTCAGATGAGTCGGTTCGGCTGGCGGCCTTGAGGGCATTAGAGCGGCTTGGCGATGCTTCGAGCGTTATGTTCCTGGCGCAGAGGGCCGCGACAGCCACGGGTGCAGAGCAAAAGGCGGCTCGTGAGAGCTTGTATCGGCTGCGAGGTTCTGATGTCGATAAAACGATTCTGACTAATATCGAGCGGGCTGAGGCAGCGATAAAAGTCGAGCTAATTCGCAGTATAGCACAACGCAATATACACAATGGCGTGAAAACCTTGTTGAAGACCGCACAGGATTCGGACATTAACGTCCGGCTGGAGTCGTTCAAGGCCTTAAAGGATGTTGCTGACGAAGAATATCTGCCGGCGTTGATTGAGCTTCTATTGAACGTGCAGGGGCAGTCGGAGCGCCGGGAAGCAGAAAATGCCATAGCTGTTGTTGCAAATAGAATCGATGACATAAGCCGCCGGGCCGATGCAGTTCTGGCAGTTCTGCCTTCGGTTAAAAATGTCGAAAGCAGGTGTTCTCTGCTGAGTGTGCTTGGCAGGATAGGCAGCGATAACTCTCTGCCGGTTCTCGAAGATGCCTTTAATGACGAGGGTGTTGAGGTCCGGGATGCTGTTGTTCGCGCGCTGTCGCAGTGGCCTAATCCGGCGCCGATAGATATTCTTTTGAAGGTTGCGGAGGAATCTGACAATGATACACACCGGATTCTCGCCCTGAGGGGTTTTGTCCGCCTGATTGGACTTGTTCATAACAGTCCGCCGGAAGAGACGGTTAGTTTGTATAGACAGGCAATGAATCTGGCGCCGGACGCCTCTTTAAAAAAGCTAGTGCTTTCAGGGCTTGCCGACGTCGAATCTATCGCCGCACTGAATATGGCAGCCGGATATCTGGAAGATGAATCTTTGAAGCAGGAAGCGGAATTTGCAGTGCTTAAAATCGCTGAGACTATGCACCAAAACCACCCTCAGGAAACCAAAACCGCGCTGCAGAAAGTTATCCAGACCACAGAAAGTGATTTTGTGCGGGATAAGGCGGTGAGTCTGATGAAGAAAATCAATGGAGAAAACACGACGGGTAGATAACAATCTCTGCACCATGTGTAATTATTAATCGGTGGAAGAAAAAAATATCAAAAAGGGGCATTGGAAATTTATTATGGAATTAAAACGGGAAAATCGGAGATATTGTTTATTAACTAAATGTTGCACAGCCGTAGTCGCGATCTCAGCTTTGGTTTCGTCTTCTGTTTTATGTTTTTCTGCGAGTTCTGTTAAGAGCGAGCTGATTGACGAGGCAAAGTCGGCGATTGAAAGTGCGGATGCATTTATGGGAGACTGGCAGGGCGGTTGGAGATTGGATGATGGAAATGACTCGGGTCCTTTGGTTGCACAGGTGATAGCGTTGGGTAAAGGAGAGTATCGGGCAAATCTTCTTGAGCGGTTTGATATTCGCATCGACTTGATAGCGGCGCTTGAAGGCCGGCTCAAAGATAACGAAGTGCGCTTCAACGGCCGGGGCGGACATCGCGGCGCAGATTTCGATGTGCAGGCGGTTATTGAAAGGGGAAAGTTTACCGGCAGCTTCGAGGGGAAAGACAAGGAGGGGCAGGGTTTGGCCGGCAGCTTTGAGATGGACAAGGTCTATCGTGTTTCGCCCACCCTTGGCGCTGAGCCCCCGGCCGGTGCAATAGTTCTGTTCGACGGCACGAGCTTTGACCAGTGGGAGCACACTGGAACGTTTACAGGGCTTGTCGGTATTCCTGAGTTCATCGGCAGTTTTGACAACGCTGCTGCGTATCTGCGTAGTTACGTCTGGTCGGACAGGCAGTGTGAGGCGATGCTTGAGCTGGGCAGTGACGACGGTGTAAAAGTATGGCTTAATGGTGAGCTGGTGCACGCTAATAATACCGCCCGTGCGGTCCAACCCGGCCAGGACAAAAAGCAGGTAACACTTAAGGAGCAGTGGAATGAGCTTTTGTTAAAAGTTACCAACATCAGCGGAGGTTGGGGAGCGTGTGTCCGCTTAGTGAACGAGCAGGGTAAACCGCTTACGGGAATCAGAGAAAAGGTCTCCATCGGGTCCAGTGACACCGGAACTGACGAATATTATAAAAAAAACAACGGATTCCTTACGCTCTGGGAAGTAACGGGGCCTTATCAGCAGCAGGGTAAAGATGGAAAATCGCTGTTTGATGTGGTCTTTGGGCCAGAAAAATCGGATTCACAAGCTGCACAATGGAAGCAGGTTGACCTTAACAAATCCGGCAAAGACAAAGTGCGGTGGAAGCTCGTTGATGGGGCAATGCAGGTCGTGCCGGGGACGAGTTCTATAGTAACAAAAAGAAAGTTCAGGGATTTTAAATTGCATTTGGAGTTTCGCACTCCGTTTATGCCCGAAGCACGAGAGCAGGCCCGCGGCAACAGCGGCGTATATCTGCAGGGGCGATACGAAGTGCAGATACTCGATAGTTACGCCCTTGAAGGGCGGGATAATGAATGTGGCGGTATCTATAAGGTTGGAACTCCGCTGGTTAATATGTGTGCACCGCCTGTGCAGTGGCAGAGCTATGATATTACTTTTTTGGCGCCGCGTTTCGATACTGCCGGCAAAAAGACCGACGATGCCCGGGTGAGTGTCGTTCATAACGGCGTGGTAATTCACGATAACTTGTCGGTTCCGGGGCCGACAGGGGAAGCGCTGGATAATAATATTGCCGAGCCGGGCGGGATATACCTGCAGGACCACGGAAATCCGGTGCAATTCCGTAATATCTGGCTCGT
>CAZBWE010000019.1:13755-31035 GCA_964495465.1 uncultured Pirellulales bacterium
GGATATACCTGCAGGACCACGGAAATCCGGTGCAATTCCGTAATATCTGGCTCGTGGAATTACCGCAGGAGCCGAAATTACTTTGAATAAAAAGCTTTGTAGCATGGGCATCCTGCCCGTGCAATTAGAAAGAGCTTCGTAGCACGGCCATCTTGGCCGTGCCTTGTAGCACAGGCATTTTGCCCGTGCGGTTAGAAAGAGCTTCGTAGCACGGCCATCCTGGCCGTGCCTTGTAGGGCAGGCATCCTGCCCGTGCGATTAGTTGAACAGGGTATATTGCTATGAAAATACAAGAAAATAAAAAAATGTCTCGACGTGAGTTTGTCGGTACTGCTGTGGCGGCGGTTGCGGGCTTTACGATTGTGCCCAGGCACGTGCTGGGAGGTCCGCGACATATGCCCCCGAGTGAAAAGCTGAATATTGCCTGCATTGGTGTGGGTGGCCAGGGAAGCAGTGACATTAAAGCGGTCAGCAGCGAAAACATTGTAGCTTTATGTGATGTGGATGAGTTGCGGGCGGCAGATACCTTCAAAGAGTTTCCAAAGGCCAGGGTATATCGTGACTTCCGCAGGATGTTGAAAAAGGAGAGAAAAAATATTGATGCGGTGGTGATAGCAACCCCGGACCACACACACGCCCCTGCTGCAATAAGGGCGATGGAGATGGGCAAGCACGTATATGTTGAAAAGCCGATGGCTCACACTATCTACGAGGTCCGCGAAATGACAAAGGTGGCCCGTAAGAAAAAAGTGGTTACTCAGATGGGCAATCAGGGTCACGCCAGTGAGGGATTACGGCTGACATACGAATTTATTCACGATGGCGCAATCGGTGATGTTTATGAGGTGCACGTCTGGTCGAATCGTCCGACTTGGCCGCAGGGTATCGACAGACCCACGGATACGCCTGCGGTTCCTGAGACGCTGGACTGGGATTTATGGCTTGGCCCTGCCCCTTGGCGGCCTTATCATCCGGCTTATTTGCCGTTTAACTGGCGCGGCTGGTGGGATTTCGGCTGCGGTGCAATGGGCGATATGGCGGTGCATAATGCGGACCCGGCCTTTTTCTGCCTGGACCTTGACGCCCCTTATGCCGTTGAGGCCGAAACCGGCCCGGTCAATAATGAGACGTTCCCGAAATGGCAAATTATAACTTATTACTTCCCTGCCAAAGGTAAACGTCCTGAGGTGAAGATGATATGGTATGACGGCGGCAAGATGCCGCCTCGACCGCCGGAGCTGGAAGAGCAGCGCAATCTCGATGATAACGGAATTCTGTTTGTAGGCGACAAAGGCAAAATACTTTGCGGCGGCTGGGCGGGTGCTCCGAGGATTATTCCGGAATCGAAGATGGAGGAATATAAAAGGCCGGAAAAGACACTGCCGAGGTCACCCGGACATCACAAGGAGTGGATTCTGGCCTGCAAGGAAAACAATCCCGCAAAAGCGTTGGCTGGATTCGAGTATTCCGGCCCGTTTACCGAAGCTTTGTTGGTAGGCAACCTGGCTGTCCGTCTGGGCAAAAGGATTGAGTGGAATTCAAGCAAAATGAAGGCAGCTAACGCACCAGAGGCCGATAAGCTCATTAAGAAACGGTATCGTAAAGGGTGGTCTTTGAGAGCGTAAGCAGCTTGCAAAGCAGGCCGAAACAGCATATAAATAAGCCGTTATGGCTGAAGATGTAAAAAAACGAATTGAGCAGCTGCGCGAGGAGATTCGCAGGAATGATTACCTTTATTATGTCCTCAATCAGCCCAAAATCACCGACCGGCAATACGACCGGCTCTTCGCCGAGCTTAAAGCATTAGAGCAGAAAAATCCTGAGCTTATCACGCCGGATTCCCCGACTCAGCGAGTTTCCGGCCGGCCGCTTGAGGGTTTCACGACCGTCAGACACGCTGTGCCTATGCTCAGTATGGATAACACCTACAACGCTGATGAATTGCGGGCATTCGATGAAAGGGTTGCAAAGGGACTTGGCCGCAGAGATTTCGATTATGTCGTCGAATTGAAAATTGACGGTGTTGCGATAGGGCTCCGATATGAAAGAGGCGTTCTTGTCACTGCTGCTACACGTGGCGACGGCGAAGTGGGTGACGATGTTACCGCGAATGTCCGCACAATCAAGGCGGTGCCTCTTGTGCTTCTTGATAGTAATAATATCCCCGATGTGCTTGAAGTTCGCGGCGAAGTTTATATGCCGAGCAAGTCATTTGCCGAGCTGAACAAGCCCCGCAAAGATGCGGGTGAGCCGGAGTTTGCCAATCCGAGAAATGCCACTGCCGGCTCGCTGAAGCTGCTCGATGCAAGAATTACCGCTACGAGAAACCTTTCTTTTTTCGGCTACGCTACCGGCGAAATGTCACGGCCTTTAGCCGAGAATCACTTTCAGACACTGCAACAGTTTAAAAAACTCGGCTTGCCTGTTAATCCTCATATTGAAAGGGCAAAAGATATTGGCGAAGTGATAGACATCTGTCTTGGCTGGAGCGAGAAACGTTCGAAGCTGGATTATCAGATTGATGGAATGGTGATAAAGGTTAATCGCTACGACCAGCGCGATATTCTCGGCGCGACGGGCAGGGCCCCTCGATGGTGTATCTCATACAAGTTTCCGGCTGAGCAGGCGGAAACAATCGTCGAATCAATCGATGTCCAGGTTGGCAAGAGCGGCATTTTGACGCCGGTTGCCAATCTGACGCCGGTGCAATTGTCAGGGACAACCGTCAGTCGTGCAACGCTGCACAACTTCGACGAACTGCAGCGCCTTGATGTCCGACAGGGTGATACCGTCGTAGTTGAAAAAGCCGGTGAGATAATACCGCAGGTAATAGAAGTGAAGAAGCAGTTAAGACCTGCTGGCGCCGTTGCCTTCAAAATTCCCAGGCAATGTCCGATTTGTGGCTCTGCCGTAGCCAAGGACGAGGATGGCGTTTATATCAGATGTCAGAATCAGGGCTGTTCGGGTCAGTTAAAAGAGCGACTGAAATACTTTGCCGGACGCGGACAGATGGACATAGAGCATTTGGGAGACGCTTTAATTGAGCAGTTAATCGAAGCCGGCCTTGTAAAGAATTTTGCGGATATTTACAAGCTGCAAAAATCCGACTTGGTTGAGTTGGAGCGAATGGCTGAAAAAAGTGCTTCCAACGTGCTCGAAGCGATAGCGGCGAGTAAGACCCGGCCGTTATGGCGTCTTATTGCCGCCTTGGGTATCCGCCACATTGGAGGTCAGTCGGCACAAATTCTTACCGAACACTTCGGCTCGCTCGATGCACTTATGTCCGCCGATAGGCAGACAATCGAAGCGATAGGCCAAATCGGGCCGAAAATGGCAGAGAGTGTCTATGAATACTTCCGAAATTCGCGAAATAAAGAAATTATCAGGGAATTACTCAAGGCCGGCGTAAAGTTAGTTCAGTCAAAAGTAAAGCGAACAGGTCAGCTTGCCGGAAAAACCATTGTTGTTACAGGCACTCTAAAAAACTTCACCCGTCAGCAAATCGAGCAGGCAATAAGGCAGGCAGGCGGAAAGCCGTCTTCCAGCGTAAGTAAAAAGACGGATTTTGTATTAGTCGGCAGAGAGCCGGGGAGTAAAATTGATAAGGCGCAAAAACTCGGTGTTAAGATAATAAATGAAAGACAGTTTCTGGAATTATTAAATGATTAGGCATTAGGGTAAAAAAGTGAGCGAACAAGACGTGAAGTATATGAACGCAGCGTTGCGGCTGGCAAGGCGTGGTATCGGCAGTGTCGAGCCAAACCCGGCTGTCGGCTGTATAATCATAAAAGCCAATCAGATTATCGGTAAGGGCTGGCATAAAAAATTCGGTGAGATTCACGCAGAGATAAACGCTATCGAAGATTGCAAAACTCTCGGTGCCACTCCGCAGGGGGCCACGATGTATGTTACCCTTGAGCCGTGCTGTCACCAGGGCAAGACCGGCCCCTGCACGAAGGCGATTATTGATGCCGGGCTGGCAAAAGTTGTTGTTGCTGCTATTGACCCATCGAAGCACAATAATGGTAAAGGCATTGAGCAATTACGTAATGCTGGTATTGAGGTAACGACGGGCATCTGTGAAACTGAAGCGAAACTGCTAAATGCTCCTTTTATCAAATTTGCCTCTACCGGCAGGTGCTGGGTGATATTGAAATGGGCGCAAAGCATCGACGGCAAGCTTGCTTATGCCGGCAGTGGCACGGGTTTGGAGGCTGTGCCTCGTTGGATTTCAAATGAATTGAGCAGGAAAAATGCGCAAAACTTGCGTCGGCGGGCAGGTGCCATATTGGTAGGCATTAATACCGTCCTTGCCGATGACCCTTTGTTGACGGTTCGGCCGAGCAGAGGCAAAAAACCTCTCAGAATCGTGCTGGACAGCTCTCTGAGAATACCACTGAATTGTAAATTGCTCAGGACTGCTAAAAAAAGCCCCGTGCTGATTCTTTCAGGCCAACAAGCAGTTCAGGCAAATCCCCAGATTGTAGAAAGAATCGTGAAAAAAGGAGCAGAAGTCTTGGCCTGCCCTGATACGCAGGGCCAATCTAATCTGTATTTTTTGGTTGATGAGCTGGGCAAACGCGGCATCACTCAACTGCTTGTCGAAGGCGGCCCGACGGTGCTCGCATCTTTTTTGAAAGAGCGGCTCGCAGATGAAATCAATGTTTATATCTCTCCGAAAATACTCGGAGTCCGGGGCAGTGCCAGCATAGCCGAATCATTGGCTCAATTAACCGATATAGTCAACTTTCGTTGCATCGATACGAAGCGTTTTGGTGATGATATTTGCCTGACCGGTTTTTCTGACCCGCTTCGACCGTGAAGCGAGGCGAGAAGAACGCTTCGCGAGCTTTCAATTATCGCTCGTGCTTCGTAGCCCCCGCAGCTTCTTGCCCGCTTCGCCGCGAGGCGGGCGAAGCAAGAGCGGGGGCAGAGTAGCGAAGGAAAAGACAATGACAAAGATAGAGGTTCTGGGCCTGCGGACGATACCGGAGATTAAGCCGGGAGACAACCTTGCTGAAATTATTGTCAAATCTGCCGATAGCGAAATCAATGGCCTGGAAAATAAGGATATTATTGTCCTGACCAGCAAGATTGTATCAAAGGCCCTCGGCCGAATAAGGAAACTCAGCGAAGTAAAACCCGGCAAAAGGGCCCTGGCAATATCGGCTCGAACCGGCAAAGATGCCCGTTGGCTGCAAATGATTTTCGACGAGGGACATAAGATTCTGGCTATTATTCCCTTCAAAGGTGACCTTGTGCGACACATTATAAATGCATCACCGGATATTGAAGCCGGCAAAGAGCTTGTCGAGCACGAGCGGGCCATCTGCGTAACAAGAGACACCAACGGCCTGATACACACCTGTGATGCAGGTATTGACGGCTCAAACCATCCGCCCGACACAGTTAGTTTATTGCCGGAGGACCCGGACGCCGAGGCAAAAAAGATAAGGGAGCAAATACAGCAGCTTTCCGGTAAACAGGTGGCCGTCATCCTGGCTGATACGGAAATGATACCGTTCGGCACAATGGATTTTGCGGTGGGTTCGTCCGGCATTGGGCCAATCTCGAAAAAATTCGGCCAGAAAGATTTGTATGGCAAATGCAAGTTCGGCGGCATTGATTTGGTTGCTTATGAGCTGACATCTGCTTCAGCGCTTCTTTTCGGCCAGGCAGGGGACGGAATTCCTGTTGTGATTATAAGAGGATATCAGTACACTATTAACGAAACAGAGAACATCTCGAATACTACATTGCCCCGGGCAGGTGGAGGTATGGCCAGGGCCGTCAAAGAAACTTTGCGGGCTACAGCTTATGCCCGCGGCTTAAAGAACCGCCTGCTCCTGAAAATAGCTTCCTGGTTCGTTTAATTATCCGGGGCGTTTCAAGCCAGTTAAGGTGTCTTCCTTTTCCATTTTTGTTGATGAGCCCTCTTTGCTGCAATTTTTTGTAATTTTTGTTATAAGTAACACTCTTATAAAGGAATAGCAGTTGGTGTCTGTTCCGAAAAAAGAACCGAAAAAGGCGTGAATCCGCATTAATTCATATCTGAAATTCAGGCCCGGTCGATTTGGATTGTTAAATATCAGCAATACTCCTTACAGACCTCTCATTTTTTGCTTAACCTGGGTTAAACTTGCTCCGATATAACATCTGAAATGGGCGAAGATTGTCCGAGCTTTGAAAAAGATACTAAAAATGAAGATTAAAAATCTATCGGACGATATTTTTTCGTTATTTTAGCTTAAAGAACCGCAGTTAGCGTCCGAAAACTCTAAATCCGGTTGGAAAGGCTGAGTACAATGAAAAGATTTTTAAATATCTCACTTGTTTTTCCGGTTTTTATCCTGTTATTTGCCGTTCTTGGTTGTGAGAAAGAGCGCACTTATCGTGATACTTCTCTGGCTAAGCCGGAGTTCTCCGAAGGGTATTTTATGCCTCAGGTTCACAGGCCCGTTATTGCAGTGCCGGCCAATGCGGTACCTGTTGTTGCAGAGAAACCTGCTTTTATGGCGGAGTATCCTGCTGCAAAGATACCTTCTGCGGGCAAACCAACGCAGCCGGCTCCCAGGGAGCCTGGCCAGATTGAAATATCGAGGATTTATCCGACAACGGAATTTGCAATTCTTCAGATGAACAAGATTGTGCCGGAGGAAGTTGAGCTGAACAAACCGTT
The DNA here is from genome assembly GCA_964495465.1 of uncultured Pirellulales bacterium. GTDB lineage: Bacteria > Planctomycetota > Phycisphaerae > Sedimentisphaerales > Anaerobacaceae > CAZBWE01. Next base: position 20,435 of record CAZBWE010000019.1, read on the forward strand.
TGATTATTCTATCAGGGTAAAAAATCTCACGGACACGACTTTGACTAATATTATGGTAAATGAGGAGCTTCCGCCTAACTTCAAGCATGTAAGCTCTGAGCCGCCGGCAAAGGAAAATGCTGCAAATCTTGTATGGAAAATAGAATCTCTGGCGCCCAGAGAAAGCAGGCAAATTACAGTTACCGGCAAGGCAACCGATGCCGATTCTCTGAGAATGTCCACAACTGTTGTCACAAACTTTGTTCCAGCCGCCGCCGACATAAAGGTAGTCCAGCCAAAGCTGGAGTTGGCGGTAACTGTCCCGGAGGGAGCTATACTGTGCGATACGATACCGGTTCAATTCACGGTGACCAACTCGGGAACCGGTTCCGCAAGGGACGTCAAAATAGTCCACACTCTTCCCACGGGCCTGCATTTTATCGACGGCAGAAGCGAGATCGAGCTTGATGCAGGAACCCTGACGGCCGGGCAGACGCGAAAATTCGCAGCGAAGTTTCAGGCCGTAAAGAACGGAAAATATGTCAGTAAGACCGTCGCAACAGCGACAGGTCTGAAAGCCGAATCGAAGGAAAATATGTTGGTGGTTGGCCAGCCGGTGCTCGTTATTAACAAGACCGGCACCGAACGCCAGTATGCAGGCAAGCCCGTGACATATACGATAACGGTGGCCAACAAGGGAGACGCACCTGCGAAAGATGCCGTTGTTGAGGATACCATTCCTCCGGGAGTCGCCTCTATAAAGGCAACTGCCGGTGCACTGCTGACGCCGTCAAGAACGGTAGTGTGGAAATTGGGGGTGCTTGCTCCTGACGAGACAAAAAATCTGCGTGTGTCCTACGTTCCGAATCAGGTAGGCACAATTATGGATAAGACGACTGCGACTGCATACTGTGCAGAGGCTGTTACGGCTTCGGCGGAGACTACGGTGGCTGGAATTGCTGGTGTTATGCTGGAGGTTATCGACATCGAGGACCCTGTCGAAATCGGTACCAGCACGACATATACAATCACGGTGACAAATCAGGGGTCGGCGCCTGCCACGGGCATCGATGTCACCTGTTTCCTGGAGGAAAGTGTTCGGTACATTTCGTCAACCGGTGCTACGAGCGGTTTGCTTGAGGGGAATATGTTAAAGTTCGCGATTTTAGACAGTCTTGCTCCCAAGACAAAGGCCGTCTGGCGGGTGGTAGTTCAGGCGCTGGAGCCGACTGATTCGCTATTCAAGGTTATTATGAATACCGAGCAGCTCTCAAGGCCAGTCCAGGAAACCGAAGCAACTCATCTATACAAATAGTTGAAACGGGTGATATGGCGCCACGGCGTAAAACACGCCGTGGCGTTTTTTTTTGTAAATCACTCATCAGGGACTTCCGCAGAATGTCTAGATCTAATAGAGCTATCCGTTATCTTGTTCGACTCTGGCCCACAAAAAAATCCTGACTATGATTTGATTAATTCTCGGCACGGAGCAAAACTTGTAGTCACCGGAAAAACAAAAGCCCCGCATTAAGCGGGGCTGAAGTTTTTATGCAGGTAAGATTTTTCATTTGTTTATTTTAAATCACTGAACGTCAGCAGGACGAAAAACGTATAGCGCTCACGCCGCACCTTCAGCAGGACATTGCCCTTCTTTTTGGCATTTATTATTTCTTCATTGAATTCTTTTACATTTCCGACTGCTTTGCCGTTGACCTCCTTAATCAAAACGCCCGGCGCAATACCCGCCCGTGCAGCGCCCGAGCCGGATTCAACCTCGCTTACAAGAACACCGCTTTGGTCTTCAAGGCCGTAACGCTTAGCTAAATCCGTGGTTAAGTCCTGCACCGAGAACCCCAATTCCTCGAGAGTTTTCGGCTCGGCTTGACCGGTGATCTCGCTCAAAGGTGGTCGTTTGGCCAGTTCGGCGGTAAGGGTTTCTTTTTTACCGTCCCGGAACACTACTATTTTTACCTCCGTCCCCGGCTCTAACATTGCCACGCATTTTTGTAATTCCTTAGCCGAGTCTACCGGCTTTCCATTAAACTCGACAATAATGTCGGCGGAGCGCAGCCCTGCTTTTTCTGCCGCCGAACCTTCGAGGACGCTCGGAATCAGAACGCCTTTGGTGCCTTTTAAGCCAAAATATTCCGATAATTCCGGCGTAAGGTCCTGTATATCGACGCCTAAGAAGCCCCTGCTGATTTCCTCGCCTGCTTTGAGCTGTGAAAGAATGGCCTTGGCCATATTGATAGGAACCGCAAATCCGATACCTATATTGCCCGTCGAGCCGACAATAGCGGTATTAATCCCGACTACCTTGCTATCGAGATTCACCAGGGGCCCGCCGGAATTGCCGAAATTTATCGCTGCATCGGTTTGGATAAAGTCTTCGTATGTTGTTAGTCCGACATCACTGCGGCCTTTGGCGCTTACAATCCCGGCTGTAACCGTTCGGCTCAGGCCGAACGGATTGCCGATTGCAAGAACCCATTCCCCGACCTCCAGCTTGTCAGAATCCGCCAGCTCCAGGTAAGACAAATCGTTTGCATCGATTTTTATCAGCGCGACGTCCGTTTCAGGGTCGGTGCCGATGATTTCAGCAGAAAATTTACGCTCGTCTGACAGCTCTACCTCGACCTTTTCTGCTTCTTCGACGAGGTGGTTGCTTGTGAGGATATAGCCGTCCGAAGAGATAACAAATCCCGACCCCTGGACAGGCCGGGTTTGTTTATACTTGCGCTGGGGTGTCGAACGTTCGCGGGGTGAGCGGTAGCGGTAGAAAAAACGCTCGAAGAAATCATCGCTGAACGGGTCAAGCTGCTCGTCAAAAGGCCATTCCCGTGAAATTGAGACCACCCTGTCGGCTTTCAGCCCCACCACTGCCGGAGATGCCTTTTCAGCAACGCTGGCAAAAGCTTTACCCGTCTGCTTCAGGGTTGCTATGCTGTTTTCATCCTGACCCAAAACCGTCAATGGCGACAGTAAGACCAGTAAAAAAATGACAGTTGAAATGACTAAGTAATGTGAGGTTTTTCTGTTACGATTAAACAATATGTGCATTTTTTATTCTCCTAATTCACCAGATAAAAGGCCGATAATGAGCGTAAATACCACAACAATAAAATATCTTCGGCTGTTTTATACGATTTTACTACCAATAAGTTCGCCCGGTCAATTCTTTTTTCTTATAAATCCTGTTTGGAGCATTTTTGCTAAAACGCAGGCGGCATTCGAAGGTTGCCGGATTCCTGTAACTATTCTTGATTTTTTGAGAAAAATGTATATAATTTGACTGCTTCCAAAGGACGGAAGGTATTAAAAGCTTGTAACAAAACTATCTGTAACCTTCTGTCATTCCCGTGGAAGTCGCCGACGCTACAAAGCTATGGCGACGGAGCGCGGGAATCCAGTTGTTTGTATTCTTGTCCTCACGAAAGTGGGGAAAAGTAATTTTAGATTTTGTTATAGACCCTGAGACAAACGTTGTTGCTATAGTGGAAAGTGAGGTTTTTACTGGAGAGGTTTTATAATGAAGAAGTCTCGTGTCATAATCATCGTAATTGTTGCAGCGCTGGTATTTATTCTCGTTCTTGCCAAATTGGCCAAAACAAAATTCTCTGCTGCTCGTAATGAAACGATGGTGCGCATCGAGCAGGCCAAGCGGGGAGACTTAACGGAATTTGTCAGTGCCCCGGGCGAGATTGAGCCAAAAACAAATGTGGAAATAAGTGCGAAAGTTTCAGCCCGGATTATAGAGTTGCCTTATGAAGAAGGAGAGACCGTAACGTGCGGCGATTCCGAAGCGACTCCGCCTGTGCCGGCCTCGGTGTTGTTGCGCCTCGATGCAAAAGATTTGGAAAGCCAGCTCCTTTCGGTTGAGGCAGGTTATGCGGCACAGGCTGCCCAGATCGAAGTTGAAAAAGCAAGGATTGCAAGTCAGCAGGCTAGTCTCACAGGTCTTTACGCCTCGCAGAAACAGGCCGAACGTGACCTCGAACGCCAAAAGGGATTGTTTGAATCGCAGGATATAAGTCAGGCCGCTTTTGACCAGGCAGAAGTTAAGCTCGATGAGCTAAAGGCACAATATGATGCCGCCGAGCATACCCTCCAGGCCGCAAAGTTGAACCTCGTGGTATTGCAGCACAATCTTGAAGCAGCCGAGGCGAATATTGCCCAGGCACGCGAGGCGCTTACATATACGACCATAACTTCTCCTATTGATGGTGTGATTACACGGATTCAGGCCGAGGTTGGGGAAGTGGTTGTTTTTGGAACAATGAACAATCCCGGAACAGTGATTATGGAGGTGGCGGACCTTTCGCAAATGCTCGTTGTTGCGCAGGTTGATGAATCGGATGTCGGCAGTCTCAAAGTCGGCCAAACTGCAAGGGTGCATATTCAGGCCTGGCCGGATAAGGTCTTTACAGGTACAGTTCGGGCCATAGCCCTCAGTCACAAGCTGGGCAGCCAGGGTTCCAAGTACTACGAAACCGAGATATCACTGGAAGAACAGGGGGAGCATATATTCACTGGAATGACGGCAGATGTGGACATTGAAGTGGCCGAACACAAGGACGTCCTGACCCTCCCAAGCCAGGCGGTTCTGGGGCGGAAGGTGGATGAATTGCCCGTTGACATCAGGGACAAGCTTAGCGAGGAAGAAAAAAACAAGACTTATGCAACTGTCGTTTATCGTTTTGTTGATGGTAAGGCAGTAACCACGCCCATTAAGATTGCCGAAAGTGACCTCACTCGGACTATCATACTGTCGGGGATTACAGAGGAAGACAAAATAGTGGTTGGACCGTATAACATCCTTGAGAATCTTAAGCACGACCAGGAAATATCAGATGAGCGTGAGGCAAAAAAACAGAAAAAAGATTCAAAAGACGGTGCTGACGCGAACGATGTGAATGGCGTAAGTAATGGTAAAAAAAGCTGAAAAACTGATAATTCGACTTCAGAGTGTCACAAAGATTTATAAAGTCGGCATCGAGAGTATCCACGCCCTTGATGGTATTGACCTGGAGCTCCGCGAAAATGAGTATGTTGCGGTAATGGGGCCTTCCGGGTCGGGCAAGAGCACGCTGATGAATGTGCTGGGTTGTCTCGACAGGGCCAGCTCGGGGTATTATGAGCTGGATGGGCACGACACGACTAAAATGAGCGATGCGGCTCTGGCTCACATTCGTAACGAGCGAATCGGGTTTGTTTTTCAATCATTCGAATTACTTGGACGATTAAGTGCGTTGAAAAATGTTGAAATGCCGTTGATTTATTCGCGAAATGGCTGGTGGTCTCGGCGAAGACGTGCCAAAGTGGCACTTGAGCGGGTAGGCCTGACAGGCAGGATAAAACATAAGCCGAACCAGCTTTCCGGAGGGGAGAAGCAGCGCGTGGCCATCGCCAGGGCCATTATCTGTAATCCGAGCATTCTGCTGGCGGATGAGCCCACAGGTAATCTCGACAGCAAAACAAGCGAGGGTATTCTTGAGCTGTTTGACCAGCTGCATCGTGAAGGCCAGACAATCGTCTTGGTAACGCATGAAGACAATGTTGCGCGGCACGCTGAGCGTATAATCCATATGAGCGACGGCTTTATTGACAGCGACCTGCCGAGGGAGCAGGACAGGGTTTTTAAACAAAACGATACGTAAAGGAAGAGGATATGATTGGTTTGATACGGGCGCCCGTAGCTTTTTTTCAGCTTTTTTATCAGAGTGTATATCTTGCACTGGGTCAAATCTGGACAAACAAAACCAGGTCTGTCCTTACGACTATCGGCATCGTGATTGGGGTGGCTTCTATCACATCGGTCATCGCTGCATTGACCGGCCTGAAGGCAAATGTCCTCAGTGATTTTGAGTCCCTTGGCACAAACAAGATATTTATTTTCCCCTATTGGCCCCGCCAGGGGCGATTCAAGAATGCCTCCTGGCGGATTATCCGGTTTCGGCCGCAGCAGTTTGAAGGGCTACTGAAGCGTTGTCCGTCTATTGAAGATTATACTTTGATAACAGATAGGCAGCAGTCGATTAATTATGGTGTTCATAGTATCGACTCGGCTCGCGTGTACGGCATCAATCCATCGTGGCACCGTATCGAGAATCGTTCCGTGATTATGGGTAGGCCGTTCACTCTGATAGACGAGGAAAACGGATGGCAGGTGTGCCTCATCACGCCGGAGGTGCGTGACGAATTGAGACTTGACGAAAATTGCATTGGAAAACGCATTGTCGTGGGCAGCCGGAGTTTTAGGATTGTAGGGGTGGTTGAGAAGCGTTCGGAGTCGTCAATGTTCGGCGGCAGAAGCTCTTCCGAAGAGGTCTTCATCCCATTTCCAACCGCCTGGAAGCTGTGGAATCCCTGGATTTATGTTATAGCGAGTTGTCGCAAACCGGAGCTTTCAGAAGAGGCACAGGCGGAGCTGCGGTTTTTCCTCCGGCAGGCACGACGGCTCGAACCGGGCGACCCGGATACCTTTAATATGGAAGTGGTTGAGGAGTACCTGAAGACTTTCAACAGGATGGCTATGGCCACTACTGCTGTCCTGGGCGGTGTGGTGGGAATCTCTTTACTGGTGGGTGGTGTGGGCATTATGAATATTATGCTTGTGTCCGTGTCGGAACGGACCAGGGAAATTGGTTTGCGTAAGGCGGTTGGTGCGAAAAAATCCGCTATCCTGACACAGTTTTTGATTGAAGCGATTGTTTTATGTATATTCGGCGGGCTTGTGGGTGTTGCTATTGGTCAGTTACTGACGTTGGTAATATCCGGAATGACTCCTGTATTGAAAAATATGTATATCCCGGCTTGGGCAATATTACTTTCATTTTGTTTTGCAGGGTCTGTAGGTATCTTTTTCGGGATGTTTCCGGCCATCAAGGCCGCAAGACTTAATCCTATTGAGGCGCTTAGGCATGAATGAAAAATTTCCTTTAAGATTGTATTGGTTTTCAATTTTTGTCGGGCACGCGATAATTTTATTAACCGGCTGTCAGCCGTTTCCAGGAAATGATAAATTTTATGAAATCAAGGTAGCGCCTGAGAAGCTGCGGCGGATAGAGATTCTTGAGCTGGCTGAAGCGAAGGTCGAAGAGGAAAATAAGCCGCCGGATGCAAATGTAGTGCCGCCTGAGAGTCTTGAGCTTTCTCTGGAGCAGTGTCGTGCATTCGTGCTCGAAAATAATCTGGACCTTAAGGTGGAGCTTATTAGTCCTGCCATCAGCGCCGAGCGGGTCAGTGAGGAAGAGGCGCGTTTTGAAGCGGCGTTTTTTTCAAATATGACGTATTCTAAGACGGATGCCCCCACAGCTTCGTTTCTTGACGATATTTCGGGCTCAAAAGTAGACTATTCTTACACCGATATGGGCGTTGAGATACCCTTGAGAACCGGTGGAACTGTCACTTTTGACCTGGCTGACAGCCGCACAAAAACGAATTCTACTTACTCGGCGTTTAATCCTTCATACAATTCGGACCTTTCAGTTTCGATTAGTCAGCCGCTTTTGCGAAATGCCGGCCGCCGCGCTAATACTCACTCTATTCGTATCGCCGAATATGAGCGCCAGATAACCGATGCCAGAGCAAAACTTGAAGTCATAACTGCAATTGCTGCTGTTGACCGTGTTTACTGGCGGCTTTATGCCGCCAGAAGGGAGCTGGACTTACGAAAAAAAGAATATGAGCTGGCACAGGCACAGCTTGAGCAGGCGCAGCGTTTTGTCCGCTCCGGACAAAGTGCGCAGGTTGAGATTACCCGTGCTGAAGCCGGTGTCGCCCAGCGGCTCGAGGCCATTATCATCGCTGAGAATAATCTGCGTGACAGGGAGCGCGAATTGAAACGTGTGATTAACAAGCCGGAACTGCAAATGCAGACATCTACGGTGTTGATACCCGAAACTGAGCCGGACCCAATCCATTATAACCTGGACAATAAGCACCTGGTCCGAACGGCAATCGAAAATCGTATGGAGCTGCTGGAGCTGGAGCTGCAGATTGCTGAGGATATCAGTTCGATTGACTATGCGCACAATCAGACACTGCCTTTGGTAACGCTGGGTTATACATACAATGTAAACGGTCTGGGCGCAACAAAAGACGACTCGTTCGATATGCTCTTCGATAAGAGATTCGAGGACCAGAGATTGGATCTGCAACTGTCGGTGCCGTTGGGGAACCAGGCGGCAAAGAGCAGATTACGTCAGGCGTTTTATCAGCGAAAGCAGCGGCTGGCATCTCGCGATAGTCGCAAGGCCCTCATTGAATTTGAGGTGCTTAACGCGATTGACCAGCTTGAAGCAAACTGGCAGCGCATTTTGGCAAGCAGGCAAAATGCAATTCTTGCAGGGAGACTTTACCAGGCGGAGAAGCGGCAGTTTGAGCTGCAGTTGAGAACATCCACGGATGTCCTTCAGGCGCAAACGAATTTTGCCGATGCACAAAGCTCCGAAATCTCGGCGCTCACCGAGTATCAAATTGCACTCGTTGATTTGGCCTATGCGACCGGTACTTTGCTGGGTGCTGCGAAGGTGAGTTGGGAGCCGATTGTGCCGGAAAGTGGAATTCGGTAGCATCGAAAAAACTGTGTTATCTCAGGATTTCTTTGTTATACACACTGTTTTGCGCATAGTTTTTGGGTGGGCATTGCGAGCACGGAAATGCACCTTCTCGGGACCGCCTGGTCTGCCAGGCACGAATTCCAATATTGGCAATTGACACACAGGGGTTCTGCTGGTAATTATGCTGTTATTGTTTTTGGCGCTTTTTTGGGAGATACCAATATGCAGGTAACAGAATTTCTTGATAAGTCGAAAATAAAGTACAAGGTCACGAAGCACAAGAGCGCATTTACCGCGCAGAACCTGGCGGCGGCCGAGCACGAGCCGGGAAGATTTGTGGCAAAGCCGGTCGTCATAAAGGTTGACGGCGAATATATGATGTGCGTTCTTCCTGCCTGCTACAAGATTGATATGAAGGCTCTGAAGAAGCATCTGGCCGCAAAATCGGTCGAGCTCGCTGAGGAAAATGAAATCGGCAGGATATTCCCCGACTGTGTGCTGGGGGCCGAGCCGCCCTTCGGCAACCTGTATGATTTGCCGACTGTTATGGACAAGTCTCTCGAGGACGATGACCATATCACCTTCCAGGCCGGCTCGCACGAAAATGCGATTCGAATGAGTATGAAGGATTACCTGAAGCTCGTTGAGCCGAAAGTTCTTGAATTCAGCTATCATATTGCCTTGTGACCTTGCTCATATCAGACGGCATTCGTAATCGGTCATCGTATTGTGTTCCTGGTCCGAAGCGGCGATAAACGTCCTCGGTGCAGTTTTATATTCTATAGTGCCGCTAACCACCCGCCGTCAACATACAAAATCTGTCCGGTAACAAAATCACTCGCCCTGCCGGCAAGAAAAACCGCCGCACCGGCGATGTCACCCGGCTGTCCCCATCTGTTCAGAGGCGTTTTTGAAAGGACCCATTTATCGAAATCCTCGTCGGCCTTGAGTGGTGCGGTAAGTTCCGTGGCGATATAGCCCGGCCCGATAGCATTGACGTTGATATTGTATTTTGCCCACTCCACCGCCAGCGATTTTGTCAGCATAAGAAGGCCGCCCTTGCTGCTTGCATACGCAGCAGTCGTGGCCCTTGCTCCCTGGCACGTCAGCGAACCGATATTAATAATCTTGCCTCCCCTGCCTGCCTGCTTGCGATGCCGGCAAAACGCCTGCGATAAAGCAAGGACCGCCGTAAGATTTATCGCCAGCACCTCATTCCAGTCCTTTAATTTGATATCTTCTGCAGGTGCCCGGACATTCACTCCCGCACAATTGACCAGAATATCTATACCTACTGTCTCACTGACTATCTTTTCAAAAAGATTTTCTATCTCTTCTGTGTTTGCGATGTCGAATGCAAATGTCCACACATTTTTACCTGTCTCTGTTCGAATCTTTTTTTGGGCAGTTTCGAGATGCTTTGCATTGCGGGCTATAATTGCGACATCCGCCCCATGTTGAGCCAGTCCCTTTGCTATCCCAAGCCCGATGCCCCTGCTGCCGCCGGTAACTAAAGCCGTTTTGCCCGATAAGTTAAAAAGTCCATTATCCATAAACAAACACCAAAACAAAAAGTTACCAAATTATCAAGACATTTACCGATAAATTTATGTCTGTTTAGCCGTCGCCGTAACGGCGACGTTTTTGCTCCGCCCCCGCGATAACAATCACGTATTCACCCTTTGGTTTTTCTTCGAGCCGGCCAAGCAGCTCTGTTATTCGGCCACGCTTAACCGATTCGAACATCTTCGTTAGTTCTTTCGCCAAAGCCGCCCGGCGGTCTCCGAAAACCTCCAAAGCATCCTCCAAAAAGCTCCTCAGCCGATTCGGGCTTTCGTAATAAATCAGCGTATGAGGGCTTTGTTTATCCAGAGCCAGAAATCGCTGTCGTTTTCCGCTTGTCCGCGGGGCAAACCCGCGAAACGTGAAGCTGTGCGTCGCAAGTCCCGACAAGACTACCGCCATCACAAATGCGCAGGCACCAGGTATCATTGTAACTTCTATCTCCGCCTCGATGGCGCTGCGAACCAGTGTAAATCCGGGGTCGGATATCACCGGCGT
>CAZBWE010000020.1:0-30118 GCA_964495465.1 uncultured Pirellulales bacterium
TATGTGTGGCGGCAGGAGTATCGATAGTCCGCGTCCACGACGTAGCTGAAATGGTAGATGTGGTGAATGTTTCCAGAGCTATATCATAAGCGATAAGGAAACCGCATCAGCATCTCGAACCAGTAATATAACATTTGCCTGAATTAGATAATTTCGGGCTGGGGTGCGTTCGGGTCCTCGTCGGAGCAGCTAAATACAGCTTCCGGCTCCGGCTCATTGGGGTCGTCGTCGAGGTAAATAATTTTATTGCCGACAAAGGCAGCCGAGTTAGCATTCACTGCGACTGTGGATAACATCATCAGGAGAAATGTGAACAGCAGTATGTTTAAGATGAGCTTTTTCATTTTGTTTTCCTATTTGAGTTAGTTAAGAGTTATGTTTTTTACTTATATCTCTAATTCACTACAGTCATACTCCTTCCGAGTATGTTTCCTGCTGAGGTTTAATAACGATTGGGCTGGTGATACCGCTGGGCAGCATCTTATCCTCTTCAGGCGTAATGCTAATGACACCGATATCACCCAGCTCTGTCGTTTCAGAACCGCCGTCATCCAACGTGGCACCGATATTGGTTACATATCCCGAGCTCCACTGTGTCGTATCACACATCGAAATAATCGTCCCATAGATTTGTGCATTACCGCGGACGTCAACAATCCCGCCGACAATCGCACCAGTGAGCACATTGTTATCATTCTGCTCAGGGTTGGTATTGCCGAGATTGACATTAAAGTGCGGTGCGAGGATAGTCGCTTCCTGTATTTCAGAAGTGTTGTTATAGATTGCTTCACCGGTGAAATAGAGGCAATTATACATCCATTTAAATACCTGAGGCACATCGGTTACAATCACGCCGTTGAAAGTGCAGTTCTCAAACCGAACGTTATTATAGCCGGTACTGCCGCTTTTGTAACAATCGACATACAGGACATTCTCAAAAGTACAATTCCTGAATAATGCATTATAATTATCAGGAAGACGCGCATTACTAAAAGTCTGGTTTTCATAAACGTATCTGGTCAGCTTTCTGTTTGAAGTATGGGATGGCGTCCCGTCACGTGGGTAGTTATAATTGCCTGCTGCGTGCGGAAAGTACTCAACTTCCCTTAACTCAGTCGGGCACGACGGTATATTAGTCAGGCCGTCGTTATAACCATCAGTGTCATAATCAGATATATCCATTCCGGGAATATCCTCGTATGGCTGACCATAGTTAATACCTTCATGATAGGCCTGGATTTCGTCGTAAGGGCTGTGATAACGGTCTTCATAATTAGTCCCTAATGGGTCGCCGTTAGCATCGATTGGATAACCATCTTCGTTTAGTGTTTCCAACTGGTAGCTTTGCTCGTCAATCTGCTCCAGTTCCAGGACGGTATTAATCGTCCCCAATATAGCTGAGTCACTGGTCATATTATAAGGTGATATCTCGGGACGGTCCCAGGAACTGAAGACATCTCCGTGAATAGTCGTATCGCCTGTAAGCCACATTCGGCCTCTGCTGGCAATGGCGTAATTCAAGACCTCGTTATCTTTCGTAATATCCATATCTATGCTGACCTGCTTTTCCACCTGCCCATCAGTTCCTATTCCCTCGAGCTTAATAGTATGAGTGTCTTCTCGATAAAATCTAACCTGAAAAGAAGCATTTGCCGCCCCGAAGCTCACAGCGGGCGTTATTATTTCGCTCTCTGTTTGCTGTGCCTCTCCGGCAACCCAGGGCTGGGCCTGAACCTGTTCACAAAGTAAACTCCAAACCTGGTCGGCCTGGGCGGTAGTTACTATGTTAATTGGGGTACTCGGCAAAGGAGTGTTGGCCACAATGAATCTTCCACATTCCAGGGCGGACTCGGCAGCCGAAAGGGCAGAGTTGACCTTGTGCTGATTTCCGGCGATTTGTAAATTGACGCCGGACATCGAGACCATCGAGACAGCCAGGGCAGAGAATATCAGCACAAACATCATCGATATAATCAAGGCGGTGCCTCGGCGATTAAGGCAGATTGATTTTCTTGCGGATTTCACTTTCTCCCCACCGGAAAAACACCCCAACTTAACGCAATCCAGGCAACTTCTATAGCACCAATTAAAATATATAAAACATTCGCCATAAGGGCAAAAAAGCTAAACAACACAAGGACACAAAAAATGATATTCGTCTTGAAAGTCCAATAAAAAAGGAGAAATTGAGGTTGAATATACTGCTATACGGAATCTTGCCGTTCTGCAAAATACGAGCTGCGAGCGAACGGTGATGAGATGACCCAGGAAAATCCTAATTCAATTGCTTTCTGCCCCCATAAATCGAATCCGGCAGGGGGGATATATTCGACTACATCAAGTGATTCTTTCGACGGCTTCAGATACTGGCCTATTGTGATCCTGTCACAACCGACATTTCGCAAATCCTTTAATACCTGCTCAACCTCGTCGTCGGTTTCTCCCAGTCCGAGCATAATCGAGGACTTGGTCTGGATATTACTACAGGTCTCTTTGGCCATTTTAAGCAAGTCGAGAGACCTTTGGTAATTCCCGCCTGCTCTGGCAATTGGATACAGAGAGGGCACCATTTCAACATTGTGAGCAAACACAAATGGCAGGGCATCCCGCAAAATTCTCAGTGCTTTTTCCTGACAATTTCGAAAATCAGGTGTGAGTATCTCAAAATTCACATCCGGGCAGTCTTGTCTTACTGTTTTAATACAGTTATGAAAATGACCGGCGCCTCCATCCGGTAAATCATCTCGATTGACACTGGTAATTACAAGATATTTCAAACCCAACTTCTTTGCCATTTCAGCCAAACGCTCCGGTTCGGTCGGGTCAGGCGGGGCTGGCTTGCCCACGGTTACCGAACAGAACTTACAATTTCGCGTGCAGATACTGCCCAAAATCAACACCGTAGCTGTGCCCCTTGCCCAGCACTGGCCTCGATTGGGACAATTCGCACTATTGCATATAGTCTCCAGACCCAGCGAACTTAATACCTGCTCAGTATGTTTGAAAGTCTCACCCGATGGTAAGGGCCTGCGAAGCCAGGATGGTAATCTGACTTTGGTATTGCGTTGAACTGTCGGAGGGAAATCGCGCTTATCGGAAAAGTTCTTTATAAGCAACTCTTTCAATCTTTCCTTTACCCTATTCATCTCGTGTTGTTTACCGGTTTCTTTCAGAACGGAAGTTATTTCTACGTTATCCAGGCCGCACGGGATAATGAAATCGAATATACCAAGGTCATTTTGAATATTGATCGCCATACCGTGATAGGTAACAAATTTTGAGACACGCACGCCGATAGAAGCAATCTTTTTATCGCCTACCCACAGCCCCGGGAAACCTTTTCGTCTTTGAGAGTTCACTCCTAATTGCTCAAGAAGCTTAATACCAATTTCCTCGAGCTCTCTAATGTATTCATTGATGCCAAGGTTTAATTCACGCAGATTTAGAATTGGGTAAAAGACTAATTGCCCAGGATTATGTGCAGTGGTGCCGCCGCCTCTTCGGATTTCAACTACATCGATATTCCGCTTTGCCAGTTCCTCCCGACCTGCCTGCAACTTGTTTGCACTCTGCCTGGCACCGAGAGTAATGACAGGGGCGTGCTCAACAATCAAGATGGTATTCGGTATTTCACCTATGCGTCTTTTCCCCTGCATCTCGTGCTGAAGCCGCAGAGATTTACGGTAGTTGCTCAACCCACAATCACAAATTCGCAAAGGCGAACTTATTGTTTTTTCAACAGTTTTCATTGGTTCAATTGTAACATCAGATTGAGCAAATTTCACGACTTTATCTCCAAATACAGAGCTTGCATAGACAATTAAAAAAGGGCTGGTAATACCAGCCCTTGATTCGTGAATCAAATGCCGTATCAGTTTAAGCCCTGCATCTCTTTCTAAAAGCCAGACAACCTAATCCAAGCAGCAAAACCGTAGCTGGCTCGGGAATCGGATAGACCCCGCACACTTCAACAACAAGATCCTGGTAATCCTTATCACCCAAACTAGGCAGGTCTTCCCACGCAAGCACATAATTGCCAACACCACAAGCACTGTCGGTAATACGATATGTCTTCATATGGTCCTCGCCGTCACTATTATCACCTGCCGAGGAACTCCATAAAGGGTGGCAAGAAGGGTCATCTGCAAACCTGAAGATACTACCTGTCTGTAATACTGAAACTGCCGCTGAGGGGTTGCCAGACAAATACCCGGAAGCAGTAACATCAAACAGCGACTGAAAGGTGCCCCCAATTACACCGGAAATGAAACCAAAATCCTGTTGCGCCCCGGCAAATCTGGCCTGTGCTTCGGCCCCAGCTCCAGACTCCGGGCATAAATATGTCCAGTACTCATCAGGTGCGTCGTATGGCTCCCAGTTGCCAGCACCGTAGATATGATTCAGGATGCCTGATAAATCCGGCTCAGCCTGCACACTAACAGCAACAGCCACAACTAATCCTGTAATGGCAAATAAAATCCTTTTCACTTTCATTACTAATCCTCCCTGATTCGAAATCTTAACTGAAAAATACTAATTCTTGGTCCAACACTTTAACACATTAGATATGCCCATTCGCCTCCTTTCTGTTAAGTTTTAGTGCCCTTACTTCAATAATTCAAATACCTAATACTATAATAATAATAATGAGAGTGGGTAGAATATCAAGAAAAATAAAATAATTATAGGACTTTTTATGTATTTTCATAAGTATAAGGATTTGAAGCAGTTAGCTTTTCGGGGGATTATGCACGCTTAGAGCAAAAGCATCCTCGGTGGCTTCTTTGAGAACCTCGGAAACCGTAGGGTGCGGAAAACTGATATCAGTGATTTTTTCAGAAGTGCCGATGAATGTTCGGGCTGCTGCTATCAGCTCGGTTACTATAGCACCAACCATTGTAACACCGACAATTTTGTTCGTCGAATTATCTCTTATTGCACGGATTTCTCCGACGGTTTCATTATGGGCAAGGCTTCTGCCATTGGCTTTGAAGAACGACCTGCCGACAGAAATATCAATGCCTTGCTCTTTGCAGGTTTGTTCAGTTTTTCCGACGGATGCAATCTCCGGGAATGTATAGACGGCACGCGGTATAAGTGAGTAGTCCTGCATCTTTTCATCACCGCCTGTAGCATTAGCCGCTGCAACTTCGGCTTCAGCAAATGCACCGTGAGCTAAAAACGTCGTCCCGACGGCATCACCGATAGCATATATGCCGGGAACGTTAGTTTCCATTTTGTTACTGACCTTAACCGCATAATCGGACATCTCGAGGCCAAGTGACTCAACAGTTTCTCTGTCGATAACCGGTCTTCGGCCAACCGAAACAAGAACCTTTTCTGTTTCGATTGTCTGGCCACCTTCTAAAGCAACTTTCACCAGGCCGGTATCTTTTTCAACCGAAGTTACCTTTTGATTAGTCAGGCAATTAATCCCAAGCTTTTTTAATTCCCGCCCCATTAACCGGCCGACCCATTCGTCCTCCATCGGTATTAACCGGTCGAGCGCTTCAACGATAGTTACCTTCGTCCCTACAGCAGCATAAACACAGCCAATTTCGCAGCCGATTACTCCACCACCCACAATGACCATTGACTTCGGAATTTGCTGTAGCTCGAGGGCCTCTTTACTACTGATAACAGTCAGGCCATCGAAGGCTATGTTCGGAAGCTGAATCGGCTGTGAACCGGTGGCGAGGATTACTTTATCCGCCTGTATCTGCACCGGGGCGGTATCAGAAGCAATTTCGATTTGATTTCGTGCGGTAACAATTCCAATGCCCTGAAATACCTTTATTTTGTTGGCCTGGATTAGCCCTGTCAGGCCCTTGCGAAAACCCGATACAACGGCATCCTTTCTTGCCTGCATTTTTTGCCAATTAGGTGAAGCCGTATCAACGTCAATTCCCATCATCGCAGCTTGCTTTATTGAAAGCAATATATGAGCCGATGCGAGCAGGGTCTTCGACGGGATACATCCACAATTCAAGCAGGTTCCTCCAATAAAGCTTTTTTCGATAAGTGCCACTGATGCCTTTCTTTGTGCACATCTGATAGCGGCTGAGTAGCCGCCCGAGCCGCTACCTATTACTACAACGTCGAATTTGTCTGCCATTTCTATAACCTCATATATAATGACACTTTTTGAATTATTTTAAGATGCTGGTATGCGCAGCGTCAAACATTCTCACGCCGCCGGTATCAAGCTGCAAGATAAGGCCTTTCTCAGGGTCAACCCCAATACAATTGCCAGTAAAATCAATTCCGTCATAAACAAGCGTAATTCTTTGACCTAACAAAGTGCTCAATTCACTCCATTTTTCAATTATTGCAGTGCCGTCTTCTTTTAAGGTTTCCAGCCAGTGGTCCAGCGAATAAAGCAATCTCTTTGATAGCGAGATTCTATCACATACATTTTTGCTTTCAATGCCTATGCTTGTTGCAACCGTCCGTAGCTCCGGCGGGAAAGAATCTTCCTTCTGGTGACAGTTTATGCCTACCCCAATGATATAGACGGTATGACTGTCACAGGTTTTCGATTCAAGTAAAATACCGGCTGTTTTTTTCCCATTTAAGAGTATATCGTTCGGCCATTTTATTTTTGCGTTTTGACCGATAGTCTCAGCAACGGCAACAGCTGTAGCCAGACTCAACAGTTCGGAGCTGCTATTGATTTTTGTCAGTATCACAGAGCAGAGGATGCTCTCTGCTCGACCGCCAATCCATTTCGAACCGTTCCTGCCACGGCCGGCTGTTTGTTCCTCGGCAAAAATCACCAGGCCATCATTTCCTTTGTTCACTGCATACTCGGCAGCAATATCATTGGTGCTCGAAGTGCTGTTATAGACGAGGATTTTTTTGCCGATACGCTTCGTCTTTAGATTTGCTTTTATTTTATCGGGGTTCAGCAGTTTATTCCCTACCATAGTTGCATTTACCTGTCGAGAGCGATATCAGCCGCTGCTGCCGAGTGAGTGATTGCACCGATGGCGATTCTATCAACGCCACACTGAGCGATAGCCGAAACGCTGGTTAGCGTAATATTGCCCGATGCCTCAAGCAGCGGTTTTTTGCTTTTGCCGCGCATTGCATTTCGCATTTCGACAGCGTGTTTTAACTGCCACTGCCCCATATTGTCAAGCAGCACAATATCAATGCCCGGAATTTCAAGGACGTAATTCAACTGGTCATCGACATGGTCAACCTCCACGGCAACAAACTTGACGCCCTTTACCTTTTTGGCCTCACAAACGATTTTTCTAAGTTTCGGCTGGAATTTCCTTCCAAGCTGTGCCAGGTGGTTGTCCTTAATCAATATGCCGTCATAAAGCCCTATGCGATGATTATGTCCACCGCCGCAGCGAACTGCATATTTTTCGAGAATTCGCCATCCCGGCAGCGTTTTTCGAGTATCATAGATTTTTGCTTTTGTGCCCTGAATGGCTCGCACATATTTGCCGGTCGTCGTGGCGATACCACTGAGACGCTGTACGAAATTGAGCATGACGCGTTCGGCGCTGAGCATCGAACGCAAAGGCCCCTCGATGGTAGCAAGCTTGCAGCCGACGTGGGCGGACCGGCCGTCTTTGACGTGAACCTTTAACTTGAGCCGCTCGTCATAATGTTTGAGAATCTCTCCGGCAACATCCATCCCGCAAACAATTATCTCCTCGCGCGACACAATATGTGCTTTATCAATTGTTTCGCGTTTAAATAGAAGCTCGCTTGTCATATCACCTTGCCCAAGGTCCTCCTCAATTGCCATTTTTATAATCGGCAGGGCCTGTATCATATCAAGTTTTAGTATTTTTCTTTTGTTTCTCATCTGATAGTCGAACTCCACCAAAGGTTAAAAAGCCAAATATATACCGCTCAGGGCTTCTTCTTTCTGCGCATTTTTTGCTTTTTCTCTGCTAAAAAGTCTCTTTTCTTTTTCCGTGAGCTGACAAGAACCAATTCCGGCAGCTCTTTTAATTCTCGCAGCTGGTCCCGCAGAAAAGCTGCCCGTTCAAAATCAAGCTCTTTTGCTGCCTCGAGCATTTCCTGCTCAATCTGCGAAGCCAGCTGGACCTTATCATATTCGGATTCGCCGAAGCGAATGGCCTTGCGGGCGGTTTTTCTTGCCTTTATCTGTTCGGTTAAGCTATTACGGATTTCCTTCTTTATCGTTTCAGGCGTAATATTGTGCTCTTTGTTGTATTTTAACTGAATTTTACGCCGTCTGTTCGTTTCGTCAATAGCTTTTTGCATAGATTTGGTAACCGTGTCGGCATATAAAAAGACAGTGGCATTGATGTTTCGTGCGGTCCTGCCGATGGTCTGTATCAACGAAATCTGACTTCGCAGGAAGCCCTCCTTGTCCGCATCGAGAATGGCAACTGCCGAGACCTCCGGCAAATCCAGCCCTTCACGCAGCAGGTTTATCCCCACCAGCACATCAAACTGGCCGTTACGCAAATCACGCAGTATTTCAATCCTCTCGATTGTATCGATTTCGCTGTGCAGATACCGGCAGCGAAAACCTTTCTTTGTGATAAAACCGGCAAGGTCCTCGGCCATCCTCTTTGTCAGTGTGGTAACGAGCATTCGCTCTTTTGCCTTGACACGCTTTTCAATTTCGCCCAACAGGTGCGGAACCTGGTTGCCGGCCGGATACACAAAGATTTCTGGGTCTATAAGGCCGGTAGGTCTTATGATTTGCTCGACAACTTCGTTATTGCATTTTTCCAGCTCGAAAGGCCCGGGCGTTGCAGAGACAAATATGACTTTGGACCAGTTCTCCTGAAACTCCTCGAAGCGCAGCGGCCTGTTATCCAGGGCACTTGGTAATCTAAAGCCGTGCTCGACAAGGACCTCTTTTCTGCTTCTGTCACCGGCCCACATCGCCCGCAATTGCGGAATTGCAACGTGAGACTCATCGATGAATAAAAGAAAATCCTTCGGGAAATAGTCTATCAGCGTATATTGCCTTGCTCCCGGCGGCAAACCAGAGAGGTGTCTGGCATAATTTTCAATGCCGCTGCAATAGCCGACCTCCTGAATCATCTCGATATCATATCTCGTTCTTGCATCAAGACGCTGCGCCTCGAGCAGTTTCGCCTGGCTTTGCAGCTCTGCCAGCCGCTCCTTCAACTCGGCCTTTATACTATCCACGGCTGAGCCAATCCTTTCAGCAGGCATAATATAGTGTTCAGCCGGATATATAAAAACCTGCTCTTCCTCAGCCAGGATTTCACCTGATACAGGATTTATATAGCTTATCTTTTCTATCTCTTCGCCGAAAAACTCAATGCGAACGGCAAAAGATTCGTATGATGGGTGCAGCTCAACTACATCGCCGCGAACCCTGAATGTCCCTCTTTGAAAGTCGATATCGTTTCGGCTGTATTGGATATCAGCCAATCTTCCGAGAAGGACATTTCTATCGACACTGTCGCCTGTCCGAATACCCACAACGCTGGCCTTATAATCCTCCGGCGAACCGAGGCCGAATATGCACGAGACCGAAGCGACAATGATAACGTCATTCCTCGCCGAAAGACTGGTGGTGGTGGAAAGCCGCAGCCGGTCAAGGTCGGCGTTCTTAGAAGCATCTTTTTCGATGTAAATATCTCTCTGCGGGATATAGGCCTCGGGCTGATAGTAGTCATAATAGCTGACGAAGTATTCGACTGCGTTTTCGGGGAACAGCTCTTTGAACTCCTCATAGAGCTGGGCCGCCAGGGTTTTATTGTGTGATATAACCAGGACAGGGCGGTCCTGCTGCACGATAACATTGGCCATCGTGAAGGTCTTGCCGCTTCCGGTAACGCCCATAAGCGTCTGGAACCTCTTACCGGCCTGCAGACCCTCCACGAGCCGCTCTATCGCCTGCGGCTGGTCGCCTGCAGGATTAAATTCCTTGTTTATTTTGAATATCGCCATTTTTAGCCACAGATTTCACAGATATACGAATTTGTAGGGTGGGCTTAAGCCCACCAGTTATAATACGGATATTATATTTTAACTGCAGATTGCGCGGATTTCACGGGAAAATTAGCAGATTTGGTTAGCCCCGAAGCCCGCTTCGGGGTGTACAACTTTCAATTCTTCACCCGCAGGCAGGCCTGCGGGCTAACCGGTCTTGTCGTGGCGAAAACCATCTTGACGATGACAGCGAACGTATTTGATTTTCTGCTCGAGCTGTTCACTGCTGAAACAGAAACGCTTGTCAAAACCGCGCGTCCATATCCTTTTTGTTAATCCCATTTTTTTCAGGGCACAAGTTGACACATTTTTATACCGGGACACAGTACTCTCTATTGACTCATCGTCTTTGCTGACCACAAGATGAACATGATTCGAGTAAACCGCCAGCGCAAGTATCTCCTGCCCGATTCGCTCTGCCTCTTTGAGCATCACATCCTCTACGACCTTTTTCTGCTCGGTTGTTAGCCGAACAAGCCCGGACTGTTGCAGTTTTTTGTTTGCTTCTTCGAGTCCTTTATCCGAGGGCAGTATTTTTCCCTCCCGCACGTATCCTCTTTTATCGCCCTGCAGCCAGGTTCCATAAGTTGTCCACGTTACCATATACCCTACCAACTTTCCCATAAGACAAATGGTATCCGCGAATCTACCGATATGCAACCGTTAGCCCTGAGGCCTGCCTCAGGGTCTGTTTAACCCCCGAGGCTTGCCTCGGGGTTTTTGGTTCTATTTCGCTACGTAGGTTTGGGGGCTCGTCGGGGCGGAGTCCGCCGTAGCCCGATATGTGATAGCTGAAAGCAGGGCGGGGCCATATTTTTGCCAGAGTGCATCCGAACCGAGCGATGAATCACTTTGTTTCATCTCGAATGTTACGATGGGGATGCCAAGAGTCAATCCTGCATACGAGCCGAGTGAGCCGGGCTTGGCGCCGATTTTTTTAACAGGTAAATCACAATGTTGAGCCATTTTATTAGCCATAGAATAAGCCGGGCCGTCGTAGTCGATACAGGCCAACGGCTGATGGATGCTGACAATTCGGTCAGGTTCATATTCGCGGATGAGCTGCTCGACGGCCTGCGCCTCCGGCTCGGAAAGTGCATTGTAACCGAACTCTCGACTATTGATACGGTTGCCCGATGCGAAATTACGGTTCAAATCCACGCCGCGGGCATTGAAACGAGTGTTGTAGGCCATACCATCGGGATTGGCCACAGGCAAAAGCACCACCTTTCGACCTTCTAATAACTGCGTGTTTTGCTGGAGATATTTTGATAAATGTCTGACGAGAGGCGTTCCCGCCGGCTCATTGCCGTGAATAGTCGCCAGGACTAAGGTTACGTCCTGACCGTTGCCAATGATAGTGCACAGAAGCGGCTGCTTACGAACGGATTGGCCAACAATACGATATTCGGGCAGGATTAAAGAAGGCACCGGCTTAAGGACGGCTTGTTGTGAGACGACTTCCGGATAGCCGACCGGCTCGGCACAGCCGGCAAAGACCAAAACAAAAAGCAGATAACAGACCTGCAGCATAAATGAGCAATTTTTATTCATCTCTATTACTCTTTCGACACCAGCCGCCAATTTTCTAAAAAAATTTGCTGAAGCACCTACCCATCCCATAAGTGCAAAAGCAAAAGATTAGTCCGACTAACGGATTGACTTTTCGATGATTATGAAGGAAAATGTGCTTTTTGCTGATGAATTTTGGACAGGATAACAGTCCGGCATATCAGTTTGTCGGATTGTTAACCCAGCCATCCCCGCAAGGGCTAAACCAGCAGGTAATGAGAAAACATCAAACAACCAATTTGTTTGAGACCGAGCAGGCCGATAAGACGGCCTGTCATAATATTATACGCGTGGCGTTTGAGACGGCGGCGGACAGAGAGTTCGATTACCTTGTGCCGGATGAAATCTGGCCGATTAAAGCAGGGCAACGAGTTGAGGCGCCATTTGGCAGAAAAAATAGACTTGAGGTGGGTTTTTGTGTTGCGGTTGTAGAAAGGGAGCAAAGGAACAAAGGCACAGAGCCACAAAGGACGGAGAGAAAATTCAAGCTCAAGCACATTGAAAAGATAATTGATAAGGAACCGCTGCTGAATTCTGAGCTTATGGAATTAGCGAGGTGGATTAGCAGCTATTATGTCTGCCCATTGGGTCAGGTCCTGGCTGCGATGGTGCCGGCAGCGGTGAAAAAAGGAGCCGGAGTTAAAACTCAAAGGTGCATTTATATTGCCATTAGCGCCGCCGACATTGAAGACACTACCAAGCAATTAAAGGGCAAAAAGCAAAAGCAAATCGCACATCTTCTTCAAAGCAGGGGGGCTTTCAATAAAGAAACGGCCTTACCATTGCAGGATGTTTTAGAATCCCTCGGCTGCACAAACCAACCGATAAAAAAATTAGCTGAAAAACAAATTATTAAAGTATTTGGGAAAACAGTCCTTGTATCATTACCCGCTATTCCGACACAAATGGCAATAAAAACAGAGGGTAAAATCATCCTCAATGATGACCAGCAAAAGGCGCTTACTCATTTCAAAAACCAGATAGAAACAGAGCAATTCGGCGTAACGCTTTTACACGGCGTTACCGATAGCGGCAAGACCGAGCTTTATATAAGGGCTATCGAACTGGTTTTGCAAAAGGGCAAAGGCGCAATCGTGCTGCTTCCCGAAATTGCCCTTACGGCGCAGACAGTTCAGCGATTTAGCTCAAGATTTGAAAAAATAGCTGTGATGCACTCGGCCTTGACCGCTGCTCAACGAAACGTGCAGTGGCAAAAGATAAAAGCCAGCCAGGCAGACGTCGTAATCGGCGCCCGCTCGGCGATTTTCGCACCTTTGCCGAAAGTAGGACTTATCGTTGTCGATGAAGAGCACGAGCCGAGCTACAAACAGGACACCGCTCCGCGGTATCATGGCAGAGATGTTGCGATAAAAAGAGCACAACTTGCAAATGCGCATTGTATTTTAGGCAGTGCTACTCCATCGTTGGAGACATTGTCTAACTGCAAAAGTAAAAAACACTACAACCTCGTTCGTCTGCCGAAAAGGGTGATGGACCTGCCTATGCCGGAAATGAAGCTCGTCGATTTAAGGCAGGGCGAGGTGACGCAGAAGAGCATTGATTTAATAAGTGAGCCGCTGGCCGAGCGACTGAAAGAAATCCTGACAAAAAGAGAGCAGGCAATTTTGCTCTTAAATAGACGCGGTTACAGCAATTTTGTATTTTGCCCATCCTGCAAGCACACCCTTCACTGCCGCAACTGCGATGTTGCGCTTACTTTTCATAAATCAAAGACGACAGGCGGCCAACAGATGAGAACAGTTACCGGAAAACATTTAAGCTATGGCTATGCGATGTGCCATTACTGCCTGTCGCAGACGCTCGTGCCTGAAAAATGCCCGGTTTGCGGCAAGACAATGGCAATGATTGGGTTCGGCTCTCAACGACTTGAAGAGGAATTAGCCAATAAATTTCCTGAAGCTCGGACATCAAGGATTGACAGCGACTCTATGCGGGGCAAAGACTATTACCGTGCCCTCAGAGACTTCAGCGAAGGGCGAATCGACATATTAGCCGGGACACAGATGTTAGCCAAAGGCCTGCATTTTCCCAACGTAACGCTGGTGGGCATTATCAGCGCCGATACCTCACTTTACCTGCCTGATTTCAGGGCGAACGAGAGGACATTCCAACTGATTTCCCAGGTAGCCGGAAGGGCAGGACGCTCCGCGAAAAAGGGTGTAGTTTTCGTTCAAACATTCCTGTCAAACCAGCCGGCCATACAATTCGCACTAAGAGGAGACTTTGACGGCTTCGTCAAAGAGGAATTAAAACACCGCAATGCCTGCAATTTGCCGCCTTACTGGCGATTGGCAGCTATCTCGATGCGGGACAGGAATTTCGACAAGCTTGAAACCGCCTGTAAGAAAATGCGCGAGAAGATAGACTGGATTAACGAACGTGATAACTTAGGCGCAGTTGTTCGAGGCCCGATGCCCGCGGTGATAAGCCGAATCCAGCATTTTCACCGGATGCAGATAATCATTCAGGCCCCCCATGCAGAGCATATACAACGATTGTTTGCCGATTTACGGGCAGCAGGGCCTGTCCGGCCGACAGTTAAGGTCGCTATAGATATAGACCCTGTAAATCTATTGTAGCTTGCAATTTACAGGCCGATGTGTTATAGTTATGAACCAAAGTGCCTAAAGTTTGAAGTGCCTAATATGTCTAAAGTTATTGAATTTTTTTCAACTTTAGTTCACTTTAGACACTTTAGCTCACTTTAGTTAATTTGTTTTGCCGGGGAGTAGCTCAGTTTGGCTAGAGCGCTGCGTTCGGGACGCAGAGGTCGCAAGTTCGAATCTTGTCTCCCCGATTTTTTTTACCCCATTAGAAATATCAATTTCGCTAATATGAAAGACATAATTTCTAACGATGTATTTCAGTTATTTTAAGTCAGATAAAATTGTGTCCGAGAAAAGAGCTAATCTTCGGTGAAGATAGAATCAGATAAATATCATACTAATGAGCTAAAAGGGATTAAAATCATCTTTCGCTCCCTCCAATATAGAAACTATCGACTTTTTTTCGGTGGACAAGGCATCTCTCTGATTGGAACGTGGATGCAGCGAATAGCTTTGCCCTGGCTGGTTTATCGCCTTAGCGGTTCGCCATTTTTATTAGGTGTGGTTGGCTTTGCCGGTCAAATTCCTGCCTTTCTGTTAGCTCCTTTCGCCGGAGTGCTAATTGACCGATGGAATCGCCAGCACATTTTGGTTGCTACTCAAATACTGGCTATGATACAAGCTTTAGCTCTGGCGTTTCTCTTTTTCATCGGAGCTATTGAGGTCTGGCACATCATACTTTTAGGTATATTTCTTGGTGTTGTTAATGCCTTTGATATGCCGGCCCGACAGTCATTTGTAGTAGAAATGGTGGAAAATAGAGAAGATTTGGGGAATGCAATTGCTTTAAACTCCTCGATGGTTAACAGTGCAAGATTGCTTGGTCCTTCCGTAGCAGGCGCATTAATCGCTACCACAGGCGAGGGAACCTGCTTTCTCCTTAACGGCTTAAGCTACCTCTTTGTTATTGTATCTCTGTTGATGATGAAAGTTACTTCAAGGGAAGTAAAAAACCGAGACACTCATGTTTTGCAAGGGCTGAAGGAAGGATTTTCTTATGCCTTTGGTTTTGCGCCTGTAAGGTCCATTATATTGTTACTTGGATTAGTGAGTTTAATGGGAATGCCTTATATGTTGCTTATACCTGTTTTCGTTAAGGAGACACTTCATGGCGGCTCTCACACCTTCGGTTTTCTTATAGGAGCTTCAGGTATAGGCGCTCTGATAGGCGCTTTCTATCTTGCGTCCAGAAAAAGTGTTTTGGGGCTTGGGAAAATTATTCCTCTATCTGCGGCTGTCTTTGGCTTTGGACTCATTGCATTTTCTTTATCTCGTCTCTTTTTGCTTTCTTTAGTGTTGATGTTAATAACCGGTTTTGGAATGATAATGCAGATGGCTTCAAGCAACACAATTTTACAAACCATCGTTGATGATGATAAACGTGGTCGTGTTATGAGCTTTTATACGATGGCATTTATGGGCACAGCGCCTTTTGGCAGTTTATTAGCGGGCGGATTGGCGAGTAGTTTAGGCGCGCCAAATACTTTAATCATAGGCGGCGTCTCGTGTGTTTTAGGTGCTATCATCTTCGCAAGCAAACTTTCTGACTTAAAAAAAATGGTTCATCCGATATATGTCAGACTGGGTATAATTTCGGAAGTGGCTTCAGGAATTCAGACAGCAACAGAATTAACTGTTCCACCAGAAAAATAGAAAATGCAACTTTATCTAACTGTGGATTTACGGTCCGCAGAGGTCGCAAGTTCGAATCTTGTCTCCCCGATTTTTTTTACAAGCGCAAGCTGTCAAGTATATCTACTAAATTTACTTCTGCATAGCAGACAGCGGTATCGGCAACGCCATAGTAAATCTTCAGCTTATCTTCCTCAAAGAGCAGGCCGCAACTAAACACCACATTCCCCAAAAAGCCCTCGACTTCATAGTCGGCTTGTGGTCCAAGAACAGGTTCGCTCGACCTTGCAATAACTTTCCACGGCTTATCTTTATCCAGTAACACCGCCCCGAGGCAATAGCGGTTGTTTCTGGCAATACCGTGATAAATCTCAAGCCAGCCCCGGTCTATCTTGAAAGGCACAGCACCTGCGCCGATTTTTATCTCGTCCCAACAGCCGGCACAAGGCCCCATCAGATAACGATGATTGCCCCAACATAGTAAATCAGGCGACTGGGCAATCCACATATCGCGTTTTCCAAATAAAGGCGAATCCGGCCTGTGAAGTGCATAGTATTTGTTCCCAACTTTTTCAGGAAAAATCACCACATCCTTGTTCTCAGGGCAAAAGATAATACCGTGACGCTCAAAAGAGCTGAAATCTTTCGTCGATGCCAGACAAGTCGTTACCCCGAATGGGCAAACCGCAACATAAGTGATATAGTATGTTCCTTCTATAAAACTGATTCTCGGGTCTTCGATGCCAAAGGTCTCATAGCAGTTTGCCGGGAATATAACAGGGGTATCTTCTATCTCAAAGTTAATGCCGTCGCTGCTGCGGGCAAGACGGAGATGCGATATCGAGGTCAAATACGTCTGCTCCGGCCTTATTATCAACCTCGAGTCTGATAAATCATTTTCAGGGTCATTCTTTGAAAATTGCTTTGTAATTAGCTTACTGCTGTCTATATCGAAAATAGCAGTTGATATGACGTCCGGATTGTCGCTAATCGGCCTTTCCGCCACTCGCAGAAGCAGAATAACCTCGTCCTTAAAACGAGCTACGCCGGCATTGAAAACGCCAATAACCTCAAAACCTTCACTCGAAGGCCTGATGTCTTTCGGTTCTATTATGGGATTATACTGCGAGCGAAATACATTCACTTATCGGCTCCTTAACATCGATTTGCAGCCAATTCTGCAAACATTCCCGGCAAGGCTCAATTACATCACAGACATTGCATTGATATTCTATCCTCAAATTGTAAAAGATTCCAGAACCTGTAAGGTCCCCTAAAAGAGTTTATAAACCTGTAATCAGCAATTCGAGATTCAGTCTGTAGCCATAAAGTTGGCCAATTTAGGCAAAAATACGTTGAATAAGCTACGAAGATATGTTAAGATAGAATAAGTAAGAAAAATTAGAATATATACTCATAAAGAATAAGCTATCGGCCAATAGATGGAAAAAAACCAATGAACAGAGAAAATAAAAAGATATCCGTGACGACAAAAATCTCATTTTTTAGCCTGGTTCTGGTCGTCTGTCTGTTCGGCTCCGATTCAGCCGGCTGTCCGGTCGGCGACCTGAATGGCGACTGCAAAGTTGATTTCACCGACCTCGGACATTTTATAGAGCACTGGCTGGACGGACCGGATAATCCAGCCAACCTCAACGATGACGACGATGTAGATATGGCTGACCTTGCCCTGTTGGCTAATAATTGGTATCGAGAAGGTACTCCCCCAATAGTAATCAATGAGATTCACTATAATCCTGATCTGAAAACCGAGCTTATAGAATTTGTCGAGCTTCACAACACAACAACTGTGGATGTCAATATTTCCGGCTGGCAGTTCACCAGAGGTATTACCTATACCTTTCCCGCCGGCACAATCATCGCTGCCGGTAGTTATATAGTTGTGGCTGAAGACCCAGCACCGGCGTATGTCGATGTTACCATAACCGGCAAATACGGCACACCTGCTGCCTTGGTCAAAGGGCCGTTTATCGGCAATATCGATAATGAAGGCGAAACTATAGAGCTTAGCGACGCCAATGGAGAAGAGGTTGATGAGGTGGATTATCAGCTTGGTTTTCCCTGGCCGACAGTAGGTGATGCTGTTCCGGATGATGGTGCGCACCTCGGTATGGGCCATTCTATACAGCTTGTCAATCCTGCCTTCGATAATGACCTTGGCGGCAACTGGCGCAGCGCCTATCCGACGCCCGGTGCGGCTAATACGGAGGTCTATGCGGCCAACAATCCGCCGTGCATTCGCCAGGTTGAACATACACCCAAGCGGCCTAAATCAAATGAGGTTGTAACAATAACAGCAAAAGTTACCGACAGCGACGGTGTTGCTTCGGTTACGTTAAAGTATCAGCTTGTTAACCCCGGCAGTTATATTCCCAAGACGCTGCCCAATTATCCAACGACTGATTCGCCCACCATACCGAATCCTTCTTATGAAACCGGCTGGAATGACCTTACAATGCACGATGACGGAATTAACGGCGATGAAGAGGCGGACGACGATACATATACCGTCCAGATTTCTGCAGTCATACAGACACATCGACGATTAGTGCGTTACCGAATTGTCGCAGTAGATACCGGCGCTCGCAGCGTTACCGTTCCTTACTCCGACGACCCTCAGCCAAACTTTGCGTATTTTGTTTATAATGGCGTGCCATCCTGGACCGGTGACGGCGTCACCTACACCACCGAAGTACTCACCTCTTTGCCGGTGTATCATCTGCTCTCAAGAGCCATCGATGTGGAAAACTGCCAATGGAATGAAAGTTATAATAAACCCCAAAACAACCCTCCGTATTGGTTTTCAGGAGCGATTGTTTACGACGGCAAGGTCTATGACCATGTCCGTTATGTCATTCGCGGGATGTGGGCAACATACGTGTGGGGTAAAAACAAGTGGAAGTTTAATTTCAATCGCGGCCATTATTTTCAGGCGGAAGATGACTACGGCAAGGAATATAAATCCAAATGGAACGTAATGAGCGTGAGCACCGGGGCGTGTCCGTGGTGGCGGTATCCGCATGACACCGGAGGCGGTGATATAGGAACCGGCGGAATGCTGCTCAACGAGCCGATGAGCTATCGGCTTTATAATATGGCCGGTGTTCCTTCAGATTATACTCATTATTTCCACCTGCGGGTCATCGACGATGCTTCCGAACCCGGAGCCGACCAGTATGACGGCGACTTCTGGGGTCTGTATATTGCGCTTGAACACACCGATGGAGCTTTCATTGATGACCACGATTTACTTGACGGCAGCATCTATAAAATGGACGGCGGCGGCATTAAACGCAACCAGGGGCCTACTCAAGTAGCGAACAATTCCGATGTGGACTGGTTTATAAGCTCCAGCACCGGATTGAACAAGACCAATCCCATTCAGCCGCTGTCATGGTATGAGACATATTTCGACCTGCCCGGCTATTACAGCTTCAAAAACATCGGCATTGCAATCAATAATTCCGACCCCTGGAATGAGTATAACTGCCTATACTATCACCATCCTGATAGTGAGAAGTGGTCGATTCTTCCCTGGGACCTTGACCTGACTTACGAGTGGGGGCCGCATTCTGACGCGATGGATTCGAGGGGGCAGTGGGAGCATTGGTGGTGGTGCCTCTCTTACAGCGACCCCAACATTGCCAACAAAAACCGCGCCCGCGAACTGCTCGACCTGCTGTTTGATAACGATAATTACAGCTGGCGGCAGACCGACCAATTGGTTGATGAGCTGGCGACCGTTATTGCCAATTCATACAATGGTCTGCGGTTTGCTGATGCTGACCGAGCCAAGTGGGATTACCATCCGCGGGTAATAGCGAAAGGCCGTGGCGGTCGCTGGTATTCGTATAATGAGTTCTTTGAACAGCCGGGCAACAGCCCCAATTGGGATTATATGGTTCAATATTATAAAAAGTATCTGACCCCGACCGGCATGAGCGATTTCCTTCCGATGACCTTTAACCCTAATGGTTACGGCGTGCACAGACTGGTTGCCGAGGCGGCAGACGCAGATATTCCCTATACGCCGACGATTACTTATATCGGTGGTCCCAATTACCCGACCAACGGCCTGCATTTCCAGACCAGCGCATTTAGCGACCCACAGGGCAGCGGCACCTTCGCTGCGATGAAATGGCGAATCGCAGAAGTAGCTCCTTACACGGCTCCGCCTCCTCCATCCGGAGGGCAACAGACAATCGACCTTATCGAGGCCGAGTCGATATGGAACTATTACAGGGCTATTAGCGCAGAACCATCCGACCCTGTAGAGGCATGGATGTATCTGGAATTCGATGACGGCTTATGGCAGGTCGGCCAAACGAGCGTAGGTTACGGCGATTACGATGACAATACTGATTTATCGCAGCAATCTCCTGTTATGCGGTATAATTACACGACGGTTTATCTTCGAAAGACCTTTGAAGTTACGAATCTCGATGATATTGAGTCGTTTGATTTGGATGTTTATGTTGACGACGGCTGTATTATCTGGATTAATGGGACGGAAGTAGCAAGGCCGCATTGCTCGAGCGAGTTTAAGGCGTGGAATGGCGTTACCGGCCAAACTTACAGAGAGGCGAGCTGGGAAAATGTTACCTTATTGACACCTTACAGCTATTTCGTCGAAGGTACGAATATCATAGCAGTGCACACTTTGAATGAAAGCATAGGCAGCTCAGATTTATCCATTGATTTGACCTTGAAAGCTACTTACTCCGAAGAGCCCTCGGAGCCGCTGCCTCTGCAAAGGGTCAGGCGCGGCAAATATGAGATTGAAACCTTGTGGGAGAGCCCTGATATAACCAATTCTTCTCAGTTGACAATACAGATACCGGCTTTCTTGGTCAGACCCGGCAGGATGTATCGCGTTCGCAGCCGAATGAAAGACAACACCGGCCGATGGAGCCACTGGTCCGACCCGAACCAGTTTACTGCAGGCGATCCGATTTTGGTCGGCACACTCGAAAATCTGCGTATAACCGAACTTATGTACAATCCTGCTGCTGCAAACACTGCCAAAGGTGAGCTGAATGTTGATAATGATGAATTCGAATATATCGAATTGAAGAACATCGGCGATGAGACGCTCGACCTTACTTACGTATCGTTTACTAACGGCATTACATTTGATTTCAACGATAGTGCGATTTCTTCTATTGCACCCGGAGATTTTGTACTTGTGGTCAGGAACGAGGATGCCTTTGAGTCGCGTTATGGCAGTGGTTTATCAAGCAGGATTGCCGGTCAATACTCCGGCAAATTCGACAACGCAGGTGAAAATGTAGTTCTGCTTGATACGTGGAACGGTCCGATAACAGATTTCGAGTACAATAATGGCAGGGGCTGGCCACAATCTGCTGATGGTACTGGCCATTCGCTGGTGCCTTTGACATCAGCCATACCTGATGAGCCGCAAGGGTCTCTTAACTATGGTGGCAATTGGCAAGCCAGCACATATATGAATGGCTCTCCCGGTGCAGACGACCCGTCGCCGCCGGCCTCTGTTGTCATTAACGAAGTTATGGCACATACCGATTACAGTGTGCCCCCACATACCTCCAACGACTGGATAGAGCTTTACAATACCAGCGGCTCATCCGTCAGCTTAAACGGCGACTGGTATCTCAGCGATGACAAAGATAAGCTGAAGAAATGGGCACTTCCTTCTGTTGTCGTGGGCTCTCATAACTGGGTCAGTTTCGACGAAGTAACCGGTTTTCACCAGGACCCCTGCAGCGAGGACGGCTTCGGCCTGAGCAAGGCCGGGGACGAGGTTATCCTGTCTTATCTGCCCGACAATTCCAGCGACCGCATAGTTGACTTTATCGAATTTAATGGTCAGGAAGCCGATGTTTCTCTCGGCCGATATCCCGATGGTGGAAATTACCTGTTCTGTCTGTCACCATCGAGAGATAGTGCCAATGCGAATCCTGTTTTAGATATAGTATTCAGTGAAATTATGTATCATCCGGTTGACACTAACGACGAGTATATTGAGCTATACAATCCGACAGATTCAACTATAGTTTTAGAAAATAGTGTGGGCAGCTGGCGTCTGGATAACGCTGTGAGCTACACCTTCCCGTCGGGTCAGTCTATACCTTCGGGTAGCCGATTGATTATCGTTGGTTTCGACCCGGCTGTAGAGACCAGCCGTCTTGATGCCTTTGAGGCAGCTTATGGTACAGGTGAGCTTACTGCAGGCGTTGACATTGTTGGTCCCTGGTCGGGAAATCTCTCCAATGGCGGTGAGCGACTGGCGTTGGAAAGGCCGCAGGCCCCAGACCCGCCGGAAATTGATATTTCCTGGGTGATAGTAGATGAGGTCCTGTATAG
Source organism: uncultured Pirellulales bacterium (assembly GCA_964495465.1). Taxonomy (GTDB): domain Bacteria; phylum Planctomycetota; class Phycisphaerae; order Sedimentisphaerales; family Anaerobacaceae; genus CAZBWE01. Next base: position 22,161 of record CAZBWE010000020.1, read on the forward strand.
TGATTGCACACCCTGGCCGGAAGCAGCGGATGGATTTGGCGACTCGCTGCATAGGGTGAATACTGACCAGTATCACAGCGGCAACGACCCGAATAATTGGTCTGCGTCTCCTCCAACTCCCGGCTGGTAAATTATTAAGAGCAAAACACAAACACACGGGCTAAGCTTCTATACGCCCGATATTATCCGGCTATGACTTTGATTACACTCGGCCATATCAAACAAATCCAATTTCATATTTCTGGATATCTCCTGTATAATAAAAAGGTATTGACTTAACCAGGTTAAATATGTTAAAATACGTAAGGATAGGGTTTTTATGCTATAAAAGAGCATACCACACGTTACGAAAGGTGGCTTTTTGCGCATCTTATTAAAATGTGCGTTCTCTGAAAAGATTTAGGACACATAAGCATTTGTAACAAAATAGGTTAACTTTTTGCTTTGAATACTTAGGGGGATTCATAATATAAAGTTATGTCTGATAGAAAAACACCACAGTTGGATGACAAGCAAAGCACCGACCTATTTTCGCGTAAAAACAAGATTGACATCAACAAAACGCAGCAAAAGTACGTCGACCGTACTCTTGGCTGCCGGCATGAGATAAAATATATTATAACTGAGTCAAAGGCCCAGGCGCTGGCCCGGTTTATCCATCCATACCTGCAACCGGACCGTTACAGCAAATTACAGCGAAGCGGCTGCTATCCCATTGTCAGTCTCTACCTGGATTCCGACAATTTACAGCTCGCCCGAGAAAGTATGACAGGACAGAAAAATCGATTTAAGCTGCGCATCCGCGGTTATACCGACGAACCAGAATACCCCTGCTTCCTTGAGATTAAACGTCGTGTGAACACTATCATTATTAAAAGCCGGAGCCGGATTATGCACGACAATATCGAAAACCTGCTATCAGGAATGTCTTTACCACCGCAGGACTACACCATCGATGAAGAATCGCTGAAACAGTTCCAGTTTTATATGAAAAGCATCAATGCCCGGCCAATGATACTTGTCCGCTATATGAGGCAGGCCTTCGAAAGCTCTCTGGAAAACAGAGTAAGAGTAACCTTTGACCGTGAGTTATGTTATAAAGTGACTCGAACGCCGGAAGTAAAAATTGGCGGCACCGGCTGGCAGCACCACTCTTACACCTTAGGCAAAGTCATTCTGGAGATTAAGTTCACCGCTCGATACCCTGGTTGGCTGAATCAAATGGTCAAGACATTCGATTTAAGACAGGAGTCGGTATCAAAGTATGCTACTTCAATTCAACAATCTCATATACTGGGATTCTGCGCACCGCAATTAGGGGGGCAATAACAATGGACAGAATTTGGCAAACACTGGAAGAGATACCTTTAACAGGGGGTGTTTTCAACCCCACAAGTATCCTTTTGTCGCTGCTGTTGGCATTCGTCCTCGGTCAGGCCCTGGCATGGGTTTATTACGCCACACACAGCGGCCTGTCATACTCAAGGTCCTTTGTGCAATCGTTGATTCTGATAACCGTGGTTGTGGCAATGGTTATGGCGGTCATCGGCAATAACATCATCACCGCAGTCGGACTAATGGGGGCCCTGGCGATTATACGTTTCCGTAATATAATCAAGGACACTCGTGACATTGCCTTTATTTTCTGTGCGTTAGTCGTGGGAATGGCCACCGGCTCACACAGATACGCCACGGCCATCATCGGCACAATCATTTTGAGTTTGATAGCCCTGTATCTGCACCTGACCAGCTTCGGCACACACCAGCCGCATAACGGTTTTTTGCGGTTTAGTTTTAAAGGCCATATTGGGCCTCAGCACCCAATTATCGCTATTCTCAAACGTTTCTGCAGCAACTTCACCCTTATATCAGCGCAAGACACCGGCTTCGGCAGGTCTGAAGTCGAACACGCATACCAGCTTATGATAAAAAATGCCTCTAAAAATGAACAGATGCTAACTGACCTGGAAAAAGTGCAGGGCATAGAGAACATCAGTCTCACAATGCAGGAACAGTTGCTGGAGGTTTAACCCGTAGATGAAAAGAATAAGCCACAAGAACTACCCGGTTGGCCGTTTATACCTGCGATTGATGCCTGTCGTAGTATGGCTGGCGGTCGTGGCAGTCGTGGTTGGGCTCTTTTCCCAGAGAGCCAAACGTTTTGAAGTTATCGGCATAGCTGAAGGTCAGATATACCAAGTCGCCGCTACAACCTCCGGGCGAATAACAGACATCCCCGTTGAATTGTTTAGTGAGGTCAAGAAAGGCCAGACCGTAGCAGTAATAAATACTGTGCTCGAGAATGAAATGACGTCCGAACAAATACAAGCTCAATTGGCAACCATTCAGGCAGAAGTGGAACACCTGCTGGCTCAATTAAACACTTCTAAAGATACGCTCCTCGCCGACAAATCCGACCGAGAAAACAACCATATTGCAGATATGAGAAGATTTGCCGTGGACGTTGAGAACGCAAGACTTGAAATACTAAGGTTGAAAGCGCTGCTCGCATCCGACCAAATAGTGCTGGGGGACCTTGCTATGGAAGTCAAAATCACCCAGCATCTTCTCAAGCAGGAAGCCGTCACGCCCTACGAATTGCAGAAAGCAAAGGTCCAATACAACACTCTGGCACAAAAGATTGCCGAGAACGAGCAAATGCTTGAGCAGGCAAAAAAAGACCTTCAGGAAGCGATTCAGCGACAGGATGAATATGCAAAACAGGAACTATACATACCTCCGGTGGACAATGCTCTCGATGTTATACGCAATGCGGCAAAGGTTCAGGAGCGGCTAAAGGACGAATTGCTGGCGGCACTTGAGGCATTAGAATCACGCAAGGCATTAGAATTAAAGGCCCCCTTTGATGGCGTGGTCACACGTGTTCAGGATAGAACAGGCAAACTAATTTTCCGTAAGCCTGGAGAGGTTGTTTTAGCGGGCGACCCGATATTAACTATAGCAGAATCCAGACCCACCGAAATTATCGCCTATGTCAGCGAAGTTCAAACACACCAAATCGAAAAAGGAATGAAGGTGGAACTTATCAAAACCAATAAACCGGAACAAATTGCGTATTCAAAGATAACTTACGTCGGGCCAAACATTGAGCAGATGCCGATGCAGTTGTGGCGTAATCCCAACTTCCCCCAGTGGGGCCGACCATTCCGTGTAGAAGTCCCGGATAAAATGGAGCTGTTAATAGGTGAGACGATTGGAATACGCAAGCTATAGACGAGCCCAAGGTGGTGGGTATGTTCCAGGCAGAAAGAGATTTAAAACCTTTTTAATATAAAAACAACGTTAAATATATGACTTTTAGTTGCTTCAATACAAAAAGTTTGTGCCTGACTATATGCGGTCTTGTCGGCGTCTGGGGATTAAGCGGATGCGGGTCGAAGGACTACAAACAGGACGCCGATGAAAGAGTTTACAAAATCATTGACCAGAAATGGCAAAGTGATTTCGGCAGCAAATCCAACTACAAAATCAGCGATACTACTCCATCACCGAATGATGTTCAAATCGAAAGAGCCGTTCCTGCATCCGGCATACTGACCCTGCCACAAGCAGTAGCTCTGGCAACAGCTTACAATCGCGAATATCAAACTCAAAAAGAAGCCCTTTATATCAAGGCTCTGGATTTAAGGTTGTTTCGGCATAATTTTGAAATGCAGTTTTTCGGCAGTGGAACCGCCGGATATACTAAACTAAGGGGTAGAGAAGGACTGCACATAGCCTCCGGCACACCTGACTTTGGCCAATTAAGCAGTAACCCTGATGGTATCGAAAGTGTTGATTTTGATATTAAAGATGTTGATGTGGATGGTAACCACGTTACTATTAAGGGTATGGATTTTGATAGGAAAGTTGATGATGTTGATAGAATCGACTTCGGTGGGGACATGATTGACGCTCATGGTGGCGGTGGGTCTGGCATCGGTTTCAATCAATTGCTGTCTACTGGCGCTGTGATAAGCAGTAATATTGCAATTAGCTGGATTCGTATACTTACTGGTAATCTGGAGGGCGGCCTTTTGACTTCCGTCTTAAGCGCCTCTGTAACGCAGCCATTGCTTCGTGGCAGTGACCGCAAGGTCGTTTTGGAAAATCTCACACAGGCAGAAAGAGACACATTATATCAGGTGCGCTCGTTTAATCGGTTTCGTAAAACATTCGTGGTATCTACTATAAGTCAATACTACCTGGTTCTGCAGCAGTATGATGCAATGAGATATGCGCAGAGGAATTACAACACTCTGAAGTGGCTATATGATAAGGTGGATTTATTAGCTAAAGCAGGACGCCTACCCAAGGAAGAACAGGAACAAGCCCGCCAGGAAACACTCCAAGCGCTGGACATATATATTCTGGCTGAAAAAGAATATAAACAGGCCCTCGACGAATTTAAGATAACCCTGGGCTTACCCACCACTGCCGAATTTCAGCTCGATACAAATGAAATCGATTCTCTCAAGACCAAAGAAATGACTTATCCGCTCTTTTCTGAAAATGAAGCCATCAAAACCGCCTTGGCTCGACGTTTAGACCTTGTCAATAGTGCCGATGCTATTTATGACGCCCAACGCAAGGTGTTTGTTGCTGCTGATAGTCTCAGGGCCCAATTAGATTTGGGAGCGAAAGTCAATATACCTTTGCAGGACATTAGTTCATCAAACACGAAGATTTTACAGGATTTGTATTTGTATGGCTTGCAGGCAGATTTGCCGTTTGACCGCGTTGCGGAACAGAATATCTATCGTAAGGCCCTTATTGCACTGAACCAGCGAGAGCGAGAGTATGAACTGGCAAAAGACACAGTTACGCTGGAAATTCGTCAGGCATATCGGGACCTGAAAGAAGCGGCCCAGCGCTATCATGTCCAGACGGAAGCTCTCAAACTGGCCGAGAAACGGCTCAAAAATACATTCCTGCTCCTCCAATGCGGTCGGGCAAGCAGCCGGCGGGTGCTTCGTGCACAGGTGGACTTACTCGGCACCCAGAACACCGCTACAGAGGCCCTGGTCAACTATATGATTGCCACTTTGAGTTTCTATCGTGACACGGAGGTGCTCCAGGTTCGACCTGATGGAATGTGGCAAAGACCCGGCTCCTCGACCTACACAACAAAGCTACAACAGGTGGCTGTAACCAGGTAGGGCAGTCATACACGGCAGATTTACTGTCAAGTGACAGCTCAAATAAAGCAGTTTAATTGGCGATATGTCATTTTTGGACGGCAAATAATCGCAGGAAAGGCGATGAGAAAAATGCGTAAGAAGTATTTGGCGCTCTATTTGGTCGCTATTTTTTCAGGGACCGTCATAGGAGCCGATGTTATTCTCAATGAGTATAACGCCGTGGGCAGCACTAATTTCCTCAATGGCGGAAACGCATCCGCTGATGCCGATAACGGCCGAGCATCCGACAGCTATTTGGGCCGTGTTATGGGGAACGGCGGTGACTGGTTCGAATTGGTTGTCATTACCGACCATTTGGATATGAGGAACTGGATGCTCGAGATTTACGAGGATGAAATACTTGATGAAACTTTAGACTTAACCAATCACTCAATCTGGTCGGATTTACGCAGCGGCACTATTATCACGGTATCCGAAGATGTAGAAAGTGATATTAGTTATAATCCCGCTACAGGCGACTGGTGGATAAACGTCCAGGCAAATGACAATGCTAATGGAGTATATATAGAAAATTCCAATTTTCCAGTCAGCAATAATAACTGGCAACTAAGAATAAAAAATGCCGGTGGCACCATTATATTCGGCCCTGCGGGTGAAGGTATCAGTCCTGCAAGCGGAATCAGTGATACGGAGATATTCCGGCTTGAAGATGACCCAAGCACTTTAATTACTCCGAGTTCAACCAGCTATGATGACGGCAAGGATTTTAGCACATTTGGTGCCCCTAACCGATGGGGCGAACAAGATTTTAATGAGTTGCGCACTGTTTCCGCCGACCCCGCTTCTATTACTTTATTAGACCCTGATGGAGCAGAGGTAATAAAGACTGGTATTATCTATACGATTACCTGGCAAAATCAAGGGACAATTGACCAAATTCTAATTGAATTCTCCATTGATAATGGCAAAACATGGTCGGAGGTTTATCCGCCGAACGTCGGCAACAGCGGCCAATATGACTGGTTTGTGCCGATGGTTGATGCCCAACAATGCCTGGTCCGCATCAGCAGCGCTTTTAATCCGTCTGTTTACGATGTTAGTAATGGAACTTTTTCGATATATCAATGCGGCCTCCCGGGTGATGTAAACGGCGACTGCATTGTAAATTTCTATGACTTTGCAGTTATGGCTTTAGATTGGTTAAGTTGCGCTAATCCCTACAACCCATTCTGTGAATAGTTACCAGGACCAAGGGATAATCAAGAAAAAATCTGCCCGCATTCGGGACATTAAATTTAACATCATCTTTTCGGTGATTTATTAATCGGCTGGTTTTGGCCCTATTTCTGGTAGCTGGCCAGCGAGAAGTCTGCCTATTGATTTCAGGGTCTCGAACCGCATAAGAATGATTCTTATAATTGCAGTCATCGGCACTGCTAAAAACATACCTATAATCCCCCACAAAAGTCCCCAAAAAGCCAATGCCAGAAGCATAACTACAGGATGCAACTGAAGCCCTTTGCCCATTATTTTAGGTTCGATTATGTTGCCTATAGTTATTTGTGTCATTCCGGGGATGAGTATGACCAGTAGCACCGGCCAGAAACTTTGAAACTGAGCAACGGCGACGGGGAGGGGCAAAAAAGTTGCGACTATCGAACCGATAGACGGGATAAAGTTCAGCAGGAAAGCAAGAATCCCGAAAACGGCCGCCAGCTTTAAACCAGACAGCGTAAGAACAATCCAGACTAAAGTCCCCGTTATTAACGAGATAGTTGTTTTGGTGAAGATGTATCGGCGAATTTGCTTCTCTATGTCACTATAGATGTCTTTTTTAATCGCCCTTGAGTCACGTCCTATCAGTAAAAAGATAACGAATACGGAAACCAGAGTTACACCGGAAAAGAAGCTGATGATTTTTCCGAAAGTGTTCGTGGCGAATTTTGGAATGGCGTTTTGAAGATTGGTTATTATTTGTTGCTGGTCAAAGGAGATGCCCCAGTCTTTTATTTTCAGAAACATTTTTTCCATAAGACCGGTAAAGTCATCGGTGTATTGTCCGGCTGTGGAGATGATAGTTTGTATCGCCTGGCTGGCAAGGATATATATCAGTGTAAGTATTATCAGCACGATAAGAAGGGTTGTTGTTATGGCAATAGGACGGGGAATTTTGAGGCGGAGTATCTGGAAATCAAGCAGAGGTGAAACAAGCAGGTAAATAAAGACCGCCAACACGAATGGGATGAGAACCGAGCGGGCGAAAAGCAGTGTGGTGCCAATGGCTACAACGGCAATAATTATTATGGAGCTTGTTACGAGCCAGTCGTGTTCTTTATTGATATCAATCATGTCCTTGCCTTTGGAAATTTATGTTAATTTTAAGTTCAGAAGAACATCAAATCAAGGGTGTAATATGGTTCGATTTGGGGTGTGGAGGCGTATTTCCAGCCGAGCAGTGTTGGTAGGGCTGTTTTTGGTTGATATTTGGCTGGCAATTACATAAAATAGTGGTTTTGAGGTAATCTCGATGAGTAGCAATAAGGAATTTTACAGGTTTAACGAAATAGAAAAAAAGTGGCAGCAATTCTGGGAAGAACATAAAGTATTCAATGCAAAGGACTGCGACACATCTAAGCCCAAATACTATGTTCTGGATATGTTTCCCTATCCAAGCGGTGAAGGATTGCATGTCGGCCATCCCGAAGGTTATACCGCAAGCGATATAGTCGCACGGCATAAACGAATGAAGGGCTTTAATGTCTTGCATCCTTTCGGCTGGGACGCATTCGGCCTGCCGGCTGAACAGCACGCCATCAA
>CAZBWE010000021.1:0-29817 GCA_964495465.1 uncultured Pirellulales bacterium
ACAGTCCGGCGAAATGTCGGCAACGGCTGGCAAAAAGTAGAGGCCGCCCTGCCGGTGCTGCTGACTGTTACAGGCGATGCGAATGAGCCGAGAGTCACAGCAGCAAAAAAGATGATGAAATATAAAAAAGCACGGACGCCGGTTGAGATTGAAAACGAAATGAAGGCGAATAATCCAAATGCCAACGAGCAGGAATTGAAGAGCTTAATCGAAATGAAACAAAACGACCTGAGCGACAAAGGACTACTGATAAAACAATGGAACCTTGATGACATTGAAGCGGATTTGACCTGGTGTGGCCGAAGCGGCTCGCCAACAAAAGTGCATCGAATCCAAAGCGTTGTCCTTGCTGCAAAGGAAAGCAAAACAATCGAGCCGAGCGACAAAGGCATCTCTGATATGATTCACGAGCTGATTGAAGACAAAATTATTGCGTGAGGCGTGAAGCGAAGGACGAGAGACGAAATATGATAGATGTTAACAGGCAAGGTGAGGTTTGGGTATTTGCCGAGCAGCATAACGGGCAATTGGAAGATGTTCCGCTCGAGCTGATGAGCAAGGCCCGGCGATTAGCTGATACATTAGGTGTGAAATTAGCAGCGGCACTATTGGGTAATGACGCCAAAAAACTCGCTACAAAGCTGCTCCAATACGGAGCTGATAAGGTATATCTTGTCGAGCACCGGTCACTAAGACACTACCAGGCGAATAGCTACGCAAAGGTGATGTTCAATTTGATACATAAATATCAGCCGCAGATTGTCCTTTATGGAGCAACAACAACCGGCAGAGACCTTGCACCGCGAATAGCAAGCGCCACAAAGGCGGGGCTTACGGCTGACTGCACAGATTTGCAAATCGGCGACCATACAACGGTAGCTGATAAAAAACTGCATAAGAATCTATTGTTTCAGATTCGCCCTGCCTTCGGCGGAAACATAATCGCCACGATAATCAATCCCGACCGCTGGCCGCAAATGGCGACGGTTCGCGAAGGCGTTATGCCGATGCCGGAACCCGATTTAAAACGCAAGGGCGAGATTATTGAAGAGAAGGTAAAAATTTCAAAACAGGACCTGCCGCTGAAGATACTCGAAGAGCATAAACGTGCGAAAAAAGTCAACCTGAAGGCCGCCCGGATAATCGTTGCCGGCGGAGCAGGCGTCGGAAACAAGGAGAATTTCAAGCTGGTCTGGGACCTGGCTAATTGTCTCGGAGCGGCACCAGCTGCTTCAAGGGCAGCGGTGGACTTGGGCTTTATCGACCACGAGCATCAGGTCGGCCAGACAGGCACAACGGTTCGGCCGAGCTTATATATCGCAGTCGGAATAAGCGGCGCAATCCAGCATCAGGCGGGAATGAACCAGAGCCAGAAGATTGTCGCAATCAATAGCGACCCCAATGCACCGATATTCCAGGTTGCACATTATAAAATTGTCGGCGACCTGAATGATGTTGTGCCCAGGATGATTAAGGCGATTAAAGAAAAGACAATTTAGCCACAAAGGCACGAAGTCGCAAAGCCAAAAAATATATGTATTAAAATCTTCGTGTCTTGGTGGCAAAAAGGAAATAGGTTATGGGAAACTTTTACAAGGACAATGAGGATATTCAGTTTTTATTCAGGCATATAGATATTTGCAGACTGGCCGAAATCTGCGAAGAGGATTTTCGCTTTGCGAGCGAATTCGATTATGCGCCGGCCAACGCCGATGAGGCGATACAGAATTACGAGTTGGTACTGGATTCGCTGGGTCAACTGGCAGCAGATTTCATTGCACCGCGAGCTGAAGAGGTTGACCGCCAGGGTAATATCCTAAATGAAGACGGCACAGTAAAACGGCCTAAGGGAATAGAAGAATCATTGGAAAAACTTGCACAGGCGGAGGTGATGGGATTTACTTTGCCTCATCGGTTCGGCGGATTGAACTTTCCAAATCTGATTTACTCGATGGCGATTGAGATTGTCTCGCGTGCTGATGCCGCTCTTATGAACATATTCGGCCTGCAGGGAATCGCAGAGACGATAAACGCGTTCGCATCGGAAGAAATCAAGCAGCAATATCTGCCGGACTTTGCTGCAGGCAAGGTAACCAGTGCGATGGCACTGACCGAGCCGGATGCCGGCAGCGATTTGCAGGCGGTAAAGGTATCAGGGCATAATACAGAAACAGAACAGCCAGCAAAGGTATACAGGGGCGCCGAGGGCAACTGGTTCATTCGGGGAGTAAAGAGATTTATCACCAACGGCTGCGGCGAGATACTTCTGGTTATGGCACGCAGCGAGCCGGAAATATCGGATGGACGGGGGCTGAGCTTATTTCTGGTAGAACATGGCCCGTGGGTGAAAATCCGGCGATTGGAAGAAAAGTTAGGTATTCACGGCAGTCCGACCTGCGAGATATTCTTCGATGATGCGCCGGCCAAGCTCATAGGCGAACGACAACGCGGGCTGATTACATACGTAATGAGCTTAATGAACGGCGCTCGCATCGGTATCGCCGCCCAGTCATTAGGTATTGCAGAAGCAGCTTACAGAATCGCCCGTGATTATGCAGCAAGCAGAAGACAGTTTGGCGTAGCGATAGAGAAACTTCCTGCGGTGCGGGATATGCTGATAGATATGAAAATAGCAATCGAAGCCGGCAGAGCGCTTCTCTACGAGACATCGCGGGTTGTCGATATGGAAGTTGGTTTCGCAAAGCGGCTGGAGACGGATTCCCGCTTGAGCGGGAATGACAATACAGATAAAGAACTGGCCAAACAGCTCAAAACCGACTCGCGAAAATACAAAAGAATAGCGGGGATGCTGACACCGATGAGCAAGTATTACTGCAGCGAAATGTGCAACAGAATCGCTTATGATTCGATACAGGTTCTCGGCGGAAGCGGGTATATGCAAGACTACGCCAGTGAACGACACGCCCGTGATGCAAGAATCACAACCATTTACGAGGGCACAAGTCAGTTACAGGTCGTCGCTGCGGTTCGCGGCGTCTGCAGCGGGACTGCGGAAAACGTCATTAACGAGCTTTCGCAGCAACAATTCGAGCCGGAATTACAAGACCTTCTGCAGAAATTAGCCGAAGGAATGGAGCATCTAAAAAACGCAATTGCATTTGTAAAAGAAAACGGCGCCGAGTATATGGACCTCTATGGCAGGGCGCTCGTCGATATAGCGATAGATTTGATTAACGGATATCTATTGTGCAGCCAGGCCGGCTCAAAAGTGGATATGCAGGTAAGCATTGCAGATGAAACCTCCAACAACGGCGAAAAAATACTGATGAAAAAACGAAAGGCGATGCTTGCAAGAAGATACATCACTAAAAACACACCGAAAATCGCAGCCCTGGCGGAATTGGTTCGCACGGGGGATAAATCTACATTCAATGAATATGAGAAGATTGTTGGACACGTTCCGGCTGAACCGTAAGACGCGGAACGAATAAAGAAGGACGAGAAACGATAATATGTTGAGAGCAGTTATTTTTGATTTTGACGGCGTGATAACGGATTCGGAGATTCTGCATCTTCGTGCATTCAACCAGGTGCTCGCCCAGCACGGCGTAGAGATTTCGACAAAGGATTACTACAAAGAGTATCTTGGCTATACCGACGTTGACTGCTTTAAAATGCTCATTCAAAAAGGCCTGCTTGAAATAGACGAGCAGAAAACAAAAGAACTCGTGAGCCGTAAAAACCGGATATTCAATAAGCTGGCAAAAACCGAAGGTCAGATTATCCAGGGCGTGCGCGATTTCCTGCAAATGCTTAAAAATAACAACGTCCCAATGGCAATTTGCTCCGGTGCACTATTAGCGGAGATTGAGCTCATACTTGAACAAGCCAAGCTGAGGGATTTTTTTGAAGTAATAGTATCCGCCGAGCAGGTTAAAAAAGGGAAACCAAACCCCGAGGGATTTTTACTCGTTCTACAAAAGCTCAATCAAAGCCAAGAAAAGTCTATCGAAGCTAATGAATGTATAGCAATGGAAGATTCACACTGGGGACTGAAAGCCGCCAGGGCAGCGGGGATGCACACCGTTGCGGTAACAAATTCCTACGATGCGAACGAGCTTTCTATGGCTGAAAAAATCGTTGCCCGGCTTAGCGAGCTAAACATCAATGCCTTACAACAACTTTGCTCTTAATCCCAATTTTAGATTTTGTCATCTACATTCTCGGCGGTGTTCTCAACGGCCTCACCGGCTGACTGGATATCCCGTCCCATCCCTTTAAACGTCTCACAACCGAAGCAGGAAAACACCAACACAACAAACGCAATTATTAAAAGGATTTTCTTAATCATTTTGCTTAGTCCCTCAAACTGTTACGTTTTTTGTATCGTAATACAAAAGATGAAATAAAATGCCACTATTTTAACTGTAATGCGCCGGGTCCAACAACCTTGGCTTTTCTTTTGCCCGTCTCTAAATCATATTCAATATTATCTACAAGCGCACCGTTAAGGTAGCACGGTTGATACACATCGCCTTGTATAGTCATCAAAGCTTTTTTATGGTCATAGAAAAGCCGGCTCCCGATAAACTGATTATCCTCATCCTCGAAAGTAATACCATTGGTCGCTGTCAGCGTCGCAAGCTCGGTTTGCCCCTCGACCGACTGGTCAAGAAATGCCTCCACAAAACCTGCTCTGGCCTCAACCTGCTTGCCGAGCTTGCCGTTTACAACAGGAAAATAATTTATAAGCAGCTTATCAGAACCCGCATCAGCAATAATCCGATTTGGTTCTGCGAAATACTGTAAACTGTCAAAATCCTCAACAATGGCCCAGCAGGGCTTGCGCAGACTGAATCCACTCAATTTATCTTTTGTATCCGCGGCCTTGGAATTATTAAACTTTATGATACCAGGACCCATAGCTTTAGACAGCCGCTGATTCGGGTCATAATCGAACCTGTGGCACTTCAGCTCAACACCACTGAGCAATTGCTCGCCGGATGTTGTGACAGTTGCGAGTCTGACCGAACCGCCATCCGCTGTCAAATGTTTAATATCTGTCGCTAATTCAGCATAGCTGTCGTTCGTATCTTTGGGCAAGTCTATTGTAAGCCTCGGCGCCGAGAGCATATATTCCTGCCGGATGTCTTTCTCTTCGCGGAGCAATGAACACAAACAATCACCCTCAAAAATAACCTGCTTCGTCCTGGAAATAAACCTGATTTCCTCTTGTGCAGTTACTTTTGCCGGAAATGCAGGCCTGCCGGGAGCTGAACCGGTTAAATCATCAACGTAAAAAATAAGCTCCGCCGGACCAGCGGCGGAAATATCAGTTAAGGCAAAAGACTGCTTTGTCTTACCTTCAGGCAAATTTACCGTAAACATAGGTGACGAAAGCGTAGAATCCCGTTGCCTGCCGCCCACTTGTTGAGGCATTGTGCACAGGCAATCACCTTCGAATATAACCTGATTCGAATCCTGCAGAAAACTCGTTTGCTTCTGAGCGGTTATCACCACAGGGGCAGGTGCCTCATTAGCATCAACGGCCACATTGACGTCGGAAGCAGTTACACTACCTGCAAAAAATGTAAACCTCGAGGCCCCAACAGCAACAGCATTGCCCGTTGTCGCATCGTAGTCAATTTTTCGAGCAGCGAATGTAGCCCGCCCTCTCGAATCATCCAATTTATCAGGAGCACTTCTGTTTACGTCACCGACCGATACGTCAAATACCTGGATAGAGTTTGCCGGTGCTACAACCACACCGCCATCACAGGTCAGGACGATGTCCGACTGCTGAGATACGCCCTTAGGCTTATCCTCCTTTGCAACGGTAACATCAGCCTTGTTTACATTCTTTATATCTTTTTCAGTATCGGGGGGCTTCGCTTCACTGGCCTGCTTGCCTGCGCTTTTTTCATTTTCGGCCCAGAAAACATCGTTGATAAAAAGTTCGTCGCGGGCCCAAACGACCTGCTCAGGGGTCTCAATAACAACATTCTTACTGAATAAACATCTGTAGTACTGCCCTGGTTCGGAAGGTTCTTTTTTAGCCGTCTCGGTTGTTTTGCCCGCTTCGCCCGGTGGTGACTGAGTGCTCGAAAGAGGGGAGGTCTGCGCTGTTGTTTTCTGTGCTTTCCTTTCTTTCTGTATCGGCTGCATTCTCTTTATATGCAAGCTATCTAATTGAACCAGCTTTAAAAACTCAAGCCGCCCGAGCTCGCTATTATAGATGACCTGGAGTCCTCTGCCGAGCATCCGGGCATCCTGAGAGACAAATTTGACCGGACCGGCCGTTGAAAACAACGACTTTTCACTTATAAAAACGATGTCATCAAGATAAATAAAGCTTTCTTTGAATTCGCTGCTGGGCTTAGGCAAAATGTGGATAAGAACATTACCGGTAAATTTTGCGTCCCCCGGCGTAGGTCTGCCTACGGCACTTTCAACCTGGACCGTGCCCCTGTCGGCGGTAACAAAACAATCGAGAGAATTCTGATAGACATTCATAAAGGGCTTTCTAATCTCCCACTCATCTTTCTCCTCGTGCAGAAGCTCTTCGAACCCGAATTCCCTGTCAATCTCCTTGTTTTGATTGCGGTGTAAGAATGTAGCCCCCTTAAGCCCCTCCACTCCAACGCCCCCGATACTGCCGACTTCACCGTCGGTCCAGCCGAAATTACTGTCGGCAATGTCCTCCTTCAACTGGTCTTGCGATTCAACATCCGTCAGAGGTGTTTTACTTAACAAACTGTAGAGCAGAAATATTGTAAGCACCGCGCCCAGTGAAACAAGCCATATATATAATTTCCGTGACCTGGAACCCATAGTAAATCCAAAGTACCATCCCAAACTTAACGAAGAATCCTCTGATATACAAAGACACAATATTTAATCAGTGTAATAGCTGGTAAGCATTACTGTAAATACCTTTTCATAAGTTCATCCCATTTACCGGTATTTTTCAGGATGTATTCTATCACTTCCCGCACGGCCCCGGCTCCGCCGGGACGAGCGGTTACGAAATCTGCGTTTTGTTTGACCTCGTCAACGGCATCGGCAACCGCTACACCAAAGCCGACGTACTTAATGACCGGCAAATCCGGCAAATCATCGCCAATATAGGCAACCTCTTGCGGCGAAAGCCCCTGCTGCTGAAGAAATTTCTCGAGTACTGGCAGTTTATCGAGACAATCCTGAAATACGTATTCAACACCAAATTGTTTGGCACGGATTTCTGTTGGTGGTGAAGCTCTGCCGCTAAAAAAGGCCATTTTTAACCCTGCCCTTAGCCAGAGACGGATGCCGTGGCCGTCCTGAACATTGAAGAATTTGCTTTCGCTGCCGTCGCTATTGACAACGATGGTGCCGTCGGTCAAAACGCCGTCAACATCCAAAGCCAGTAATTGTATGTTCGCGAGATTCGCCATTATGTTTTGGTAACTGGTAATTGGTGATTATTTAACCAATAACCACTCGGCTTTCTTTTACGAGCATCGAGTATCCAGCATCAAGTATCAAGTATCGAGTATCAAGTATCCAGTATCCTTTTTATCCGACAACCTTAATAGTAACTATATCCTGTACGTCGATTAGGCCGACCGGCCTGTCATCCGCATCAACGACCGGAAGCTCATCAATTCTATACTTATGAAAAATAGCTGTTGCCTCCGCAGCAAGCGCGTCGGCCCGTATCCTCTTGCAGTCGGCAGTCATAATATCACCGGCCTTGAACTCAAAGACCTTTTGGCCGTGTTCCGTTATCAAACGCCGAAGGTCCGCATCGGTGATTATTCCTGCTAATTTGCCGGCTTTATCGACTACCATCACAGCCCCGTGACGCTTCACATCGTTTGTTTTATCGAGCAATTTTTTTATCGTGTCCGTTTTCTGTGCTATCGGCAGCTTTTCTCCCCGCTTGAACATCATTGACTGCTCAACCGTCATTAGCTTCGCACCGAGCGAGCCGCCGGGATGAAACCGCACATAATCCTCAACGCTGAAATTACGCGCCTTCATCACGGTAAAGGCAAGTGCATCGCCGACCGCCAGCATACAGGAAGTTGTAACACTCGGCGCAACACCGAGGGGACAGGCCTCGGACATCTTGCCCATGCACAAAACTACATCGGCGTACTTACTTAGAGTCGAGTCGCTGTCGCCGGTTATCGTTATCAGTTTAATCTCCAATTGCTTGACCAGATTTATCAGCCGATTCACCTCATCCGTTTCGCCGCCGTAGCTCAGAACAATCACTATATCGCTTTTCCGCAATCTGCCGAGGTCGCCATGAACGGCCTCAGCAGGATGAAGGAAATGGCTCGGCGTGCCGGTCGAAGCCAGCGTGGCACTTATCTTTTGGCCGATGATTCCCGCTTTGCCGATGCCGCTAACTATACAGGAGCCGCTGCAACCGTAAATCATCTCGCAGGCGCTGGCGAAAGAATCATCTACAATCGGCGTAATAGAAGCTATCGCATCCGCTTCGGCCTTAATTACCTTCCGTGCGTAGTCAAGGTCAAATTCCACTTATCAACTCCTGTTCTTTAGTAACCAAACTAAGAAACGATAACATTTTCTGAAAACAGCAATGGTTAATTGTATCTTTTAGGGTACTGCTCGAGAAACATTTTTAGAGTTTCTTCCTTGCCAAGCTCACGTGCAAGAGCTAAAAGGTCCAGCCGTTTAAGTATGTCCACCGTAATAGGGCGTTTCTCGTCCCAAAAAATAAACGCAGAGAAAAAATCATTCGCAATATCCGAGTTTAGAAGCTCGGCTATAAAGAAGGCCTCTTTCCTGTCTCGGCAGGCAACAAAATAGCAGGTATCGTCAAGAACTACAGGTTTTCCAGCATAAGGTCCGACGACCTTGAAATCCAGCTTTTTGTAAAATCCAGAGATTGCAACCTTCCAGTGAACAAAAGAATAGTTACCAATACCGAATATTGAGAAGCGGGGACGGTTGTGGTAAACCGAACTGGCACGTCTATCCAATAGTTGAGCATGCCTTTGCAGGTATTGCCATGTCTTGGGGGCTAATTTGCAAATTTGATGCGTGTCTTCACCCGCAACGCGCTGAGGAACAAGCATCCATCGAGTCGGTTGTATATCACAACCGTTGGCAATTTCTGAACTCTTTAGCATAGGATAGAAATAATCGTCTTCCAAATCGAAAACTTCGCCAAAGCCATTTCTGTATCCGCTGATTTCTTTACGGAATTCCATAACTTTAGCACAATCATGTTTAATCCCTGACCTCCATTTATACCGTTCTTTCCCCTCGAGATTCTTCCAGCGTTCAAAGCATTTTATATCTGCCACAAGACGCCCTTGTCGGTATCCGAAAGTTCCGGCTGGAGAAACATCCTCAAAGCCGTCATAAACCTGGCAATCAAAATTCCCCTTTGAAATAGCCGATGAAACAACAAGAAGACAGGCATCTACGGCAGCACCAAAATATCTGGGGGCTTCTATATGATATATCTCCGAGCGTTTTAGATGTTGCCCGATTTTCCAGGCATGGTGAAGAACTTTTCTCGCAACAGAAGTCTTACAGAGCACTGCTAACGTAGCTTGTCTTCCATTTATCCATTCGATCGCTTTGTTTAACATCCATTCAGAGATGTCAAAATTACTCTTTCCGGTAATTGCATCTATGCCACGATTGTTCTGAAAATTGGATTTGTCAGGAAGATTGTAACTTCCAATGCGCCCAAGTTCGGCATTCGTAACCCAAGGCGGATTACCTATTACAAGAAGAGGATCCGGTAAAGATTCGAGCACATCATTCCAGTTCACTGCAAAAAAGTCCTCATTCATAATACGCACTGACTCAACAGCAGGGGCTAATTCGTGAAGGGTAGAGCAAGCAAATTTAATATGCTCACTGTTAATATCAACTCCAATAATGTTACGGGTCTGCGGGAAAAACTCAAGAGCAGCCACAATAAAACTTCCCCTGCCGCAGGTCGGTTCAAGAATGCTAACAGGTTCAAAACCACGCTGTAATAACAAAGAACAAATCCGTCGAGCAAGCTCAATAGGTGTCTGGAAATCACCAAACTCTACTTTCTTTTTACTCTTCTTTTTAACTGTCATAGTCTTATCGAATTCTACAGATTCCGTTCACTTTGCCGGCTTCCTCAATTACACGCCGGTATTGTAACCTCCACTGAAGGGCATTGGAAATAGTTAGATATCCAATGTTCGGCGGATTTGCCAGAATTCCCTGGCAATTTGTGAAGCCTGAATCTCTTCCACAGGAAGCAAACGGTCTTGCATAAAACCCACAATATCATCCTCGTTTCCGTTGTTTTCGATGATATTAAGAATCCCCCTCGTGGTCTGATAGTCTGCCGTTCTTTCTGCTTCTATAAAAATACTATGCAAGATATTAAGTCTCGCCGTGCGTGTCCGTGTATCATCAATCTTCTCGTAAACGAAGAGCAGAAGCGAATAGCCCAGACCAAAAATTTTCTGCCGTGCGTTCTTAAATGGGCAGGAAGATTGCGGCTGTTTGATACTTGTTACCTTAATATCCACGCCAAGTTCCGGAAAATCAATACCTTTGGCGGAACTACCTTCTTCATACGTGTATTTCTCACGAAGGTAAGCTTGAAATTTATGCTCCAAATAGGTCCCTAAGGCCTTTCCGTCCGTAACGCCATAGATTGCTGATTCTGTGTGACTGGATTCAGCTTCAGCAAAAACATTTGCCTCTTTACAAAGCAGCTTGATGGTCAATTTGCGTTTCATATATTATAATTTTATCAAGCCGCCTCGGTCATTGTAACAGAGCAGCTCATGCTTTTCACCGGCATACTCGGGTGCGGAATGTATTATCACACGCTTCTCATTCAGATGCTCTATCTGCATAATCGAAGCTCTTTTTGCATTCTGCAAATAATCCGCAACTTCCGGCGAGACAAACAGCTCGATGCGTTTTATACGCTCATCCGAAGCCGAAAGATTCAACAGGCGGATAATCTCAATAGCCAAAGACTCATGACTTTTAACAAAACCGGTCCCGCCGCAATGCGGACATGCCAGATAGGTGGCCGACTGCAGCGAGGGCCGCATCCGCTGGCGAGCCATCTCTATTACGCCGAACCTGCTTATCCTCAATATCCTCGCGCGGGCACGGTCCGCCTTAACCGCCTGGCGGAAAACCCTTTCCACGTCCTTGCGGTGTCTCTCGCTGCGCATATCAATGAAGTCGCAAATTATCAGCCCGCCAAGGTCTCTCAACCTAAGCTGTCGCGCAATCTCAACCGCCGCCTCCATATTGTTCTCGTAAGCAGTCTGCTCAGCGGTTTTTTGCTTTCGATACTTCCCACTGTTGACATCTATCGAGACCAGCGCTTCTGTTTGCTCAATTACAATCGAGCCGCCTCCTTTAAGTTTTACCTCGCGAGACTGGATTTTGGTAATTTCATCTTCAATCTGGTATTTGTGAAACAAAGGCACCTTTCCCTCATAATATGCAACCCTTCTTTTCAGACGCGGTGTTGCTATGGAAAAAAAGTCCCCGATTCTGCGAACGACATCTTCCGAATCACAAACTATCTTGCTTATCTTACTGTTAAAAACATCTCTTAGAGTTCGAATGACCAAATCCGATTCCCGATAAATTTCCACCGGGGCTTTTTCTGATTCTATCCTTGCTTCTATTGCCCTCCATAACCTCCTCAGATATCTCAAATCATTCTGTATATCCCTCTTTGAGCAGCCCTGCCCTGCCGTTCTGATAATAAAACCCTGATTCTTGGGCGGGTTGCTCTGCTCGAGGATTTGACGCAGCCGCTTGCGCTCATTCTCATCTTCAATCTTGTGCGAAACACCCTGCCTTTTCATCCAGGGCATCATAACCAGGTACTTGCCAAGCAAAGCAAGATACGTGTTAAGTGTCGGCCCTTTGGTCCTTATACCTTCTTTTGTCACCTGGACGACAAGCTCCTGACCTTTACGAAGACAGTCCTGGATAAGCGGCCGCTGCCTCAGTGATTTTCTTCTCCCGATACTTTCCGTATGCTCTGCCTTGTTGCCTGAAAAATAGCGCGGGTGCAGGTCGCTTATGTGAAGAAAGCCATTTCTGCCCACCCCGAAATCCACAAACGCCGCCTGTATGCCGGACTCAATATTTACCACCTTACCTCTGTAAATATTTCCGACATGGCTGCTCAAGCTGGCCCTTTCCACGTAAAGCTCTTCAAGGGTGCCGTCATCAACAACTGCCACTCTGCACTCTTCGCTCTCAGCTACATTTATAAGCATCTCTCTTGCCATTTGTTTTGAACCTCATCTCTCGTGACCGGCAAATCGAACTTCGGTTGCAGGTCACGAATTACATTTTATCCCATCGAATTCCGGTCCGTCTAATCGGTGCAGCAAGTTTATTTGCATCAAGCCCCAGCAGCTCCAAAATTTCCTGCACGCGTATCGAACCAGCGGGGCTGATTCCACACTCGACAATTATATCTTTATCATCCAGCTCAATCGATTTCAAAAAAGGCCTCACATCCACTTCTTTCGCCGCACCTTTGCTGACATTTGAGCCGTTAAACGAGACACGAGTTACAAACAACGACTTATGAGCCAATAATCGTTCGACTCCTGCTTTAAGCTCATCGCTGCGATATTTGGGCTTTGGCTTTAATACATAGACAGCAGAATACGGCTGAAATGATAACCCCGGCTCTGCAATATCTATCGAAAGCAGCTCAATACCTTCAGGAAGCTGCCTCGAAAGTTCTGCTTCGATTAGCAACCGATACTCCGCATCCTGTGGTTCGTTGAGGTCGGAATTTACCTGAAGACAAAGCAAATCACCATCCGACTCAACACCGACCGGCCTCGGCAAAGGCAGCGACAGCCTGGGACGAGGATTGAAACCCTCACTATACCTCACTTCCACACCGGCCCGAATGCACGCCCGCTGAAAAACTCTGACCGTTTCGGCATGCGAAAGGAATCTCATATTACCCCGAACGCTGAATTTAATCACAACCAGGATAGCTTGCTTTGAAACGGTTATGTGCCTATTCCTTATGATTATTTATTCCGTCTCTTGTTCATCGTTCGTCGATGAACGATGAACCCATAACAATGAACAAAAAGAACCATTTTCTCCATTATGCCCACAACTGCCCTGAAAACAAGCATTTTTTCCCATATCTTTGCTTTGGAATAAAAGCAGCCAAAAGCTGCGATTATGGCTGTCGCTGAGAAGATTGGGCTTGCTTAAATAAATCTATGTGCTCTCTGATATCGTCCGCCAATTCCTCTTGGCTGGAAGACAATGCGAGTTCCAACGCCTTTTCTGCAGTAGCTATGGCCTCGGAAAATCTACCGGCGCCGGCATACGCCCGCGCCAAAAAGTTCAGTATCTTCGACTGATTATAAACATTAATCTCATCGGGTCTGTTTGCCAAACGAAGGGCCTCTTTATACTCGATAATTGCCTGCTCGAACTGCCCGACACTGTAGAGCATAAAGCCCAGGTTGAAGCGTGCGTCCGTATTATCAGGGGCAATATCAACCGCCCGCCGGGCATCCGCTACAGCTTCCTGCCCCTCGCCCTTATCCCGCATAACGCTCGACCTTACCAGCCAGCCCAAAGGCGAATCGGGATACTGTTTGATTAACTCACGGGAATACGCCTGAGCCGTATCCGTTCTGCCGGAAAGTATCATCCTCTTGAAGTCGGAATACAACCTTCTTGCAGCTTCATCTCTGGTTCTTAAAAGGACAGGATTGTCCGGCAATCTTCCCAATCCCGCCATACAGGCACCGAATCTGGAAAACTCACTCGGTGGTGCGTTAGGTGTCGGCAAAACAGGTAAAATATAGGTCAGAGCATTGTAAAGTTGCCTATAATCTGTAATCCAACCGGCTTTTTGCTCATCACTGAATCCCGTCCAATCAATATGATGATAAATGGAGTCATTACGAATATTCATAACAAAACTATCGAATATCAGCGCAGTGTCCAACTCTTCGTCCGTCACAAACTCAATAAAAGGAAAATAATCGCTGTTTATCGAAAATTCCTTAATATGCTTTCTTAAATCCTGTTCATCACAAATGTAACAGCTCAATACGTCGAGACTGTTATGAATATTTATTTCTGCCAAGCTCTTACGGACGCCTTCTTTAAGCAGCTCATCTTCTATATGCTTCGGTGAAAAATATTGCTCATGTTCCGAGCCGACTATCACGACCAAAGGCGCAGGATGAGGTGTAAGATACCATATCGTAACATGGGGAAAAACATCCATCGCAGTTCCAACTATGCTGTTCAATACAGAAGGCGTCATTTTATACAAAGGGACATAAGAAAGAAATAGACCTTTCCTACTCCTGAGGTTTTTCTTTGCACTTTCAAAATATTCTTTTGCATAAAGCGAGGCGTTCTCGGCGAAAAACCGCGGGTGAATACAGTCATTGAAAATGACATCGTAGTTGATGTCCGTCAAGTGCAGATAGTTTTTCGCATCCATATATATCATATTTACTTCTTCGTTAAGCCGGTCTCCGAGGTTAAGTTTCCTGAAGAATTTTAAGGAGATTTCAACAATCTCCGGAGCAATCTCCACACAATCAACCCTGTCTAATTTATGCTGGGCAAGGCAGAACGTGCTTTCCCCCGACCCAAACCCAACCGACAGGACTCCCCTGGCATTACTATTGAGCAGAACACCAAAATGTCCAAGCATCTTCTGGTCGCCGCGAGCGGTATAATTTTCTCCTGCCAAGGTCTGTCCCGACGAATACAGATATAAAGTTCCGCTTGTATCCCGATGCACAGATGCCGTGGTGGTAATGCCCTCTTTCACCTGCACAAGTTCAAAACCCGGCACAAGCGGGCTCGCCTCAATAACCGCACTGAACAGGTTCCTGGGTATCTTCAGGGTGATTATCGCCAATATAACAGCTGCCGTCAAAAGAACATACCGCCCAACAATGCTCGGTCTGTGGACAAAAAACGCCCACATAACAGCAGCAATCCATACTCCACTCAAACCAAGAATTGAAATCGAAAGCTGCACACCCAGCAGCGGAATAAGGAAAAAGCCCGTAACAATACCACCTATCACAGCCCCAATTGTATTTGCACCATAAGCTGTTGCCGTGGAGCGGCCGACCTTGTGCATGTGATTTGCCCAGGCCTGCAGAGCTATCGGAAATCCTATACCCATAATAACGCTTGGGACCAAAAACAGGAATAAACTTTGCACAATTGGCCTAACCAAATAACGTGAAAATGGGATCCAGTTGCCAATAATATGCCGGTTAATATACCACATCCCTTTAGATGTCCAGAATACAAGCAACGGCAGGTAAAAAACTCCATACAACCCCAATAACGATAAAGTTACCGCAAACCAAACAGCAGGAGTCTTTAGCTTTTTCACCAGAGCACTGCCGATTCCGGCGCCGATTACGTTGCCCAACAGGTAAATAGTCAGCACCGCTGAGAACACATAAGTAAATCCGCCGAGCAAATGAACAATGCTGCGCATCCAGAGCAGCTCATATCCGATACTTATCAATCCGCTCATAAAAAAAGCTGCAATCAACATATAAAATCTGCCGTCCATCGTTTTTGCAGCAGCGCCTTCACCGCTTTGCAGCGCAACGGCCTCAACCTGCTCCTCAACGGTAATGCCGGAAAAGCGGGATAAAAACCACCCCCCAAATGCAACCAGCAGATTCAAACCTGCTGCGATATACAACGACCCCATAACGCCGACAGTGCGAATGAGAATAAATCCAGCCAAAAAACAGCCAGCCGCCGCACCTAAGGTATTTAACGCATAGAGTCTTCCGACCAAATGACCGGCCTCTCTCTCAAGCGAGGTAACAAATCTGCCCAAAAGCGGTAAAGTGCTGCCCATCAACATCGACGGCACAAGAAGTATCGCTGCAGATATTAAAACCTGCACGAAAAGCAGATGTGTATGCGTAGGATGATATGTCCGAAAAAACCGGACATAGACGCCATCAGCGAGCTTTAGCCCCCACGGCAGAGACAGCGCCGATATAGTAACAAGAGTTTCCAGTAAGGCATATAGCCTCAGCCGCCTTCTCACAGAGTCGCAATAGCGCCCCATTATCAAGGCGCCAAGCGCCAGCCCGCCCATAAATACCGACACAACTATGCTCGTTGCATAAACAGTATTGCCGAGTGTCAGCTTCAACAGCCGCACCCACACCACCTCATCAATCAGAGAGCACGCACCGGAAGCAAAATAAATCAGCATAATCCAGTTGATACATGCCCGCCTGCCAATAAAACCGACACTACTTTTATGGAGCAACTTGTCCTCCCGCACAAAAAACTTTTCCTGTATTTACCGGTGCCCCCCGCTTATCAAAAAGCTTCAGGTAAA
The DNA here is from genome assembly GCA_964495465.1 of uncultured Pirellulales bacterium. Classification (GTDB taxonomy): domain Bacteria; phylum Planctomycetota; class Phycisphaerae; order Sedimentisphaerales; family Anaerobacaceae; genus CAZBWE01. The sequence goes on from CAZBWE010000021.1 coordinate 16,355, forward strand.
ATCTTCCTTGCGGCATTGCGCAGATAATTCGATATCTGCCTTTCAGTATTCATAGTTAGCACTTCTCTCGCAACGTTGTTGCAATTTTCCATCGTAACAGAGCGAATAATCTGTTTTATTTCAGGTATCATTGGAGGTGCAATCGAAATCGTCCTGACCCCCATCCCTAACAGCAGCATAATATACTCCGGCTCAGAAGCCATCTCTCCGCAGATGCTGATATCTATTTGTGCCTTGTGGGCATCCTGGAGAACCGTCCTAATAAGCCGAAGAACCGCCGGGTCCGCTGCTGAATACAACATGGAAACCAGCTCGTTGCCCCTGTCAACTGCAAGCGCGTATTGGATAAGGTCGTTGGTTCCGAGACTGAAAAATCCAACTTCCCTTGCAAGAGTATATGCCGTTAAGGCCGCTGACGGTGTTTCTATCATAATACCTATCTCTATATCCCTGTTATAGGGTATCGATTCTTCGTCGAGATCTTCCATAACATCGCGCAAAATAAACTTGACCTGCATCACCTCCTGCAGATTTGTTATCAATGGAAACATTATCTTGACCTGACCGAGGACTGAGGCGCGCAGGATTGCACGCAATTGCGTTTTGAACATCATTATGTTTTGCAGGCAGAACCTTATGGACCTCAATCCAAGAAACGGATTCGGCTCAGGCGCAAACCGTCTGCTTTGCGTATATTTATCGGCGCCCAAGTCCATAGTCCTTATTATCACGGGCCTATCCTTGAATACACCGACAGTCTCGGCATAGGCCTCATGATGGTCCTGCTCCGAAGGTTCTGTTGTCCGGTTAAGGTATAAAAACTCCGTCCGGTAAAGCCCAATACCTTCTCCTCCCTTCCGCAATACCAGTTCAGCTTCATCCGGAAACTCAATATTTCCCAGCAGCGTAATTTTTGTCCCATCCCGCGTTATGGCTGGCTTTTCTCGTATCGAATCAAGCTTATGTTCAAGCTCCAGAAAGTCCCTGCTGTATTCTTCGTATTGACGGATGGTTTCTTCATCGGGATTTACAATAACAATACCGCGATTGCCGTCTATAATAACCGTATCGCCCCCACTGACCGTCTCTGTAAGGTCCTCTAATGCCACCACTGCAGGGATACCCAAAGAACGTGCAACAATCGCGGTATGAGATGTTCTTCCGCCGGCATCAGTCGCTATTCCCTTGACAAACTCCTTATTAAAGCCGGCGGCTTGAGTCGGGCTCAGCTCCCGTGCAACAATCGCCACTTCTTCGGTTAAATGCTCAATATCCTCACGTTTTTTGCCCAGCAGCTGCCGAAGCAGCCGTCTTTCTATATCGTATATATCCGCCGCTCGCTCACTGATATAGGCATCTTTTACACTCGTAAAATGCGAAGCAATCTCCCGCATAGCGGCTGATACCGCGTATTCGGCTGAGACCAGGTCGGAATGAACCAAATCGGTTATCCTCTTTCGCAAACTCCTGTCGTGAAGAAAACGTAAGTGCACTGCAAAAATATCTTTTATCTTGCCGCCTTCGGGCTGTTTTGGGACGGCTTCTATCTTCGTCAGCTCGCTGATTGCATCCTTAAACGCATTTCTTACCCGCTGGGTCTCCACTAACCGCTGCGACGGCATAATCTCTCGCCGTGGTATGCGATAGTCTTCCGCATCAATAACCAGCGACTTGGCTATAGAAATGCCGGGCGAAACTGCTATTCCCTTTTTTATCTCCATCAGATACTTTTAAAAATTTTATAGCTCTTTCTTTCTCTTCGGCGTGGGCTCATCGAAGTGCTTTTCCTCCACAAGCTCCCGCAAAGCGTCGAGCGCTTCCTGAGCATTTGCGCCCTCGGCTTTAATCTTCAGCTTCGTGCCGCAGGTCGCCGCGAGCATGCTCATCTGCATAATACTTTTACCATCAACACTATTTTCGTCATTACTGACGGTTATATCACAATCAAACTGGTTTGCAATGTCAACGAACTGCATCGCGGGGCGCATATGAAGTCCGTCCGTATTTTTTATCTCAACCGCAACTTCACGAACTACTTTTTCCAAAGAATTCTGCCCCACCTGCATCTCCAGGTCCTCTTTTTGGTTTACATTCTCAATCTTATACAATTACAAATACGGATTCTCGTCGGCCTCCATAAGAAGGTCTTCTATCTGTTCTGAAGTTTGGCATTGCCTGAGAAATCTCCGAAACATCTCATTCTGCAGATGTTTGAAAATACTTTCCATCACCTGTAAATGTTTGTCCGGGTCATCGGCCGGACTGATTAGAAGTATAATGGAGTAAACCGGCTGTTTATCAAGAGAGGAAAAATCGATACCGGAGCTGATAAGACCGACCGCCGCAACTACATCTTTAACTGCATCGTGCTTGATATGAGGAACAGCAACTCCCCTACCTATTCCCGTACTTGCTTCTTCCTCTCTTTTAATAACTGCCCTAGTAACTTCCCGGCAGCTTCCTTTTCCAAGTTTACCGGCTTTATCAAGCAAACTCACAAGCTCCGCTATAGCGGAATCCCTGTCGCCGGCCTTTAACTCAGGAACTAACGCTTCAAAACAGACAAAGTCAGCAAATTTCATATTACCTGCCCAAAATCATCTGCACCGCAACACCGCTCAAGCAATAAAAAACACAAGACAGATGTCCCCTTGCGCCGTTATACTTGAACTGTTCTATTCTGCACCCAGCCCTTCCGAAGGGCGGGGTGCACCACCTGCACGTTTATTGTCACGTTCCTTGCCCTTTCTTCGCCTAAGCTGCCGCTCAAGTTTATGGACGGCCAAATCAATACATCGGTAAGCATCGTGCCCTGCTTCGGTTACAACAAAGACCTTGCCGTGCTCGGCCCGTGCAATTACCTCCACACTCACATTGCCGCCCTGCTCACCATCGATAATTACCTCTACCTGGTTGATGCTGTCGTAATACTTCGGAAGCTTTGCTGTCTTCTCCTCAGCATGTATTCTGATGGCTTCGGTTATTTCTATATGTCTGCCGGTAATCTTAAATTGCAAATTCATTCTCCTTAACCGCGTTTATATACATCAAAATCAATTCTTACTCTGTTCCTTCGGCCTTCAATTCAGGTAGGCCTGCAAAAACCGAACCCCCACGCCCCGGCGCTATGACGCCGCCGCTTACGATGAATCTCAGCGCCTGCTCTATCGTCATATCCAGCTCTATTGTCAGTCTTTTGGGAACCATTATCACAAAGCCGGTAAAGGGCGTCGGCGACGTCGGAATCAAAACTGTCAGTAACTCCTTCTTGACGTTGTCAACTACTTTCTTTATCCCTGAGCCCGTAACAAAACCCAATGACCATATTCCTTTTCGCGGGTATTCTACCGCAACGACCCGCGAGAACATCTTCTTCTTTTCCTCTTCCTGTATAAACAGAAAATCCGTTACCTGCTTCACATAAGGATACACCTGCCTCAGTAAGGGAGTATTCATTATAAACTTTTCGATCATTCGCCACAGTGTTCTGCCCACCACGCTCGCCAGAAGGGCCCCGACTATACAGACTACAAGCAGGGCTATGAGAAAACCCGCCGCTGATAAAGCTATGTTCAACCACGGCTTCGACAGTTCGCCGTAATATTCTTCGCTGACTGATTTTTTAATCAACCATATCAGACCATCTCTTATATGGCTGCTGATATTGTCCTGGATAAAACTATAGCCCCAAACAAATATCCAGATTGTCACAATCGTCGGCAGAAGGACCGCCAATCCCCTCAAAAAGTAGCTTTTAAAGCGTCCTGCCACAAGTATATCCTTAAAACAATACTTCAATATTGTATTTTACCGGTTTTGCTCAATCAAAGGCGCTAAATCGGTGCCTATCAAGAGTAATGTAGCTTAATATATGGGATTTTGAGAGTCAATAAAAAATCTTCAATCGTTTTCCAGACGCATCTCATCCCTTATTTCGTCCCCCGGTAGATGTGCACCTATCAAATGTATCCCGGCACCCGGCAACGATGCAAGCAGCCACACAAATCGCTGGCAAAGAGCAAGGGCAAGAGCCGAATCCTCGGCTACGCCGGCAAAATTAATAAAAAGAACCATAAGCATACCTTCCACCAAGAAAGCCCCGCCGATGCTGACCGGAATCGCCCCTAATACCCACGTCAGAGTGAAAAAAACGTAGTAATATTTGATGCTCGCTGTAATACCAAGACTTCGCCCGACAAACCAGAAACCAGTGATTGTCATAAGCTGCAGCAAAACAGTCAATCCGAATACTGCCAGCAAAGTTAAAGGTCTCCTGCAATAAAGAAAAATAGCTTTTTTGAACTTCTCCCCTATTTTCAACACACGTTCGCCGACGTAAAGGCAGGCCTTTTGTAGCATTACACGGCTTTTTCCATACAACAAAAGCCCCAGGAATACAAACACTATAAAGCCAAGCAGCCAAACAATAAGCGTCCTGTGTTCTTTAATTGAGTTGATAAAACCGAAACTCTTCCGAGCGCCGATACCAAGACTTTCTCCTCTTAAAAAAAGTGTATAGAAAAAAACGGCTATTACAAGCGTGCTCAATAATCCAATGACCCTGTCCACGAAAACGCTTAAAGCCGCCTCGAACTTTTTATGCGTATGCTTTGTAACATACCAGGCCCGAATCAGGTCGCCGCCAACCGAACCCGGCATATAATTATTGTAGAATAATCCCAAAAAGTGCAGCCGGACAGCAGACAAAAAAGGTATGAATATCGATTGAGACCGCAGCAAAACCCACCAGCGTAGGCCGATGACAATCTGAGCTATTATAAAGATACCCAGTGAGCACACGAAAATCGCCGGCTTAATTTCCGTCAATTTTCGCCATCTCTGCTCGTGGCTGGCCCAAATAACCGCAAGGATAATCCCCGTTATAACAAAACAAATGCGGAACAGTACAAATAAAAGATTTGTTTTTCTTTTTCTAGTCCCGGCCATTAATGCAAGTTTCCACAAATTAGCGCTTGTTTTTGAAGATAATAACACGTAGATTGTTAGTTTAATATCGAAATATAGCACGGTATATATAAAATATTTCTTCGGAGTAATTAACGTGGCTGCAAAACAAATTATTGAAGAAGGTCTGGAATTTATACCGCAATTCGATGATAAAGGCCTGATTCCGGTTATTGCCCAGGATGCACAAACCGGCCAGGTGTTGATGGCTGCCTATATGAATCGCGAGGCGCTTGACTTGACAATCCAAACCGGCTACGCTGTTTACTTCAGCAGGTCGCGAAAAAAACTGTGGAAAAAAGGCGAAGAAAGCGGCCATTTCCAAAAGGTAAAACAAATACTCGTCGATTGTGACCAGGACTATATAATCCTTAAAGTTTCCGTCGATGCCGGACAATGCCACGTTGGCTATCAATCCTGTTTCTATCGTGCCTTGAAGGGGGGCAGCAACAAAGAGCTGAAACTTATCGCACAGAAGGTCTACAATCCCAAAAAAATCTACAAAAAATAAGGCTAAAATCCACAACCGGCGCGGGATATGTGCTTGTTATCAAGAAAGTTATGAATTTTATCCTTCGCCAGGCCGCAAAAAAATGCACGTCTTATAATTTTTCTCTTGATTTAGCTGTGGCAGAGTGATATACTTAACTTTCAGTAAATAATGGACTTAGCGGGAAGTAAGGAGAAGTGAGGAGTGGTAGTGACGTTTTAGTATTTCATTTTTCAGGCTTTCCGCCACTTAAAGAAAAGATGGTGTATCACTGCGCACATAAAACAGAGTATGGTTACCGTGCGGCTTTATCCGCTGCGGCACCTTTATGTAATGAGATATTCGGAATGGATAATTCTATGGATGTTTCGAATATGAGAGGATTTCTGTCTGTGTATTCACTGTACTTCTGTAAGCAATATTTTAGTTAATATTATATTATTTAGGAGGCTTTAATTATGAAACAGTCAAAATTTACGCTAACAAAAATACTAACAACTTTGTGTCTTTGTCCATTTTTAATGAGTTTTATTGCAAGTAGTGCCTTTGCCACTAACCCATGGATTGGAGGAGTAGGTAATTGGAATGTGGCTGGTAATTGGACTAATGGTGTTCCGAATGATACTGAAGATGTCAAAATCATCACCGAAGGTGATATATGTACGGTGAATACCAATGTCCCAGCTATGAACAGCTATAAGATCGCTATAGCCCGAGACGCGACGTTGGTGATTGACGAAGGCGGATATCTCAAGAGCGGTAAGGAGCTGAAGCCCGGCGATGCCAGCGCATCAAGCTCAGGTTCTGACATAGGGTATTTAATTCTGCAGGGCGGACAACTCGATAATACCGGCAAGATTGAAGTTGGGTATAAGACTGGAGGCGATGGTCGCTTTACCATTAGCGGCGGCTCTCTAACCGGAGCCGGCGGCAGGCTGTTTGTAGGAGGAGCCAACCAGGCTGGTGCCATAGGAAAGGTTACTATACAAGGCTCCGCTGCTGCAATCAGTCAACAGGATTTATACGTCGGGGCTAGTGATTCAACTGGAACTAATCCCGGTGATGGAACACTCGAATTTCAAATTGATTCAGCGGGTGTAAGTCCGATTGGCCTTAGTGGCACTGCCTATCTCGACCCGGCCGGTGCAGGCTCTACGGCAGCTCTGGTTCTCAGTTTGACAGCTGCACCTCCGTCAGGACAAGATATTCTTCTTATTAGCGGTACTGTTACAGGTACTTTCGATACCGTCAATGGAGCTCCCGCACCGGAAGGTACTTTGGTGGTTCTGAATTTTGGTGGAAAATTTTATTCCTATACGCTAACCTATGTTAGTAGTGTTTCGCTGAAATGGGTATCTGTATCCGACATCAAGTGGCAGCAGCTTCCCGACCCAACCGGTTTTGATGTGGCCTGGGGAGATGTATGGTCATTAGGTGACGACTGGCAGTGTTCTGCAACAGGCCCGGTAAAAGACATCCATTTCTGGGTCTCATTTAACGGTGGGTATGGAGACCCAAACGATATCCTGAATTTTAACATCGAAATATGGTCAAACAATCCCGGTGACCCTGATATACCGTGGAGTTACCCTGACCAGCTTCTCTGGATGTACGTCCACCCGTCATTTACGTGGCGGTATGTAGATACCGACTGGCAGGGCTGGTTTGACCCCTACTCGTACAGCTGGTGGACCAGTGACCACCTCGGATGCTGGCAAATCGACATCGAGAACATCCCAGACCCCTTCATCCAGCATGAAGGAGAAATTTATTGGCTGGTAATTAATGATGTTGTTACGACCTCTGGTATTTCTTTGGGCTGGAAAGAGTCTAACGAACACTTTATGGATAATGCCGCCTGGTGGAACGGCTATTATCCTGCATATTGGAACGAGCTATACGACCCCAATAATCAGGAACCGATGGACTTGGCCTTTGCAATTACAACCAAGGAAGAATCCGAAATCAAGTGGCAGCAGCTTCCCGACCCGGACGCAACGGGCTACCACGCACACGACGGCCTTCACATTGCAGACGACTGGCTCTGCGAAGGCGGTCTCGTTACGGACCTGCACTGGTGGGGAAACAATGAAGATGACACTCAAAACAACTGGGGTTTCGATATAAGTATCTATGCCGATGCGGGCGGTCAGCCGGATGTAATGTCGGGACCGCTTTGGATGGTTAGTGCGCCGCTCGGGCCGGGACCAGGAGAAATTCATAGAACGGACAGCGGCCTTGTCGCTCCCTGGGGCGGTACTGTTTGGTACTACGAGTACGACCTGATTGACCCATTTCCTCAGCTTGTGGGCCAAATTTACTGGCTCGACCTCAGCGCGATTTCAGAGGACCCGATGTGGTCACCGATGTGGCACTGGCAGGGTAACTACGACCCGATTATCTTAGCATATCCTGTTCAATGGGACTTTTACGGCTATATGTCCCAGTTGGATTTCAACATGGCATTTGAAATTACAAGCGGCGGACAGGAACCCATCGAGCCAAAACCTCTCATTGAGCACTCCAAGTGGTCTCAGCCACCTATCGAGATATATCCCGACCCGTGCAACATAGAGCCGCCAGTGTATTGCGGCTGGGACGAGTTATCTCACAGAAAACAGATAGAGCCGGAATTATGGCAACTCATTGCAGATGACTTTAGATGTCTGGGCACGATGCCCGTAACGAGCGTGCACTGGTGGGGTTCATACTCCGGCTGGGAGTATTTTGGAACGGAGCCGAACATGCTTCCGATTGGCTGGAAGATATGCTTCTGGTCTAATGAACCTGTCGGCGCTTCGAACTTCAGCTACCCGTTAGAGTTGCTCTGGCAGGTTGATGTAGATGCCAGCCGTGTGGATATCGAAGAGGTCGGACGCGATTATTACCCCGATTATCCTCCTGATATCTGCTATCAGTACACACTGCAATTAGAGCCGGAAGAGTGGTTCCGGCAGGGTGATTTCGACTATTTAACCATGGATAGCGTTTTCTGGATTAGCATTGCGGCTGTCTATGACCCCGGTCAGGAATTTCCCTTGTATCCGTGGGGCTGGAAGACCAGGCCATGGCACTGGATGGATGATGCCGTCCGGTTCTTTGTGGATAGCCCGCTTGAACCAGGCCTCGTCCTTAACCCCGGTTACAATTACATCGAGCCTCTTGAAGACTATTATGGCGAAAGCGTCGATTTGTCCTATGAGCTTGATACCGACCCTTGTTACATAAAGTGGGAGCAGCATTATACCGGTATCCGCGACTGGCCGCACTATGAAGATGTGCCCAGTTGGGCCGAAATGTGGGACGTTCCATACCACCTCGTTGCCGCTGCTGACGATTGGCCCTGCAACAGTCCATTACCGGTAACGGCTCTCGCCTGGTGGGGTTCGTATCTTGGTTACACATATACACCCTGCCAGGAACCGGTTGCGCCGCCGGAACCGCCGGCTTATTTCCAGATTTCTATCTGGACGGACGTGCCGGACCCCGACCCGGGTGACCCGATGACATACAGTCACCCAGGCCAGATGATTTGGGAGTACAATGCCTATGATTACGATGAGGTCCTGGTTGGTTACGATAAGCATCCATTCGGCGCTCCACCCGGCACCCCACATGAACCGGTCTTCCGTTATTCCGTGCGACTGCCGGAAGAAGAATGGTTCTGGCAGACCGAAGACGAAGCGGTTTACTGGCTGATGATTGTGGCTGTTTATGAGTACCATGTTCCGGAGTACAAGTGGGGCTGGACCCTTCATCAGCACGTATATAATGACGACGCTGTTCAGGGTTGGCCGCTTATCGACTTCCCGGATATGTGGGAATGGTACGAGATATATGACCAAACCGGGCAAAGTGCGGACTTGTCGTTTATTCTCTACACTGAACCCGAAGCCGCACCGCCTGAAATTGATTTTGGCGATGCGCCTGACCCGACATATCCGACACTGCTGGCAAGCAACGGGGCAAGCCACATTATAGGTGGTCCCTGGATAGGTGATGCCACAGACTCGCCCGATGCGGAATTAAACGGCCAGCCCAATGGTTCAGCAACAGGTGATGACCTTGATGGTAACGACGACGAGGATGGCCTGATAATACCGAACCTGACACCCGGCCAGGCAGCTAACTTCAATCTGGAAGTTAACGATGGCGCAGGTTTCGGTGGTGTTGTCGAGATTTGGATTGACTATGACCAGAGCGGCACCTGGGAACATCCTGCAGAGCAGGTGTACTCTGGCTGGTTACCTGTCGGAATAAACGCAATTAACATCAACGTCCCCGCCGGTGCTGTACCGGGCACAACCTTTGCAAGAGCACGTATCAGCTCAGCAGGAGGTCTGACGCCTACCGGGGGGCCCGCTGACGACGGCGAGGTCGAAGATACGAGGGTTACCATCGAAGAGCCGCCACCTGAGTTGGACTTTGGCGATGCGCCTGACCCGACATATCCCACACTGCTGGCAAGCAATGGTGCAAGGCACATCATAGCCGGCCCCTGGATAGGTGATATTACCGACTCACCCGATGCGGAATTGAACGGCCAGCCCAATGCTTCGGCAACAGGTGATGATAACGACGGTAACGATGACGAGGATGGACTGATACTGCCTGTCCTGATACCCGGCCAAGCGGCCAACTTCAATCTGGAAGTTAATGGCGCTGGCGGTATTGTCCAGATTTGGATTGACTATAATCAAAACGGCAATTGGGAGCATCCTGCAGAGCAGGCATACTCCAATTTCTTAGCTGTCGGAATACACCCAATTAACATCAACGTGCCGGCCGGTGCAATACCGGGCACGACCTTTGTAAGAGCACGTATCAGCACAGCGGGAGGTCTAACACCTGTCGGCCAAGCTAACGACGGCGAGGTCGAAGATACTGAAACCTTCATAGAAGAGCCGCCGCCAGACCTGGACTTCGGCGATGCGCCTGACCCGGCATATCCAACGTTGCTGGCAAGCAACGGGGCAAGACACATTATAGGCGGGCCCTGGATAGGTGATGCCACAGACTCGCCCGATGCGGAATTGAACGGCCAGCCAAATGCCACGGCAACAGGTGATGATAACGATGGTAATGACGACGAGGATGGCCTGATAATACCTGTCCTGACACCCGGCTTTGCAACCAGCTTCAATCTGGAAGTTAACGATGGCGCCGGCGCCGGTGGTTTTGTCGATATATGGATTGACTATAACCAAAACGGCAGCTGGGAGCCTGCAGAGCAGGTGTACTCTGGCTTCCTCCCTGTCGGAATACACATGATTAACATCAACGTCCCGCTCGGTGCAATACCGGGCACTACCTTTGCAAGAGCTCGTATCAGCTCAGCCGGAGGCCTAAGACCTGAAGGACTGGCCGATGACGGCGAAGTCGAAGATGTGGAAGTCTACATCGAAGAGCCGCCTGAGCTTGACTTCGGTGATGCGCCTGACCCGACATATCCGACATTGCTGGCAAGCAACGGTGCAAGACATATCATAGCTGGCCCCTGGATGGGTGATATTACCGACTCACCCGATTCCGAAGCTAATGGCCAGCCCAACGCTGCGGCAACAGGTGATGATAACGATGGTAACGACGACGAGGACGGCCTGATACTGCCTGTCCTGATACCCGGCCAGCCGGCTAACTTCAATCTGGAAGTTAACGGCGCTGGTGGTGTTGTCCAGATTTGGATTGACTATAACCAGAACGGCAGCTGGGAGCACCCTGCAGAGCAGGTTTACTCTAACTTCTTAGCTGTCGGAATACACCCGATTAACATCAACGTCCCGGCCGGTACACCGCTCGGCACTACATTTGCGCGGGCACGTATCAGCTCAGCCGGAGGCCTGACACCTAAAGGACTGGCCGAAGACGGCGAAGTCGAAGATACGGAAGTTGTCATCGCGATAATTATTGAGCCGAAGCCGTTGATTGAGCATTCAAAGTGGTCTCAGCCGCCCATCGAGATTGACCCTGCCAGCAGAATACCTGTATATTTCGGCTGGGACGAAATATCCCTGCGAGAGTTGTGGGAACCACCAGAAAGCTGGGATATCGTTGCAGACGACTTTAGATGTCTTGGTGATATGCCCATAACAAGTATTCACTGGTTTGGTTCGTATTATGGCTGGGGGCTGCCGGGTGGAGTGCCACCTCAGCTTCCGATTGGCTGGAAAATCTGTTTCTGGTCCAATGTCCCCGCCGATCCCACGGCTGACCCTAATTACAGCCACCCAGAAGTATTACTATGGCAGATTGAGGTTGATGCCGACCGTGTGGAAATAGAAGAGGTCGGCAGTGATTACTATCCCGATTATTTCCTACAAGACACTTGCTATCAGTACACATTACATTTGGAGCCGAATGAATACTTCCAGCAGGGAGATTTTGAGACGAGAACGATTGATAATGTCTTCTGGATAAGTATCGCAGCATTATATGAACTCGGCCCTTATCCTGATTATCCGTGGGGCTGGAAGACGCGGCCGTGGCACTGGATGGATGATGCCACAAGGTTCCAGGTTTTCGAGCCGCTTGAGCCGGGTCTCGTTCTGGACCCATATAACAATAACATGGACCCGATTGAAGACCCGCTATATCAAGAGAGCGTCGATTTGGCCTTTGAGCTTGATACCGACCCGAACTACATCAAGTGGGAGCAGCACTATACCGGTCTCCGCCACTGGCCGCACTACGAAGATGAGGTCTCTATGGGCCAAGTTATAGGATGGTCGGAAATCGAAACAAAGTGGCTACAGGAGCCCGACCTGACCCCCGAGGGTATGGACGTAGATGCAACAATGGAATTAACACCGCAGCCGATGTGGCCTCCGCAGATTCTTGCAGATGATTTCAACTGCATCGAGACCGGGCCGATTACAGAAATCAGTATCTGGGGCTCCTGGCTCTACGACGAGATGCCAATGATGAACCCGACGGCCGTTGATTTCATACTGAGTATTTACAGTGATAATCCTGTTGGCCCATCCGGCTGGTCGGAACCAAATGAAGTACTCTGGACCACGTATATCCCTGCAGCGGCCTTTATGGTTGAACCGGTTTACGAAGGGCCGGAGGGTTACTTTAATCCCTGCGACCCATTCTATGACCCGGCAAACCATCAAATGGCCTGGAAGTACACGTTCTCAATCGACCCGCAAGCAGCCTTTACTCAGGAAGGTGACCCGTGCGAACCGGTGGTTTACTGGCTCGCCGTCCAGGCACGACCTCTTCCCGAAACGTCAACAAGGTTTGGCTGGAAAACCTCGATGATGCACTGGAATGACGATGCGGTCTTTACTATTGGTGAAGGTGGTCAGCCACTTGAACCGTGGACAGAGCTGCGACACCCAATGACCGGAGAATCGCTCGACCTGGCGTTTGAGATTAAGTCAGAGAGACAGCATGAGGAAATAGATATCGCGCGCCAGGTAGCTGACGACTGGTTATGTGAGAAAGAAACGCCGGTGACCGCTGCCGTATGGTGGGGCTCCTACCTCGGCTATGGTTATGAGCCGCTTGCCGAAAGATTTATGCCTCTGCCGGTAAAGCCCGATTTCTTCCTGCTGACCTTATGGGATGACGTACCGGACCCAGACCCTTGTGACCCGCTCACATTTAGTCATCCCAATGACGCAATCTGGCAATATAGCGCCTATGATTACGACGAGGTGCTCGTCGGATACGATAAGAATCCTCACGGTGCACCAAATGAACCTGTCTTCCGTTATTCTGTTCGGCTGCCGAAACAAAATTGGTTTATGCAGGAAGATGTAAACAATGTCTACTGGCTAAGCGTCGTGGCGGTTTACGATGATAATACCCCGAATTATGATTGGGGCTGGACGAATCATCAGCACTACTACAATGATGACGCCGCCGCATGGGAAATGGACCCGGCTGGCGGCACCTGGAGCTGGGTACCTCTGAAGGACCAAACTGGTGAAACCGAAGATATGTCGTTCATCCTGTTCACAAATGACGAGTGTTTCCCCTGGACATATTCGACTTACAA
>CAZBWE010000022.1:0-26639 GCA_964495465.1 uncultured Pirellulales bacterium
TGTGTGGAGCGTCAGCTTACCATCAATACTGAGCCGCAGGGAGCTTTGGTGTTCTTAAATGACGAGGAGATAGGCACTTCTCCGGTTACGGTTTCGTTTGAGTGGTACGGTGATTATAACGTCAGGATTAGCAAAGAGGGCTGCGAAACCTTAAAAACCCACCGTAAATTGAAAGCCCCCTGGTATGATAAGTTTCCATACGATTTCTTTGCTATGCTGAGACCAAAAAGAATCGTCGATTCTTACGAATGGACATTCCCTCTCGAGGGGAAAAAGCAAATCAGCCAAGAAGAACTAATTCAAAACGCAGAGGAACTGAAAAAACAGCTAAAGTAGAGGATTTAGCGGTTTTTTCTTAAAAGCTGCACTGTACCGAGGCTAAAAAGCAAAAGGATGGCGGGTTCAGGCACTTCCAGAGCCACAGCATAATGTACGTCGCCTGCAACAATGGCGACAAAGTCATTGCCTATAGGTATGTCCCATGGCTCACCATACCATCCGCTGCGGCCCCAAGCTGCGAGTGAACCATCGGACTTAAGAGCGAAACTGCATTCATCACCCGCCGCAACCGCAATAAATTCACCCACAGGAACGTTGCATTCTCCGTATGTGTTGTCACCCCACGCTACAAGCGAACCATCGGACTTAAGAGCAAGGTTGTGAAAGACACCAGCTGAAATGGCAACAAAGTCACTACCAGCAGGCACATCACTAATGGAGCCCCATGCTACAAGCGAACCATCAGATTTAAGAGCAAGACTATGATAATATCCAGCCGAGATGGCAACGAAATTATTACCTGAAGGCACGAAGTTATCGAAGCCCCATCCCACAAGAGAACCGTCAGACTTAAGAGCGATACTACCATCAACACCCGCCGAGACGGCAACAAAATCGTTGCCCGCAGGCACATCACATTGTCTTCTGTTGTTCTTACCCCACGCTACAAGCGAGCCATCTGATTTCAAAGCCACGCTGAAAGGCCCGCCTCCGTCAATGGCAATAAAGCCGTTACCTGTAGGCACATCGCACTGTCCGTAGGCGTTCGAACCCCACGCTATGAGCGAACCATCAGATTTAAGAGCAACTTGGTGTCCAGAGCCTGCCGCAACAGCAACAAAGTCACTACCTACAGGTACATCGCTGTCATTATTTACCATTACAATACACCCTGCGAAAGATGACTCATAAGCCCACGGGATAACCACAGCTAAAACCACAACTAAAACTGTGCAATTTGGTTGAATTTTCATCAGCATCCTCACTTATATAATATTATACGAGTGCGTTGTTGACTTTCAAGCAAAAAATGCTCAAACTTCAGAATTTTTTGAGGTTTTTATGGGGAAAGTTGGTTCATAGTCTGCGCGGGCATGCTTATAGCAGATTTTCACGGTACCAATCTATAGCTCTTTGCAGGCCTTGTTTGAATTGGACTTTCGGTCTGAAGCCGATTATTTTTTTTGCAAGGGAGATGTCAGCCAGAGAGTGCTTAACATCACCTGGCCGAGGTGGTTCGTATTTCGGCTTAATATCCTTGCCAAGCAGTTCATTAATTATGGCGATAGTCTCGTTTACGGTTACGGCCTGTCCGCAGGCGATATTCAGGACTTCGCCAGTTGTGTGTTTTACCCTTGCTGCAAGTAAATTGGCCTCGACTACATTGTCCACATAGGTAAAATCACGGCTTTGCAGGCCATCACCAAATACTGTCGGCGGTTTATCCTTCAATATGGCTGTTACAAAGGCCGGTATTGCAGCGGCGTATTGGCTGGTGGGGTCCTGATGTGGGCCAAATACGTTGAAATAACGCAGCGAAATCGTCTCTATGCCGAAAACTCTGTGGAATACCGAGCAATAATACTCACCGACAAGTTTGCCCACTGCATAAGGCGAGAGGGGTTGTGGAGGCATCGTCTCGACCTTTGGCAGGGTTGGTGTATCGCCATAGGCTGAGGAGCTTGACGCATACACAAAACGCTTTATACCGGCGTCGCGGGCGGCCAGAAGAAGTGTAAAAGTGGCATCAACGCAGTGCTTATGGGTAGCCGCAGGATTATCAACACTAAGCGGCACGGATGGCAAGGCGCCCTGGTGTAGAACGACATCGATATCCTTCATCGCCGAATGAGCAACTTCCTCATCACCCATATCGGCCTCGATGAACTCAACTTTGTCTATTATGTCAGTTAGGTTGCTTTTTTTGCCTGTAAGCAGGTTATCGACAACCCTTACAAAGCAACCTTCTGAAATGAGCTTCTTGCAGATATTTGAACCGATGAATCCAGCTCCGCCGGTGACTAAGAATCTTTCCATAAATCAACTCTTGTAAAAATTCTTAAGTATAGAAATGACCCCATTTCGCAGGATATTGCAAAATGGGGTCGTCTCGTTTTCCATATTTACTATTGTGCGTTTTGCTAAGCTGAGACAGCGGCAGATTGCGCTTTCTGGTATTCCTGATAGGACCTGAATTGCTCCTGGAAGTAACCGCCCTTTATAGTTCTTGCTGCAAAGAGCACACAGCCAGCTATTTTAGCACCAACTTCCGATAGCTCGCGAATAGTTCTCTGAGCTGCTCCTCTTCTTGTGGCGGCTGCATTGAAAACCAAAATAGTTGCGTCGGAAAATCTTGCTAATACCTTGGAGTCACTGACCAACAACACAGGCGGGCTGTCAATTATTACAAAGTCATAGTTTTTACGGAGCTCTTTGAGCATCTCTTCCATACGTGTGCCGCCGAGAAGTTCTGCAGGATTGGTCGGCAATGGACCACAATCGATTATATCAAGTCCATTAGTTCCGCTGGGCCTTATGGCGCTATTGTAATCGCACTGCTTTGTCAGAATACTGCTCAATCCGTAGTCAAAACTTCCAGCTCCAAGGTCCAAATCTGCCGATGCTCCCTTCGGGAAAACTGCTTGTAAACTCGGTCGCCTGAAATTGGCATCTATCAGCAGCACTTTCTTGTTTTCGGTTACCAAAGTTGTTGCAAGATTGACGGCTACAGAAGTTTTACCGTCCCCTGCGGAGCCACTGCTGACAAGCAAAACTTTAGAGCCGGCAGTACCAGATAGTGTCAGGTGGGTCTGAAGCTGTCTATAGCTTTCGCTTGTAATAGAATAGGGCGCCTGACGAACGACTTGATATGGCTCGATTTTGCGAACTTGGTCATCTTCAGAGGTATCGGGTATTATACTCAAAAGTGGAATGTGTAAAAATCTACCTACATCTCTCGGCGTGCGCACCAAGTCATTGAGTGTTTCGATGAGGAAGGAGAACCCTACGCCGAGTAGGAAGCCCAATATCATTCCGGCGGGGAAATGGGCCCACCATTTTCGAGTAGTGACCATTTCCAACGGTTCCGGAGCATACCCAACACTCTGAACTTTAGGTGTCCTGGGGTCATCGTGCATTATCCTTAATTTCTCAATCTGCTCCTTGATTGAGTCGAGCATCGCAATTCTTTCCTCCTTTATTACTACCCGCTGCTCATACTGTACACGTGCCAGGTCGAGGTCTCTTTTTCTAGCAGCCGTCTCTTCTCTCAAGCGTTCCAACTCTGCTAACCTTTCCTGCAGCACAATTAAAGTATCGTGCGCATTTGCGAGATTTGCCCGACGTGTCTGTTCCGCTATTTCTGCTTTCCTGATTCTCCTTTTTTCTTTGGTTTCATTTATTGTTTCTTGTAATTGGCGAACTACCTTATGATTTTCACCAAACTTTGTAAGTCTGCCGGACAGTGCTGCCTCTTCAAGTGCAGTCTGCTGAGCAAGCATAACCATAACAGGGTCTGTTTCTATTGCGTTTTCAATCTGCTCGGTAATAGGTCCTGTTGCCAGCTCCTCAAGGTTTTTTATATTGGCTTGGATCTGCTTTATATTAAGGGTAAGTTCATTTTCATCGAGTTTTAAATTATCCAGCTCTAATTCGATTGTGTGCCGGAAATAACGCCCGGTAGGACTTTCGAGGTCGGTTATACCCCATGCTGTCCGAACCTCACCTAAGGCTCTCTCGGCTGTATCCAAATCTCTTTGAACTCGTGTTCTTTGTTCCTCCAATCTTGCCAGTTTATCAGAAATCTCTGCTCTTTTTGAACCTCCTTGTGAGGTAATAAACAGACTTACCATCTCGTTAACTATTAGCGCTGCTTCTATGCTGTCGTTTGAGGTCATCGTTACCTCAACATACTCAGCATCTCTGTGTGCGAATGCACCAAGGTTCTTTTGTAAATCCTTAATCTGTTTTGCAATGCTGCCTTTGCTCTTATACCATTTGGTTTGTTTCACTTTATCTTTGCCGAGCAATTCTTGAAGGGTATTCTGCTGTTTTATAAGGTTAGCCATTGATAGACGATGGCCGTATTGGATATCCTTTTGTACCTGAGGTGCTGCGATAACCATAGGGTCTGTTTCCACGGGCGGAAGGACTTGAATAAGGGTTTCGGCGGTGTATTTTGGGAAGAATGTTCTTGAGACATACCACGTCACACCGCCAACTGCCAGACCCAACACGGTCAGACATATTATCAATACTATGTGACGACGTAATATTCCATAAACTTCTTTTGGTGTCATCGGGGCTGCAACGGGAGGCCTTAATCCAGCCGGTCCTGCTACCCTATTTACAGCCGCTGGTCTTTCTTCTGCCATTTTATTCTCCAATCAGAATTTACCCATAAAGTAAGTATTGTATGTTTTCTTATATCTTATATTAATCGCGAAACGTGTCATACATAACACGTCACTGCGAAAGACGTTCAATAGCAGTCCTTATTCGCTTATTTGCCTTTTTCGACAATTTATCTGCCCCTATTTCTAATGCTTGTTTATAAGAAGCAAGGGCTTGGTCTTTTGCTCCAAGTTCTTCTTTTACCATACCAATATGCTCATACACCTCCGCTGGAGCAAGGATTTCGTCCTGCTCATACTGTTGGGAGGCAGCTGCCAAAAACTCGGCAGCCTTTGAAATTTGCCCATTTTTATACAACACATAGCCGTATGTATCCAAGAAGTCTGCCTTATTTGGGCTTGCCTCAACCGCCTTTTTTGCATATTCAAGAGCATCAGAGAGTCTTTCGTTACTTTGGGCAAGCATATACGCTAAATTATTCAGAACACTGGTATTATTCGGCATTTTGACTAACAAACTTTCGTAAACTGCGATAGCTTGCTTAAGATAGTTATTATCGGATGTTTTTTCATAGGCTAAGGTTAAAATCTCCGCTTTATTCACAGTATAGTTAGCTCCGCGTAGGGTATCTGACCCAGCTATTTCGATACATTTATCGAGATAACCTACCGCTTCGTCGTACTCATCATTAATTTTAGACAGATTAAACATTGTCCAGTTAGCCGGGAGTGAATCAGGATCCCCTTGGATTTTTTGCTTGCAATACTTGGAAACCTCTTCAGGTCCGAGTAGTAAGAACATTCTTAGCAAAATGTCAGAGGCAAGCGTCTCATTTGTTCCTGCATTGTCAACGGCCTTTCGGCAATAATTTATGGCTGTGTTTTTGTCGCCCATCTTCATTTTTGCTTCTGCCATCCGCAAATATGCTATAGGGGCATAAACTCCATGAATGTATTTACCACCCTCTTCAATAACTATGTCTAATTTTCCGGGATTCCATATGCCATCCTTTGCATCTGGGCTTCCTGCTGCCAATACATGTGTTTGCAGATATCCATCAAGTGCCATTGCATACTCTTCGTCTACCGTTTCGAGTTTCGATAATTCGGGATACTCTTGTCTCTTGAGTGTATATGCTTTTGTATATAATTGCTCAGCTTTGTTGAAATTGCTATCGCTTAAAAATAGAGCCCCGGCTCGATTGTACCACAATGCGTTGTTAGGAAACTTTTCTAAAGTATCTTCATAGAGTTTTCTTAATGTATCTTTTCTGCCGAGCTTAATATAAGTTTGTTCAAGCAATATTCTGCCTTCTATAGAAGCGCCTGGTATGTCAATCATATTTTTAAGTTCGATTATAGCATCGTCCATACGGCCCATCTTCAGATAACATTTTGCTAAGCTGAGTCGGGTATCAGTCTCATCTGATAGTTGTTTGCTTTTATTAAGGTCGGAGATTGCCTGGTCATAATTTGCCATAAAAAGATTGATCTCGCCTCTCAATCGCCATGCAACTGCATCCTCCTGGTTACTCTCGAGGTTTCGATTTGCCAGCGTCAATGCCTTTTCAAGTTGTCCTTGTCTCATTGCCAGCCATGCTTCAAGCAGTACTACTCTGGATTCATCCGGATACTTTTCCTTGAAGCTTTGCAGTAAGTGTTCAGCTTCCTTAACAAGACCAATCTTAAGAAAAGTCTGAATCTGAACCAGGTGGTTTTCTGCGTTACTTTCAATTGATACAAGTTCTTCGGAGTATTTTTTCGATGCCTCCTTATCAGCAGTTTTTGCCGCGATAAGTACAAGTCCTTTGAGTATGTTGCTATCTTTTGGATTGATTTCGTACAACTGCTCCAAAATATTCTTGGCCTTCTCAAATTGGCCTTGTTGATAGTAGTGACTCCAGAGCAATCCTTGGTCTTCCGATTCTTGAAGCAATTGCTGAGCCATATCATCTCGTCCTATCTCGTAGTAATATCCTGCGTAGCTATTAAGCATTTCTTTGTCATGTGGGTTGACTTTTTTGGCCTGCTCGAATGATGAACCAGCTATTGTAAAAAATGCCTCCTTGCGTTTAGGATCTGTTTCTTCGATAGCTAATTTGGTTGCGAGTTGTCCGATGCGTGTTGAGTTGCGCACACTCGGTGCGTATGTTTGTATGTTTTGACGGATTGCCAGTGCTCTTAGTGGTTCCGTTTGACCTATATAATCAGCATAAAAGTCAAGTAGCTGAAAATCGTTTGGATTTAAGGCCAATGCTCTGTCTAAAGCAGTTCTGGCATCAATTAATTGCTCGGAAGAGACATTATCGCCGAGCTTTTGATTACGTTCGAACAATGTAACTGCCAATACTTTTGCAATTGTCCCATCCAATGGATTAAGGGTTGCTGCTTGTCTAATATCCGCAATGGATGCGTGCTCATTTCCAAGAACACTATGAACTCTGCTTCTGAACATATATGCACGTGAATATATGGGTCTTTGTTTCAAGGATTCATTGAGTTTCTCCAATGCATCTTTAGGATTGCCTTTAGCCATAGATAGGCGAGCTGCAAAAACTTGGCCTTTACACTTATCGAGATTTTTTATTTGAACTGTTTCTACAATTTGTTCTGCAAATTCCCAATCGTCAGCTTCAACTGCTATTTCAAAAAGATAGTCTGCGGCAAGCAGTTGTAAATCTACTTCGTCTATTTGCCCAAAAAAGGGCAGGTTATACGTAGTTCCTTTTGGAAGGTTTGCTTTAATAACTTTTTTTAACTCTGAAGCTGCTTTGTCCGGCTGATTATTCCTTTGATATAATACCCCAAGGCTCGCAGCTCGCAGAATCGGGTCGTTCATATTAGAAAAAACTTCTTCTTTAATTTCGTATTGTCTTTGATAAGAAGTTTTTTCTGGTTCGGGCTCAGAAATTATCTTTTTGTAAACCAAAACGTCTGGATTGTCCGGAAAGTATTGTAGATATTGATTTACTAAATCTTTGGCTTTGTTTATCTGGCCTCGAGATATGTAATGTCCACAAAGATAGATGACAGCTGATTGTTCGGCATAATTTTGCTCAATAGACAATAATTTTTTCGTCAATTCTAATGCAAGTTGCTCGTATTTTGTCAATTCTTTTGTTATAAGCTGCTCGGATGCTTCTATCTCGATGATTTCTTTTTCTTCGGTTTTGTTTGGTTGGAAAATAGCGTCTTGTCTTTCCTGCATTTGCTTTCGCAATAAGGAACCTTGGAGTTGCTCGATCCTGCTTTGTGCTAATGCAAGCCGAAGTTTAATTGCATTTGGATCATCTTGCTTTAGCTTGGCTAATTCTTCTTCCGCCTCATCAAATTGTTTTGCGCCAATATAAGCAGTAATGCGGAGTTTTTGGCTTCTTTCTTTGTGACCATAAATCTCCTCATAAGCATTTATATTTGATATTGCGATTGTCCATAACTTTAGCTTCAGAAGAATGTCAACGTAATCCAAACGTGCGTCAGGTTTAATTAATGCGATGTTAGAATTAAGTGCATTTATGAGGAATTCTACGACTGCCCCGACTTCAGAGGTATTACTAAAAACCTTTGCAAGTAAATAAGAAATCTGCATGTCTGTTTTTCCGGATGCTTTATAATGCTCATAAGCTGCATATAGCTTTCTAATTGCTATATCTTCATTCCCCTTCGCAAGCTCGAGCATTCCCCGCCATTTGATAACCTGTGGGTCCTCACCACTACCAAAGATTTGTTCGATTTCATGCACCGCTTGCTCGGCATTTTTGAGCCATACCGCGGTTTCCGACTCTGTTCTCTCCTCGCATGGTTCAAGTATCTGCTCAATATAGCAATTTGCAAGAAATGCGTATAATGCGGATTTATTCATTTTGTTTGCCCAGTTGCGTGGGCCGCTTCTCTCCTGTGCGTTTGGCAGAGCAAGTGCGTTCTTTGCCAGTTCTATTGCTTTATATAGCTCTTCGTTCTGATTATAATAACAAAACTTGCGATAGTACAGATTGGCTGTATATATTGCATAAATAACATTTTCTCTATCTAACTTTACTGCTTCTTCAGCGGCATTAGTAGCTTTATCGATGTTATTTTTAGGATTTAAGTGATAGTCTGAGTAGTATCGAGATAGTGCAGCAAACGCCTCTGCACTGGAGGGGAACTTGTTTACAAGTGAAAGATATTCTGGTTCTAGTTCTTGAATTTTCTCCTTACCCAGGGTCCGGGCCTCTGCAAGTTTCATTGTTAGAAGATTAATGTGTGCTTTAGGTTGGGTTGGCACATTCTTAACAGCTTGTTCTAAAAGTTCTATTGCCCGTTGTACAGATTTCTCCCTTTCTTCAAGATTACCTCTTTTAGCAAGGATTTCTCCTTTTTGGAGGGCTACTCTCGCTAAATACCAATAGGCATCGACTTTATCTTTATCTGTGTCAAATTCCAATACCTTTTCAAAGTCATCTGTTGCTTGAGCGAGCAGTTTGTCAGGGTCGATTCCTGAACCAAGGCGTGCTAACTCTAAATTAGCTCGACCTCTAATTAAATAAAGATATGGCCCCAATTGTAGCTCATTAATTTCAACTTCCGGCATTCCAGCTGTTTTCCACTTGGAAGGATTTTCCGTAAGCAGGTTCTCACTTTTTGCCAAATCTACAAGTTCTGATGCTTGGTCGCGTATCTCTTGCCAAAGTTGATTTACACCGTTGTTAGCCATTATGTAAAAGTATTTGAGCCGACCATATCGAGCTTTTATATTCTTTGAGTCTGTCATTACTATTTGGTTCCAGCAACCAAGCACATAGCGCCACTGGTCGCTTTCGGTGTGCATATCCAGTTGAGTATACATATCCACAAGTTTGAAAAGGACCTCTATTTTGAGTGAATCGTCCTTTGTTCGTGCGCGCGCCTTGTGATAATTGCGTTCGGCTCTTTTATACTCCTTTATTTTTATCTGTTCGTCTGTAGTCATAAGAGCTGTTTGTAAAGCAGCGTCGCCGTCTCTGACAAACTTTTTCGGGTTTCGGCTCATATGTAGAATTGCCAGAATTAAAATCACAGCCAGGACGAGAATAACAGCTGAGCCAGTGAGCGCAACTTTTTTATTTAACCTCCTCTTTGCCATAATTCTTCCTCTTTTCTTTTGTTATAGTTTGTGTTCAATAGTTTTTTTAATATCCCATTTTACGACTCATAATAAATGAGAATCATTATTACGTACTTAAAGCTAACTATGTTCTCTCTTTATCTAACAATTATTGCTTTTCTCAGTCGGGCCAATGGTCTCTCTCTAAGATTGGCAAAAGCTTAGTTAAAATCTTCTCACTTGCTGCGATTGCCTCTTTTTTGCTTGGGTAAACCATTGTACCTAAACTCGTATTGAAAAATTTCCATTCAATTTTGGAAAAGTACGAATGCTTACCTCGAATGTTTTTATTGAGAGCCAGTCGAGCACTTTCCCTGTTGCCCTTATATTCTCCATTGACCCTGAAAAGATACAAAACAGGGAATTTTGTGCCGGCAGCCCAGTAATCGGTAGTCGGGTTAGAGAATATCACATATCTTCCTGGGATTTCTTGCTCTCTGCCGTCCTTGTTTATCTGGAACACCAGATTGTCTGCACCTATCCTTTGGTTACCAACGCCTACGTAGCACTCATCGGGTACATGCGGCACACGGTCCGGACACTCGTAATAAGTAATAAATAACACACATATTCGAACGGGACTGTCAATTTTTGCATTAGGGTCTTCCAGTGTCCATTGAATGTAATCTTCCGTGCCCAGTTCTTTGGTTATTTCTTCGTTTTCGATTTTTTGCTTTGATATCACCTTATATGGAATTAAGTCATTCTCATTTAAAAGGTCCAGTGGTTTTTTCAGGGGTATCGGTTCTTTCTTTAAATATATGTTAAATCTTCTTATCGCAATCGACATAGCGCTTCCGGATATCGCGAGCACCGCTATACATATCAAAAATGCCGGTTGTAAATAAGTTCTTATATTGGATTCCATATCCTGTATCACGCCTTATCTTTGCGAACTACAATATCATCAGTGACTGTTTGGTTCTCTTCTACAAACAAACCGGACATAAATCCTGCAATTAAACCATACAGGACGAACGCCAATGGCAGCATCAAAAGACCAAGAGCATCGTGATAGATGCCCTGAGTGTACTTAGGATGCAATAGAACGTAAATAAAACCGGTTATTGTAACTCTCACTATGTTACAAAATATTGCTATCGGTATAGTACTGGCTAACAGGATAATTCGCTGCCATATGGGCCTATAATGTAAATACGCCATGGCGACGCCTAATGCCAAAAAGGCCATTAAAAGCCGCATTCCGCTGCAGGCTTCGGCTACGTTTAGTGGCGGGTCCAGATTTTGACCTTTGTAAAATATGTCTATTACTACACCGCTGGCTGTAGCTTCCATCTGGGGGACCATATTCAGCAATGCCGTTGCTATAGCAGCAGCAAGCTTTCGCATCGGCATAGTTACCATGACGTAGTATCTCTCCGGTAGTGGTACTGCAAATATAAGGAAACCAATCGGAAGCCACATATATCTAACCAAATTCCAACCGCCTAAAAACAATACAATTGCCCCTAAAGTTGCTATCATGCAAATGGGTCGTAAGTATCCATATTGGAGGTGTACTATATTTACAGGATAAAATACAACACCACAGATTAGAAAAAGCAGACCCAGGTAGTTTGGCCTGCTTTCAAGATTTAAAATCTCCTCTTTCTTTTGGTTTATGAAGTATAAGCTAAAAAGGGGGATTAGAAAGCCATGGGACCAACTACTGTCGGTTAGCCATTTGTGAACGATTACTGTAATTTCACCGTGAAAGAGAAGAAAGAAAAGTCCTGCTATTGTCAGTATCTTGATGTAATTGTGAAAGCCGAGCTCCCGCCAGCTCTGCTTACGCAAAGACGTACCTGAAACCGCTCTTTCTGAAGTAGAAGAAACAATATTGTCCACCATACATACTAAGAATTAAAGACTAATACAGACAATAAAACTGTGATACTCAACAGTTTTATGATTTATTCTTTACGCTACAATTTTTTTAGAACCGGTCCGAAAAAGACCTGTGAGAATAATAATCTCTATCTGCAAAGTTACAGTCGTAAATAGAGCCAATTCCATAGATGTCTGAACGGGTTTTGAAAAACTTTACGTCAAAGCTGCAGTAAGATTACTCCTTGTATTTCTATAGCAGAATAAGCAATCTTACGCAACCATAAGAACTACTGTTTCATTCCCATAAATGTCGTGCCGTAATAGTTGTCAGGGTATGCAAAATTACGGTCGTAAACGAAGCCAAATCCATAACTGGCTCTGTATGCGTTTCTTAATACAGCACGCCAAATTGAAGTGGCATGTGTGCCAACGTTAATCAAGTCATTCGGCTTAATAAAGAAGTCCGGTTGTTCGCCGTTGGCAATTTTGTCCAAATCAACCATAACTATCTCTTCTTTGTCTTTGCCGATTCGCCTTATTACTTCGCATTTCTTCGGCCAAGCTAGAGGTCCCAGACCTCCTGCGGCTGCTATAGCCATTTTCAAAGTTAATGGACGCCCGGTGATAGTAATATACCCCTGGTAGTTGACATTACCCATTATACAAAATTCTCCTATGATGTCAACAGGTACAAAGATACTGTCGCCTGGTTGTATCACAATATTGTATCGAGGGTCCCCGGCGAGTAGCTTATCGGCCGGAATCTTTATAACACGTGTTTGTTCTTCTGTCTCAGCCCATTCATAATCTGGCATTACTGTTGTTGTGCTCGGCGGCACTTCTACCGGCCTTGGTTCGAATTCGATAACCGGCATTGATGGTTCCGGCTCAATTCTTGGGCCAACTTGAACAGGTATCCATTTACCATCTTGGAATATCCATTCGATACGTCCCAATTCTTCTTCGTCAATTCGTTCTGTTGTTGTCTCTGTAATAGCCGGCCCTGCGATTGTTCCATATTCATCTGCTGCTTTTTTCTCAGGTTTTGTGAACAGTCCCGGTGTCTCATCAATATCTATGGATTCTTCTGTTACCTCATAAGTTGGCTCGGAAAACGACCTGAGTATATCTTCGACATCTATTGGCTCCTCCGTTCTCTCTGGAACGGCCGGCTCTGCAATCGATTTCATTACGTCTTCTGTATCCGCCTGCTCATCGAATCTGTCTTGACGATTTCGCTCTGATAATGTTTTAAGTATATCCTTTATACTTACCGATTCCTGTGTTTTCTCCGGGCTGACCATTTGAGTGGAGGGTTTCTGTGATTTTTGAAGGTCATCCCAGGTTTGATTTTGACCGAGACTTCCTGTCCATCCTGCCTGGGCATATTCCTTGGTTGTTGCCAGTTCTGTGGAAGCTATTACGACCTTGCTGTCAGGCCATTGGTATCGACGTCTTGCCATTGGCGTTATTACCTCGAACATTTCTTGTTCGGGCTCAAGCAATTCATCCAGTTCTTCAGGTCGATCTATCTGTGGCCGAATCATTTCTATTTCAGGAAATTCCGGCTCTATGACCTCAAGCTCAAGCGGTTGTGACATTGATTCGCTTTGTTTCCTGGTATTGCGAGAAACATAAATATTGCTTACGTTAAACTGTCTTGTTCCACCTGCTGTTGCAATCGCATCAGTCAATCTATAATCATATCGCGGAATAACATACCTGCTTGGAGCTGCAACACCGTCACCTAATATTGAATACGTTCGCTGTTGTGAACCAGCTAATGTTGCGGTAACTGAAGGGTCTTTTAATAAATTAGGCGCAAGTATTTGTTTAATCTCATCTTCAAGTTGTGTCTCAGTTAATCCTTCTGCATGAACTACTCCGACATCGGGAATAGAAATCTTTCCCGTTTCAGTAACAACATAGTTGTTTACATAGATAGTTCCTTCCTGAAAAAGCTCATAGATGCTTATCATAATTGTGTCGCCGGACCTGAACATATAGTCACTTCCAATTGCAACGATATCAGATGGTCGTGGCTCTTCTGCACCTTCCCATGCT
The DNA here is from genome assembly GCA_964495465.1 of uncultured Pirellulales bacterium. Taxonomy (GTDB): domain Bacteria; phylum Planctomycetota; class Phycisphaerae; order Sedimentisphaerales; family Anaerobacaceae; genus CAZBWE01. The sequence continues at coordinate 13,651 of CAZBWE010000022.1, forward strand.
ATCGCTTCCTCTTCCGCTACTCCTAACGAGTTTAATATTACATTTACTGCCGGAGTAGGACGAAATCTGCCGATTTGTGTCGGGTCAAAAAACTTGTTGCCGCACCCCGAAAAGAGAGTAAGAAACAACAAATAAAAAATACACAGCGAAGCATAAAAAGTTTTTCTATTTATATTTCTGCTATTGCCTTTATTTGAAGTTTTTTTCATTTTCATAGCGCTTAAATCCCAATAAATAATATCGAGCTTTATAACAGCCGACTGCTCTGTTTTTAACTTACAAACACTTTTGCACTCGATGAGATTTATCGGTTCAATAACTTAACCGCTTAACTTTTTTTTAGCTGCCATAAAGGCGGTGTTGTAAAGAAATCAAATCCCTTTTTGAAAAAAGCCCAAAAACGCAAATATTCAGTTATAAAAGAGCTTAAAGATATTTGTAATAAGCAAAAATCTTTGCCTTGTTATCGCTCATAACCATATGCAAGTAAGGAACTTGAGAAGATATATAGTCGTCATTGTATGTTTTATGCGCCGCTCCTCAGCTTAGTTAAGAAAAACAACAAATTATATATACCTGCCAAATGCAGTATTTGTTCGATGTTTTAGCCCTGTTTTAGCCCGATAATTGCAGTAATATCAGTATAGCTAAAAGGGGTGTTTGGGTCGATAAAAATTAGGAAAAAACAGATAAAAAACACATAATGGTGGTATCGATTATCATCATTGTAGCGAAGGTATCGGATAAATTAGAGAATTGTTACATTAAAACTATTTGTCTTTTTTCCTGTCGCTTATTATAGCATTTACAAGAATTGCAAGGAGCACTACTGCTGCTATATGACCAAGACCTGAAGAACCCATTTGATGTATGTGGGTTCTTGCGGATACATCCAGGTCTGGGAATATTTTATCAAGTGTTAATCCTGCTGCGAGAGCGCAAAGCATAACTGTGGCAAGGTAAGCTACAGCGGTTCGCTTGCCCATCGCCTTCCAGATAGTTGTAAAACCGGCTGCATTGGTAGCTGGACCGGTTATAAGAAAGACAAGAGCAGCCCCTGGCGATAATCCTTTTAGGATTAATGCTGCCGCTACCGGCACCGATGCTGTTGCACACACATATACTGGTATTCCCAGAAACATCATTACCACCATTGAGAAGATGCCAGTCCCCAATAGCTTATCGGCAAGAAAGTCGTCAGGTAAAACTGCTGAGATAATAGCGGCAATTAATAAGCCGACAAGCATCGCTTTACCTATATCACGTGGTAATGTAACGAAGCCATATTTTAATCCTCTGACGATTTTTCCTTTTTTATCCGTTCCCTCGCAACATTCATCTGTGCACTTTGATGGCGGTATATTTTCACCTTTTGTGCCTTGGTTTAGAGTGTTAACAATGACTCCGCCAAAAATGCCGGTTAATAAAGCTACCACCGGCCTGAATACGGCAAAGATAGGACCGAGGAGACTTAAGGTCACGAGAATACTATCGACGCCGGTTTGAGGCGTTGATAACAGAAATGATATAGTTGAGCCTTTGCTTGCCCCGTGTTTATGTAATGACATTGATACAGGAATAACACCGCATGAGCATAGGGGAAGTGGAATACCGAAAAGTGATGCCTTTAATAATGGCCATATCCCCCTGCCGCCAAGATGCCTTTCTACCAGGTTTTGCGATATGAGTATTGATAAAATCCCTGCCACAAAGAAGCCGAACAACAAATAGGGCGACATCTCTGTTATAGTACCCCAGAAATCAAAAACTGCTTGCTTTAGATATTGAAGTATAACGTTACTGTCCATTATTTGTGAACCTGTTTTTATTTTGAGACTCTGAGAAATTTTTCAAAGACACAAAGACCGTCTTGGTAACGGCCCTCATCTATCTTTACGTTTGATATGATTGGCAGGTTCTACTTGAAATTAATTTCAGCAAGAAGCTGTTGTGAAGTACCCCGTGGATCTGTTCTAAAAACCTCTATTTTTGTAGGAACGCGAACACCTTTTTTGTCAACGCCGGTGTAGTCGTAACCGCGAACAACAAAAAATTTATTTTTCTCTCTATTAGCGAACAATATTGTGTCTGCCACGGAAGTTTCTTTGTTTTGATAGTAAGTCACGCTGGACCAATATGGTGGCATCGTCGGCTTGGCCTTGTGGCTGACGGTTTCATCGCTGGGCTGGTTTATTTTTTTTATCGTTTGATAAAGTAGCCCTTCTCTTTCGACAGTTCCCTGTAGTTTGGTAAAGGTATAATTATCATCTAAGAAATCTATCGGCGCCGTTACTATGCCGAGCAAGGTTTCCGCAAAATCACGGTATAATCCTGCTGCCGGTGAGATGTCGTTTTGCTTGTCTCCCTCATGCATACTAAATTGGCCTCCCGACAGTTGCCAGACGAACTTGCCGAGCGGTTCCTGCGCTGTAATTCGAATGGAATTTTTATGCGGGCGAATTTCATAGTGGTGCTCTGTCAGGTAGAAGCTGCCATCGGCACGGTAAAATGTGACAATGCAGTTAAAATCCAGTTCTTTTGCTTTCGCCCACGCTTGAATACCGCCGGTTGCTTTAATTGCGTCGGATGCATAATCGGGGATAGCGAAATTAGGGTCAAGCAGTCGCCTGTAAAGCGGTATTGGTTCTGTTTTACTGGGTAGTTTTTCACAGCCGGTAATAATAGCTGCTATGCAAGCCAAACAGATTAGGATTCGATTAATCATTTTATTTTTCGTGCATTTTGTTTTTCGATTTTCGTATCCGGCCGACTACTTTACTCCTGTTTCTGGTCACAGGCCAATTTTGAAAGTTGCTCCATTAAAGCATACCTCTGGAGAGCATCGTTTTTGGCAAGTTTGATTAATTCAGCCGCTGCCTCTGGCTTAGATTGTTTGAGCGTTCGGTAGCGATTCTCGCCATAAGCGTATTCTTCGAAGTCAAATGTGGGTGGTCGCGAATCAAGCTGTAGCGGATTTTTGCCTTGCTCTTTTAACCGCGGGTCGAATCTATACAACGGCCAATGGCCGCTGTTGACCGCCTGTTTCTGGTGCTCATAACCGGCGACAAGATTGTAACCGTGGGCGATGCAGTGGGCATATGCGATTATCATCGAAGGCCCCGGATAAGCTTCCGCCTCGGAGAAGGCCTTGACCATCTGATTGGGATTTGCACCCATAGCTACTTTGGCTACGTATATATTGCCATACGTCATAGCCAGTAGGCCGAGGTCTTTTTTGGGAGCGGGTTTACCTGCCGCTGCAAATTTTGCCACTGCTGCTCTCGGCGTGGCCTTCGACATTTGTCCCCCTGTATTGGAATACACTTCCGTATCCAAAACGAGCATATTAACATCTGCCCCGCTGGCCAGCACATGGTCGAGCCCGCCATAACCGATATCGTATGCCCACCCATCGCCGCCAAGCGCCCAGACGGATTTGCGCACAAGATAATCTGCGATTTCAAGCAGATGCTTACATTCCGGGCAGTTGCTTTTCCTGCATTGCTTTTTTAGTTTATCCACCCGGGCCCGCTGCTGCTCAATGGCATTTTGCTCCGGCTCGTTTGCAAGCGCAGCCGTTCGGGTTTCTTCTGCGAGTTTCCCATCGACACAGCCTTTTTCTACCACCTTGCTTAATAACTCAAGCGAGCGCTCTTTGAATTTGTTGACTGTCAGCCGCATACCCATTGCAAACTCGGCGCTGTCTTCAAACAAGCTGTTGCTCCAGGTTGGCCCCCTGCCGTCTTCTCTTTTCGTGTATGGCGTCGTTGGCAGATTACCGCCGTAAATCGAGGAGCAGCCGGTTGCGTTTCCGATATAGGCCCTGTCTCCGAATAGTTGTGTCAACAGTTTTACATACGGCGTCTCTCCACAGCCGGCACAGGCACCGGAATACTCGAATAACGGCTGGATCAGCTGACTTCCTTTTACAGTGTCGGACTTGAAGAGCTTCGGGTCTGTATTTGGTATCGACAGGAAATATGAATAATTCTCGCGTTCTTTCTCCCGCAGTGGTTCCTGCAGCGTCATATTAATTGCCTTTCGGCCTGTCGGTTTTTTGTTCTCATCTTTTTCTTCAGCCGGGCATCGAACAACGCATGCCCCACAACCGGTGCAATCCTCGGGTGCCACCTGGACGGTAAATTTCATACCGGCGTAATCCTTGCCTTTTGCATCTGCACTTTTGAACGTGTCCGGTGCATCTTTGAGATATTTTTCATCGTATGCTTTCATCCTTATAGCTGCGTGCGGGCAGACCAGAGAACAGGTGCCGCATTGAATACAAATATCCGGTTCCCAATGCGGTATATTCACAGCAATGTTGCGTTTTTCATATTGGGTTGTGCCGGTCGGAAACTTGCCATCGGCCGGTATCTTGCTTACCGGCAGTTTATCACCACGAAACACAATTAGCTCTGCCGTTACATCCTTTACAAAATCAGGAGCATCCTCCGGGACCGGCGGACGCATCTTTATCTTGCTGGTAACCTTGTCGGGAACTTTAACTTCATAAATCTTTTCCAGTGCTCCGTCAACGGCGGCGTTATTCATTGTTACGATTTTCTCTCCCTTTTTACCGTAGGTTTTTTTAACAGCATCCTTGACGGCCTTAATTGCGGTATCCTGAGAGATAACATTGCTTATCTTGAAGAAAGCGGTCTGCATAATCACGTTAATTCTTGGTCCCAGACCGATTTCCTGTGCAAGCGAGATTGCATCAATGATGTAGAACTTCAGCTTCTTTTCAATCATTTGTTTTTGTACTTCCTGCGGCAAAGTGTCCCAAATCTTATCCGGCCCATGACTGCTGGTTAGTAAAAACGTTCCGCCAGGACGCACCATCGAAAGCATATCATACTTTTCAAGAAAGCTGGGATTATGACAGGCAACGAAATCGGCCTTGCCTACTAGATACGGCCTGCGAATAAGCTCCGGGCCGAATCGCAGGTGCGATATAGTCATTGCACCGGCTTTTCTCGAATCATAGACAAAGTAGCCCTGGGCAAAATTATCCGTCTCTTCACCAATAATTTTTATGGAGTTTTTATTTGCACCTACGGTCCCGTCAGCACCGAGGCCGTAGAACATACCGGAGAAAAACCTGCCGCCCTCGATATCGAAGGATTCATCGACCTCCAGACTGGTGTTCGTCACGTCATCAATGATACCTACGGTAAAACCGTTCTTTGGTCTTGCTGCGTTTAGATTATCAAAAACAGCTTTTACCATAGCAGGCGTGAAATCTTTTGAGCCGAGACCATACCGCCCTCCGACTATTACGGGATATTTTTCGAAAGGACTTTCACCCAGTTCCATTGCTTCGCCGACTGCGGTGCGAACATCCAGGTATAACGGCTCGCCGAGAGAACCCGGTTCTTTCGTCCTGTCCAGAACTGCAATTTTCTTTACACTTTTCGGCAGAGCGGCAATAAAATACTCTCTACTGAAAGGCCTGTAAAGACGCACTTTTACTACGCCGACCTTTTCACCTTTAGACGCCAGATATTCTACTGTCTCGTGAGTGGTGTCCGCCGCAGAGCCCATCATAACGATGACCTTCTCCGCATCGTCGGCACCGACATAATCAAACAGATGATAACTACGTCCCACAAGCTTTGCGAACTTATCCATCGTTTGCTGAGCGATTTTCGGTGTAGCTAAATAGTATTTATTTACTGTTTCTCTTCCCTGGAAATAAACGTCTGGGTTCTGTGCGGTGCCGCTTATCATAGGCCTGTCAGGCGTCAGTGCTCGGGCTTTATGCCTGGCCACAAGCTCATCATCAATCATTGCCCGCATATCATCGAATGTCAGCTCCTCAACCTTTTGGATTTCATGGCTGGTTCTGAAACCATCAAAAAAGTGCAAAAATGGTACCTGGGATGCAAGAGTTACCTGCTGTGCGATAAGCGCAAAATCCATAACTTCCTGTATGCTGCACGAGCTGAGCATTCCGAAACCAGTTTCGCGACAGGTCATAACGTCGGAATGGTCGCCGAAAATCGAAAGTGCCTGGCAGGCCAGTGAGCGGGCCGATATGTGGAAAACAGTCGGCAGTAGCTCTCCGGCAATCTTATACATATTGGGAATCATCAGCAACAGTCCCTGTGAAGCCGTGAAAGTTGTCGTCAAAGCTCCGGCAGCCAATGCTCCATGAACAGCCGCTGCAGCTCCAGCTTCCGACTGCATTTCTGTTACAGATGGTACTGTTCCCCAGATATTTGACAGGCCCTTCGCTGTCCTTTCATCTGCAATTTCTCCCATAGATGAGCTGGGAGTAATTGGATATATTGCAATAACTTCGTTTGTGGCGTGGGCCACGTATGATGCTGCTGTATTGCCGTCGATTGTAACCATTCTGCGTTTCATAACTTCTCGACCTTTCTGAAAATAAAATCACACTTTTTAAATTGGGTAACTATTGTAGTTGCCTCAGGTGGCTTGTCACAACGCTGCCTGCGTTGCGAAAAATATCTTATAATACTTTTTAATGATTTAATCAATATAAAATTGACTGGAATTGGATTCTTTAATGATTTATTTGTGCTGAATTTGTGTTATAGAGCTGTTTTTTGTTATTTTACTGCTCTATGCCGAAGAGTTTCATCCATAGTCTCGTTTCGCTTTCGCTGAGTCCCTGCCGTTTTGCCGCTGGTTCTTTTGCTGGTCTTTTCCGGCTCAGTTCCTTCTCCACATTCGTCCAGAATTCCTCAGATTTTACAGATGTTGCCTTTTTTGTCTGGGCTGCCTTTCGAATCCTCCGGTCGCTGCTGACTATTGTAAATCTTTTAGGTGCAGAGTCTATCTGTAATTCTTCTTCTATTACCGTATCGGCGTCGCTGTCCTGGCCGGCAAAAAAGACATCCAGGTTGCTTATATTGTCGAATTCGCTTTTATCTCTTGGCCCGCTGCCGTCGAAGATAATCTCGCCCTTTTCCCCGATAAGTTTAAGGTATCTGCTTATTATTCGGCACAATTGAACATCGCTCATTGACTCGAAATATTCGGATTTTCGAATTGAGTGCAGCAGATTATAACCGTCGATGATAATCGGCATTTGTCAATTTCCGCAAGAGTATCTTATCTCTCCGCCAACGATGGTTTTTTCGACCTTGCCTTTGACCTTCCAGCCGTGATAGGGGCAGTTTCTGCTTTTGGAGTGGAACTTATTTACATCGATTTCATATTCGGCATCAGGGTCGATGATGGTAATATCGGCCTGCTTACCTGCGCTGAGCGTTCCTTTATCTACGCCGATTATCCTCGCAGGTCTGGCCGTCATCATTTCGATAAGCCGTGGCCAGTCTATAGCGCCCGGCTCAATCAGTGCCTTGATAAATAGGGCCAGGGAACATTCCAGTGAGGCTATTCCAAATGGAGCCGTCAAAAATTCCAGCTCTTTTTCACTCTGCAGATGTGGTGCGTGGTCACTTACTAAGGCATCAATCAGACCCTCAGCTATTGCCTGTTTTAGTGCCTCGATGTCTTTTGAGGTTCGCAAGGGCGGATTGACCTTATAGTTGGTATCATATTCAGCACAGTTTTCCTCGGTCAGGAGCAGGTGGTGAGGCGTAACTTCGCAGGTAATCGGTATAGAGTCTTTTTTGGCTGCCCTTATCAGCTCAACCGACCCTTCTATTGATATATGCTGTGCATGGTAGCGAATGTGGCACGGCCATCTTGGCCGTGTTTTCACGGGCTGGAAGCCCGTGCCACTGCAGATTTTCTTAACAAGCTGGATATCTCTCCAAAGCATCGCCTGCTCTGCAAGCGGGTCAATGCCCGGCAGACCGAGTATTGCAGAATAATAGCCGGAGTTCATCACCCCGTTTCCGGCAATCCTGTCGTCCTGACAATGCTGGGCAATAAACACATTGAACATAGATGAATATTTCAGCGCCCGCAGCATAACCGCCGGGTCCTGCACCCCCCTGCCGTCATCGGTAAAGCCGACAGCGCCGGCCTCAGCCATAAACCCCATCTCCGCCAGCTCTACCCCCTCAAGGCCTTTGGTTATTGCCCCCATTGTATAGATATGGGTCTTTCTTGCCTTTCGGGCCTTTCGATGGACGTATTCGACATCGGTCTCATTTTCTATCGGCGGTTTGGTATTCGGCATACATACTACCGAGGTAAATCCCCCTGCTACCGCTGCTGCCGAGCCGCTTGATATTGTCTCTTCCTCTTCATCGCCCGGCTCACGAAAGTGAACGTGAATATCGATTAGGCCGGGAGTTACTAATTTGCCGGTTGCATCTATGGTTGATTGCGTGGATTTGTCGATTTTGCCAATCGCCGCTATTTTGCCGTCGGCGATAAGCACATCGCATTGTTTATCAACACCATTCGCAGGGTCTATTACCCGACCATTTTTTATTAAAAGCTCTGCGCTCATATTATAGTTCTATAAGTCTAAATTTACTTACCTGTTTCGGTCTGCTGCCCTTCGGTCAATTATTCAGTAATCCTCAAATTTTCTCATCCACTCCGGCCAATTTGGGCTGTGGTCTTTTGTCCAGGGTCCATTTATATCGAAGTTTTTATGCCACTTAAGCTTCCATAACTGCTTAAGCCCGACCGATTCAATCGACCAGTCCATAAAAAGACAATTTGTCGCCCCTTTACCGTGCCGGTTGATGCAGAAATTTTTCACTTGTTCCAATAGAGTCCATCCTTGGAGTGGCTGTCCATCATATGCAGGCGGAATAGAATTAGCGTCTGGCCAGTTTACCATCCAAAGGCAGTCCAGAAACACCGGTACATCTTGTGCGTTTTTGACGCGGGGCGTTCTCCAATAAAGTTTATCTTCAAAAACAGACGTGGGGCTTGCGTTACAAACCCATCCGTTTAGACCATAGCTGCCAAAGTCGCTGCCTTCATTATCTTGCCAGGCTGCATATACTCCCTGTCCCCCTTCGTCAGCAGTTTTGTTGGCGAGGGGACAGAATGTTATCTTTCCTTTGTTACCGTAGAACGGTCTCAGGATTTCAATCCAGTCATCCCAGCCGCTGCCGACCACGCCTCCGAAAAAAAAGCCATTGTTTCCGTCTGTATACATCTCAAGAATCAGGCCCCATTGCCTCAGATTAGACTGGCAGACAACATTTTTTGAGTATCGCCTTGCTGCCGCTAAGGCTGGTATCAAAATTGACATCAGCAGTCCAATGATGGCTATTACCACCAGAAGTTCAATTAGGGTAAATCCTCTTTTCATGTTTCGGCTGCTTTTCATGTTTTGGCTGCTTCTTGTGCACTCGCCTGGTTGACCAGGAACAACACCGCCATTCTGACCGCCAGGCCGTTGGTAACCTGCTCTAAAATAACGCTGTGTTGCCCGTCTGCCACTTCGCTTTCCATCTCCAGGCCTCTGTTAATCGGCCCCGGGTGCATAACCAGTATATCGGGTTTTGCCCTTTTCATACGCTCCACGGTCAGCCCGAAATAATGCGAATATTCCCGTATAGAAGGGAAGGGATTACCGCCCAGCCGTTCAAACTGAATCCGGAGCATATTTATCACATCAACCTTTTCGATAACTTCGTCAAGTGAATAGCTTACGCTGACCGGCAGTTTCTTTACCTGTGCCGGTATAAGTGTGGGCGGACCGACAAATATGACCTCGGCACCGAGTTTTGTCATCGCCCACATATCGCTGCGGGCGACACGCGAATGTGCTATATCGCCGACTATTGCTATCTTCAGGCCCTCAAGAGTTCCTTTAATCTTGCGAATCGTATAGACGTCCAGAAGTCCCTGTGTGGGATGCTCACAGAATCCATCACCGGCATTGACCACGCAGGCATTGATATTCTTGCTCAATAACTTCGCTGCACCGCCGGCACCGTGGCGAATTACGACAATATCAATCCCCATCGCCTCCAGGTTCCTCGCTGTATCCAGCAGTGTCTCGCCTTTACTGACGGAGCTGTCTTTTTTCGTGAATTCTATTACATCTGCGCTTAATCGGTTTGCCGCAAGAGCAAAGCTGGTTCTCGTGCGTGTGCTGTCCTCGAAGAATAAATTCACTACGACCTTGCCGCGTAAAGGCGGTGCTTTCTTTACAGAACGCGTGCTTATCTGCTCGAAGCCCCTGGCCGTATCAAGAATATAAGTAATTTCCTCGGCGCTCAATTCCCTCAGCCCGAGCAGATGCTTGTGGCTCCATTTGAAATGCTTATTTTTAATTTTTATCGCCATAGCTTCCTATATTGGGTATCGAATCTCTTACTTTGTTATTCGACGTTCAATATTATTCTATGACAACTTCTTCTTTATCGTCCGACTCGGTAAGAAATACCTGCACTAATTGCTCCGGTGCAGCGTCAGCTTCATAGCCGGTATAGTCGGCTTGTATTGGAAATTCCCTGCCCGCTCTTTCGACAAGGACTGCTAATTTTATTGCCTTTGGCCTGCCTAAATCTATAAGGGCATCCATCGCCGCGCGGGCCGAGCGACCTGTGTGAAGAACATCATCCACCAGAATAATGATTTTATCATCTATATCAAAACCGATTTCAGTAGTCCGTACCTGCGGCTGGGTGTCGCCCTGTGGAGAATTTAGGTCGTCACGATAAAGTGTGATATCCAAAGTCCCGCAGGGAACATCTTTGCCTGATTTCTTCGATAGCCGGCTCGACATCCTCTGCGCGAGCACCTCTCCCCTGCTGCGGATACCGATTACGACAATATCCACTCCCGGCGGGATTTCAGATATAATACGCCCTGTCAGGTCGGTGAGAATTTCGTCTATTTGTTTTGAGTTTAGAATTACTTTCATATTTTTAGCAAACCTCTCATAGTGATAAGCTCTGAAGTCGGTGTGAGTATAGCAATTACGTTCTATAAAGGCAAGAGTTCTTTTAACGGGCTTATTTTAATATCAAAATGTTGCTTCTGGCGGTGGTTGCTGTCCTGGTATTTTAATCAGATTCGAATATGCTTTTTGCTCCTGATATTTCTATTTTTGCCGGGCCGCTAAATGGTATTTTAAGAAGCTTCCTGCACGAATCGTGGGTGAAATCATCACTCTCGGTTAGGGTAGTTCCATTCATTTTGACGGTATCGAACTTGCGGCAATACACCTCCAGCATCCCGTTATATCCTAAATCACCGAATTGTATGTTTATCAGGCCGTCGCCCGGCATAGAGCAGCTAATCGGCTGAAGCCGGTCGCCGGCATAATAATCGAACGTATTATTAGTATTGCCACAGGGGAAGAACTCTATCCTCAGGTATGGGGACCAGTTTTCAGTCCAGTTATTGTTGGATTTAAGAATATCACCGCGAGGTATGATAGCCCCTGCTCGAACATATAGGGGAATCACGTCGATCGGAGCATCGGCGGTTATGGTATCCGGTCCTGCATATACGGTATTTTTATCGTTGTAATCCAGCCATTTGTCGGCTGGCAGATAAACATCACGACTATTAGCTCCCTCGGTGAGTATGGGGGCGACGAGAATCTCCGGCCCATAGAGATATTCGTCCCACATATCATAAAGTTTGCTGTCGTTTGGATAGGCAAAGATGAGCTGCCGCATAACCGGCATACCAGTCTGGTGCGCAATGAACATACAGGATTTGGTATAGGGAATCAAATCGTGGTGTTCCCGGCACTGCTTGTGGGCAATATCAATCAGGTTTGGTTCTTCGTTATGCGGGTAATCTTCATCATACCATACGGTGCGATTTGGGTCGATATGCACCTCCATCATTGTGCAATATGTGCTGAACTGAAACCAGCGGGCAAATATTTCCTTGTCGGGATGAATAAAGAATCCGCCGGTATCCGTCCCGAAGTAGGGAAAGCTGATAGCTCCGCAACGAAGACCGTTTTTTATTGAGCGGGACAGACCATTAAAATTACCAGGTATATCGCCATTCCATATTCCAACGTATTTTCGGGATTTATCGAAGCAATTTCGTGCGTGTATCAAATAATCGTTTCCGTGTCGGGCCATTTGCCCTTCAGCCGTCATTTTATTAAATAAATACACATTCTCATTTTCCGCCCCAATTGGATGTTCATTTTGATGACCCCTGTCGATTTTGTAACCCTTGATTCCCATAGCTGCAAAGGTATCGAGATGGTTCTTGAACCAGTTATATGCATTGGGATTGCGCATATCTGCCGCCGGCCTGTTATGGAAACCGGGGAAGAAATAGCCGTAAGTTTCTCCTTCGGTTTTCAGCGTGTTTTCGCATCGGTTCGCAATCCAGATTAGTAATTCGTATCCTTTTTCATTGAGGTAATTGACCATTCCCTGCGCATCCGGGAATCCTTTATTTGATGAGTCAAATTTCATTTCGCCCCATCCCCATTTACCGGGAGTAAACGGCCTGTCAATCCATATAGCTGATGCGGGAATCTGATAGTATTGTAAATGGTTGGCTGTGGCCTCCACGTTATCCTGTGCGCTATCGATTGTTCTCTGGGCCACTGTATCGTAATGCCCCATATCCTTGTAGTCATCGTCTCTCCACCATACGGAATCGAAGGCCCAGTCCGGCGGCATCCTAGGCGGCCCAGCGAGTTGATTATATTTGTTCAAAATATCACCATACGTGGGCCCGTAAAGCACATAATATGATAACTTCCCTTCGTCGAAGCCGAAGCTGGTTATGCCGTTTTTGGCTATCGTATAGTAACCTAAGGCCACTGTATCAACATAGATACCGTATTTTCCACTTGTTATATAAAATGGCGCCCGGGCATTGTCATCCGGTTCTCCCTTAAAACCAATCAAGTCTTCATCAGCGCCGCGGTTGTCTATATTACCGCCCTGCGGTCTTTCCCAGATGCCATAGTAATGCTCGCCCTGGTCAATAAATTCCTCCGTGATTTTCTTGGCCTTGCCGTCGTCGCACGTCAAAAGCACCTTCACAATTTCAGGGCTTTCAAGCGAGATTTTTATGTGGCCCGTCGCCGGTGTGCCGGCAAGAATGAGGTCTGCTTTTAGTGTGGAGGCCGTAGCTTTGATGTTATAAGC